>JACOUI010000376.1 GCA_016177915.1 Planctomycetia bacterium
GAGCGCTGGGCGCGGATGTGGCTCGACCTGGCCCGCTACGCCGACTCGGCCGGCTACGGCTCCGACCCGCTCCGGCCCCACGGCTGGCGCTACCGCGACTGGGTCATCGACGCCTTCAACCGCAACCAGCCCTTCGACCAGTTCACGGTCGAGCAGATCGCGGGCGACCTTCTGCCCGACCCGACGATCGAGCAGCGCATGGCCACGGCCTTCCATCGCAACACGATGACGAACACCGAGGGCGGCACCGACGACGAGGAGTTCCGCGTCGCCGCCGTGAAGGACCGCGTCGACACGACCTTCCTGGTGTGGATGGGGCTAACGATGGGCTGCGCCAAGTGCCACAACCACAAGTTCGACCCGATCACGAACGCCGAGTACTACCAATTCTACGCGTTTTTCAACCAATCGGCCGACGCCGACCGGGGCGACGACACGCCGGCCATGCAGTGCCCGACGCCGCAGCTCCTGACCGAGCTATCGCGCATCGACGGGCAGATCGCGGAGCTGAAGAAGCAGCTCGACGCGCCCACCGCCGAGTTGGCCGCCGCTCAGCAGAAGTGGGAGGAGACGCTGCGTTTGTCGGCCCAGTGGGAAGTGCTGAAAGTCGAGGAAGCCAAATCGACGGGCGGGGCGGAACTGAAGTCGCAGGACGATGGATCACTGCTCGTTTCCGGCCCGTCGGCCGCGAAGGACGCCTACACGATCTCCGTCCGCACGCCGGCCCGCAACATCACCGCCTTTCGTCTGGAGGCGATCCCGGATGCCTCGCTGCCGGCCGGCGGATCGGGCCGCGCGGCCGACGGCAATTTCGTCCTCTCGCGATTCTCCGTCACCGCGGCCGATGCCGAGAAAAGCAGCACCGGCGTCGAGGGCCGCTTCGTCCGCATCGAGCTGCCCGGCAACGGCCGGATGCTCTCGCTGGCCGAGGTGCAAGTTCTTTCGGCCGGGCAGAATATCGCCGCCAGTGGCAAGGCCAGCCAGTCGAGCGTCGATTTCGACGGCCCGCCGAACCTGGCCATCGACGGCAACACCAACGGCCATTACTTCGAGTCCAAGAGCACCACGCACACCAAGGCCGAGAAAGACCCGTGGTGGGAAATCGACCTGGTCGGCGCAAGGCCCATTGAGTCGATCGTCGTCTGGAACCGCAGCGACAACAACTTGCAGTCGCGGCTGGCCGGCTACCGCGTGAAAATCCTCGACGCGGAGCGCAAGGTGGTTTTCGAGACCGCGCCCGCCGACTATCCCAACCCCAGCACGCAGGTCGCGCCGTCGGGCAACGTCGCGGTGCAACTTGCCCAGGCGAGCGCCGATTTTTCGCAGCAGGGTTTCGCCGTCGCCGCCGCGATCGATCCGAAAAACGGCGACCAGACCGGCTGGGCCGTCGCGCCCAAGCAAAAGGAAGCGCACGCCGCGGTGTTCATTCCCGCCTCGCCCGTCGCCGGTTTCGCTTCGACGCGGCTCGTCTTCCGCCTCGCGCACAATTTCAAGGATCCCGGCTATTCGCTGGGCCGGTTCAGGCTTTCCATTTCAACCGATCCGAACGTCTCGCGCCGCACCGGCATCCCCGGCGACGTGCTGGCCATCGTCGATACGCCGCCCGATCAACGCACCGAGGAGCAGCGCAATCGTATTGCGGGCCACTACCGTTCAATCGCGCCGGAACAGAAGCCGGTGCGCGATCGGATCGCCGCGCTCGAAAAATCGCGGCCGGCGATCCCCACGCTGCCGATCATGGAAGAGCTGCCCGAAGCGCAAAAGCGCCAGACGCACGTGCTGGTGAAGGGAAACTTTTTGAATCCCGGCCAGGCGGTCGAGCCGGGCACGCCCACCTCGTTACACGGTTGGTCGCCCGACTGGCCTAAAAATCGTCTTGGCGCAGCCTATTGGCTCATCGACCGCAAGAACCCGACCACCGCCCGCGTCATGGTCAACCGGCTCTGGGCGCAGCTTTTCGGCACAGGGCTTGTCGTGACGGAAGAGGACTTCGGCGTGCAGGGCGAATTGCCTTCGCACCCGGAGCTGCTGGATTGGCTGGCGGTCGACTTCATGGAGAGCGGCTGGAACGTGAAGCGGCTCTTGCGGACGATGGTCACCTCGGCCGCGTACCGGCAGTCGGCAAGGGTGGACGCGGAGAAGCTGGCCAAGGATCCGCTGAACCGGCTCCTGTCGCGCGCCGCCCGGTTCCGCCTCGAGGCCGAGACGGTCCGCGACCAGGCGCTTTCGCTGGCGGGGATGTTGTCGCACAAGACCTACGGCCCGTCGGTCTATCCGCCGCAGCCGCCGGGGCTGTGGCAGGCCGCCTTCAACGGCGAGCGGACCTGGGCCACAAGCACGGGCGAAGACCGCTATCGCCGCGGCCTCTATACCTTCTGGCGGCGGACGGTGCCCTATCCGTCGATGGCCACGTTCGACGCGCCGAGCCGCGAGATTTGCTCCGTCCGCCGCGTGCGCACCAACACGCCGCTGCAGGCGTTCGTGACCTTGAACGACCCGGTCTACGTCGAGGCGGCCCAGGCGCTGGCGCGGCGCATCGTGCGCGAAGGCGGCAGCACGGCTGAGGATCGCGCGCGGTTCGCGCTGCGGCTTTGCCTGGCTCGCCCGCCGCACGAATCGCAAGTCGGCGCGCTCGTGGAGTTGTATGCCAGCGAGGTCGCGCACTACCGACAGAACGCCGAGGCGGCGCAGAAGCTGGCGACCGACCCGCTGGGCCCCCTGCCATCGGGACTCGAAACGTCCGAGGCAGCGGCCTGGACGGTGGTGGCGAACGTGCTGTTGAACCTCGATGCGGTGCTAACGAAGGGATAGCCATTCATGTCTGAAGCACGGCCCTGGATTTCGCGGATCGAGCTGAGCGGATTCAAATCGATCCGCCGTGCGGAAATCAACTTGACGCGTATCAACGTGTTGATCGGGGCCAACGGATCGGGGAAGTCGAACCTGGTCTCGTTCTTCGAGTTGTTGCGCGCGTCGCTGGGAAAGAAGTTGCAAGAATACGTCGCGCGCCACGGCGGACCCGGTGCTCTTCTATATTTAGGGCCCAAGCAGACAAGCGAAATTGTCGCGGCATTGACGCTGCGGACGCCGGCCGGCACGGGCACGCTGCACCAGCGATTGGTCTTCAGTGCTCCTGATACGCTGGCCGACCCTGGCACGCTCGCCTACGGCATCCATCACCCAGCTGTGCCCAAGAACGCGACAATGGAAAAGGTTGACGAAGCCCCTCACGCCACGGTTATTGCGCAAAAGCAAAACGGAGAGCAAGACGACGGCAATCCGCTTATCGCCGCGGGCATTTTCATTTGCCTCTCTCAAAACGTTCACGTTTATCACTTCCACGACACGACGCTTGCCTCGCCGATCCGAACGGCGAGCAACGTCGAAGACAACCGCGTCCTGCGCGGGGACGCCGGCAACCTGGCGCCATTCTTGCACCGGCTTAAGATCACACGACAGAAGTCGTATGAGCGCATCCGCGAAACCGTGCGGATGGTGGCGCCCTTCTTCGACGATTTCAGCCTCGCCCCGCGCGCGCTCAACCCCCGCGAGATGCTCCTCAATTGGAAGCAGCTCGGCTCCGATGTCGAGTTCGGTCCCCACCAGCTTTCCGACGGCACGTTGCGCGCGATGGCGCTCATTGCGCTCTTGCTGCAACCTGAGGAAGAGCTTCCCGACGTGATCCTGATCGACGAGCCGGAGCTGGGGCTGCACCCCTACGCGCTCAATCTCGTCGCTTCCTTGCTGAAAGCGGCATCCGCTCACAGCCAGGTCATCGTCGCCACGCAATCGGCCGCGCTCGTCGACGAGTTCAAGCCGCAGGACGTGATCGTCGTGGACCGCCGCGGGCCTGAGTCGATCTTCTCGCGCCCCGACACGGCCAAATTGCAGGAGTGGCTCGAAGAGTACAGCCTGGGCGAGGTGTGGCGGAAGAACATCTTCGGCGGGGGGGCCGCCGTACGACGCGCGTGATCGCCGTCGTCGAGGGCCACACCGAGCGGAGTTTCATCGATCGCGTTTTGGCGCCTTGGCTAGGCGCGCAAGTCGTGTTCATGACGGCACGGCTCGTGGGCGCACCCGGACACAAGGGCGGCGGACTGAAATTCGTTCGCGCCAGAAATGACATCCTGCGACTGCTCAAACAGGAGCCGCAGACCGTCGTCACGACGATGTTCGACTTCTATGGGATGCTCCCAGAGCACTGGCCGGGACGAAAGGCCGCTGCCAAATTGCCGCACGATCGCAAGGCCGCGACCGTCGAAAAAGCGATTCAAGACGACATTGTCGGCGCCTTGAAGGGCCTCGATCCGTCGCGCATCCTGCCGTACGTTCAGATGTACGAATTTGAAGCGTTGCTCTTTTCAAGCCCGGAAGTCATCACGGACGTCGTCGGCCGCGCGGACGCAACAGACAAGCTCAACTCGATCCGAGCGGCCGCAAGCACTCCCGAGGAAATCAACGACGGCGACCAAACGCACCCCTCGAAGCGGCTGCAAGCCATCTTCCCAGAGTATCAGAAGCCGGTTCACGGCGTGCTGGCTGCCGAGCGGATCGGCATCGACGCCATGCGCGCCGCCTGCCCGCATTTCGCCGAGTGGACGACGCGGCTCAAAGACTTGTCGGGAAAATCGCCGTGAGTGGCTCGCCGCCCTGGCGCTTCGCGTTCGTGTGAGGATGCCAATCGCCTGGAAGACTCGGACGCCCCTGGCGTCGTCCACAATCGTGCGTCACAATTGACAAGTGGGCACAAATTGTCCAATGTCATCCGTCTTACTGCGATTGGAAACGCCATGGCCACTCTGACGATTGAAGAAGCTCAGGCAAACCTGCCCGAGATCATCGAGCGCCTTGTCCCCGGCGAGGAGATCCTCATCGTGCGCGACAACGCGCTCGTCGCACGGTTGATCGCGGAAAAGCAAGACGGCCGCCAGCCGCGCCGACCGGGCAGCGCGCAAGGGAAGCTGGTCATCCATACCGAGGACGACGAGCACCTCAAGGATTTTGAGGACTACATGCCGTGAGGCTGCTCCTCGACACTCACTCATTTCTCTGGTTCATTCTCAACGACGCGCGGCTCAGCGCTAAAGCGGCGGCCCTCATCGCTGACGCGAATAACGAAGTCAACGTAAGTCCCGCGTCGTACTGGGAAATCGCCATCAAGATCAGCCTTGGCAAGTACTCGGCGCCGGGCGCGTCCGACGACTTTATTGAGAAGCAAATCGCGGCGAACGACTTTCGGATTCAGCACATCGAGCCGCGTCACGCGGCCGCCCTGGCAAAACTGCCATTCCACCACAAGGATCCGTTCGACCGTTTGATCGTCGCCCAGGCGATTGTGGAGCAGTTGCCGGTCGTCAGCGGCGACAAGGAGTTCGACAAATACCCCGTTGCTCGGCTGTGGTGAAGATCAGGCCGACCCAAATGTGATGCAAATGGCCATCGCCCTCATCGCCCACGATCAAAAGAAAACTGCGCTCGTGGAGTTCGTCCGACGGCACCAGGCCGTCCTCGGGCGGCACGCCCTCGTGGCGACGGGAAACACGGGCGCGCTCCTGCGCAAAGAACTCGGCCTGGCCGTCGAAGCCGTCGCCCACGGTCCCGAAGGCGGCGACCTGATCATCGGCGCCCGCGTCGCCGAGGGAAAAATCTCCGCCGTCCTCTTCTTTCGCGACCCGCTCACCGCCCAGCCGCACGAGCCGGACATCTCCGCCCTGATGCGCGTCTGCGACGTTCACGGCGTCCCCCTGGCCACGAACGCCGCCACCGCCGCGGCCATCGTCGAGTCGCTTTCGCGCCAGCCGGCGCGGGTGGCACGCCCTGAGGCGGCACGACGCCGCCGAAGGGCGTGACTTTGGCGCCGAAGACAGGCCGCATGCGACCCCGCCTGCCCCGCCTTCCCCGCCCGTGCTAAACTGTCTGCGGGCAATCAATCACCCGCACGAACATCCCCGCATGACCATCGCCTGGCCGCGTTTCGTCGAGCTGGTCCGCAATCACCGGCGGTTCGTGCTCACGAGCCACGTCCGGCCGGATTGCGACGCCCTGGGCAGCGAGCTGGGCATGGCCGGGGCCCTCGAAGCCCTCGGCAAGGAAGCCCGCATCGTCAATCCGCACTCGACGCCCCCCGTCATCTCTTTCATCGACCCCGACCGGCGCGTCCGGAAGATCGGGACGGACGTTTCGCCGCGGGAAGTGCTCGACTGGGCCGACGTGCTCTTCGTGCTCGACACCAGCGCCTGGATCCAGCTTGCCGAAATGGGCGACCTGCTTCGGGAAACCAAGGGGCAGGTCATCGTGCTCGATCACCACCAATCGAGCGACACGCTGCCGGGCGCAATCTTTCGCGACGCCGGCGCCGAAGCCACCGGCGTGCTCGTCGTCGAGGCGGCCGACCGCCTGGGAGTGAAGATCACGCCGCCGATGGCCCGGGCGCTGTTTGCGGCCATCGCCACGGACACGGGCTGGTTTCGGTTTTCGTCGACGAAGCCCTCGACGTACACGGTCGCCGGCCGCCTGGTCGAGGCCGGCGCAAGCCCGGTCGAAATCTACCGCTGCCTGTATGAACAGGATTCGCTGGCGCGGCTGCAGCTTCGCGGGCGGGTCTTGGCCAAGGCGCAAACGGACCTGGACGGCCGGCTGATCCACACGGCGGCCACAATGGAGGACTTCGCCGCCACCGGAGCGCGATCGAGCGACACCGAGGAAATCGTGAACGCGACGCTGACGGTGGCGGGCGTCGAGCTGGCTCTCTTTTTCGTCGAACTTGCGGCCGACCGCTGCAAGGTCAGTTTCCGCAGCCGCTCTGCGGTCGATTGCAGCGAGCTGGCGGCGAAGTTCGGCGGCGGAGGGCACAAGGCCGCCGCCGGGGCGTCGTTCAAGGGCGCTGGCTTGAGCGAAGTCTATCCAAAAGTGCTTGACGCCGCGCGCGCCGCGATGGGATAAAGGAGTTACACGGACGGAGCGGCAAGTGGCCCCTCGCGGCAAGCTTGCCCCGCCGCCCTCCCGCCAAACGTCCCGCCTTCTCCCTCCCGCCGATTTGATTGCTCTTCACCCGCTGAATTTCCCATGGCCGAGAAACCCTCGTCCCCCGCAAAACGCGACGCCCCAGGCGCCCCGCGCCCCCCGGACGGCTCGCAACGCCGCGACTTTTTGACGCGCTTGGGCGCGATCGTCGTGGGCGCCGTCGCCGGGCTCGTGCCGCTGGGCGCGGCGGCGTTTACGTTCTTCGACCCGTTGCGAAAAAAGCCGCCCGAGAAGCTGCCGCCGGAATGGATCGCCGTGGCCGCCGCCAACCAGGTGCCCGACGACGGCTTCCCTCGCCGCTTCGAGGTCGTCGCCGACCTGTGGGACCAGTGGACGTTCATCCCCCAGCAGCCGATCGGGGCGGTCTTTCTGATTCGCAACAAAGGCGAATCGAAGCCCACGGCCTTCAACGTCACCTGCCCGCACCTTGGCTGCGCGGTCGTCCTGGCGCCAGACCAGCGCTCGTTCAAATGCCCCTGCCATAACAGCGCTTTCGATCTCCAGGGAGTGACAACGCCCGATTCGCCCAGCCCGCGGGCGATGGATGAACTGGAAACGCGCATCTCTCAAAATGGTCAGATCGAAGTCAAGTACGAGAACTACTACGCCGGCATCAAAGACAAGCTCGCCAAACGATGATCCAGGGTCTCCTTCGCTGGCTCGACGACCGCACCGGCTGCCAGGCGTTTTTGCGCGAAGCGCTCTACGAGCACGTCCCCGGGGGCTCGCGCTGGCGATATGTCTGGGGCAGCACGCTCGTCTTCGCCTTCGTCGTGCAGACGATCACGGGTCTCATCCTCTGGGCCGCCTATAGCCCCAGCAGCAACTCGGCCTGGGAGAGCGTCTACTACATCCAGAACGAAATGCAGGGGGGCTTCTGGCTCCGCGGCATTCACCACTTCATGGCCCAGGCGATGGTCGTCCTGTTGGCCTTGCACCTCGTGCAGGTCGTCTGGGACGGCGCCTACAAGGCCCCCCGCGAAGTCAATCTCTGGCTGGGACTGATCCTGATGCAGATCGTGCTGGGCCTGTCGCTGACGGGCTACCTTTTGCCCTGGGACCAGAAGGGTTACTGGGCCACGCGCGTGGCCACGAACCTGATGGGCCTCGTGCCCTTCGTCGGCAAGTCGCTGCAAGACGTCGTGGTCGGCGGCAAGGAATACGGCCATCACACGGTCACGCGGTTCTTCGCGCTGCACGCGGGCATTTTGCCGGCGCTGCTCGTGTTCTTTCTCGTCATGCACATTGCCGTCTTCCGGCGGCACGGAATCTGCGCGAAGCAGCCCATCAAGCGGCCCGATCAGACCTTCTGGCCCGACCAGGTGCTTAAGGACGGCGTGGCCTGCCTGGCGGTGCTGGCCGTCGTGCTGGGGCTGAACTGGTATTTCAACGGCGCGGACCTGGGCGCCCCGGCCGACGGCGCCCGCGAATATTTCGCCCGGCCCGAGTGGTACTTTTTGTACCTCTTCCAGTTCCTCAAGCTCTTCGAGGGGATGGGCGAGACGGGCGAGCTTTTGGGCGCGATCGTCATCCCCGGCGCGGTGATGGGGTTCCTGTTCCTGATGCCTTTCGTGGGCCGTGTGCGCGTGGGGCATTACTTCAACGTGGCGTTCTTGATCTGCGTGCTCTTTGGGGTGGGAGTCTTGACGTTTCTGGCCCGCTGGGAGGACCAGCACAACGTCGCATACCAGAACGCCGTCTGGGAAGGCGAGCAGAACGCGAAGCTGGCCAAGAAACTAGCGACCTATGGCATCCCGCCCGAGGGCATGAAGCTGGCCTTGCGCAACAACGCCCGGGCGCTGGCGCTGCGGACGCTCACCGAAACCTGCCTCCGCTGCCACACCTACGTCGACGAAAACGGCCACGGCTGGAACCTCGTCGAAACGCCTCCCGAGAAAGTGGGCGACAGGCCCAGCGGCGGCCCGAGCGCCCCGAACCTCTACAACTTCGGCCGCCGCGCGTGGGTCGAGGGGCTGCTCAACAAGGAGAAAATCGCCGGCGACCATTACTTCGGCCGCACGCCGATCAAGAACCGCGACGGCGGGATGGTGAAGTACATCACGGGCACTCCCGAAGACCCCGGTTTTTCTGCCACCTACAAGCCCGAGGACATCCCCAAGATCGCGGCGGCGCTGGCGGCCGAGGGGGGCTTTCAGACGGAAGATAAGGAGCCGATCGCGGCCGGGCGTGCGCTCCTGCAGAACAGCTCGGGCTGCGCGATGTGCCACGAGTTCCACGGCGACGGCAGCCTGATCGGCACGGCCCCGAACCTGACCGGCTGGGGCTCGCGCGAGTGGATCGCGGGGATGATCTCCAACCCCAGCCACCAGAACTACTACGGGCACCTCTCGGCCAACGAGCAAACGATGCCGGCCTTCAGCGCCAGCGCGAGGTCGGCCAACAAAGTGCCGCTCCATCCCGAGGTCATCAAGGCGCTGGCGGAGTGGCTGAGGGGGGAGTGGTAGCGCCTACCACAAGCGAGCAAGCCAAGAAGCCATCGTTTTCAGCAAGCGACGTGTCGATTTGCACCGCGTGGCGCGTTAAGTTGGGGCGGCGGTGTATCTGCAACGCGCGAGAGGACGTTGCATCTCGCGATCTGTTACGGGCGACAAATACCTTTCCTGCCGCGCGACGCTAGTGCGGCCGCTCTGTTTCGCGGCAAATCCAAACGACGTGGAATCATGGCCACCCCCGCGACCCCGCCGATCCAGTCGCAGGAAGAAAAGGTGTCAAGGAAGAAAAGGGAGGAAGAAAAGGTGTCAGGGAAGAAAAGGTGTCAGGGAAGAAAAGGGGGAAGAAAAGGTGTCAGGAACGTTCCTGACACCTTTTGCTTTTTCCGGGCGGCTCATTTTCGGGGGCGGCGTCCGCGCGCCAGGTTGGATCGCGCGCTTGGGCGCGGATTTCCTGGCGTGACGGTGTCGTGCTGGCGCTCATGCGTCCCTGCAAAGAGCTATTTAGCGCGCGGGCTATCGCGGGCCGGCGAGCTGGGGCTGCGGATTGTAGCCGCAGCCGCGCAAAAGCGGCAACGCCAGCCCGGCGGCGAATCGGCCTTGGCGGCGGGCTTTGCACGTGCGTGCATCGCGCGGCGTTGATAGCATTGGTGGTTGGCCGGTGTAAGGCGGGTCGCCAACTGCGCCGCCTACAAGCGGAACGAACGACCGGCTTAGGTGGTGATGAGGTCCCCCGACTTTAACTGGTGCAAAGCGCGACAGACTTCAAATTCGGTGAACCCCCTCTCTGTCTGGGCCTGCTTGAGGATCGCCTCAACTGTCCGTCGTCCATCGACAAGCGAAATGATGAATTCTCCTCCGACACTCAGCTGAAGCAACACAGATTCGCGCTCAATGAGGACCTGAAGTGTGTGCTCGTCGGTCGTGCGGTCAATCTCATCAAGACGCGGTTGCCGCCTTGGTACTGCCTGCAATCCACCAAGATCAGCGAGGTACTTTGAATACAGTTCGTCCCGGGACCTTCCGATTTCTTCCGCTCCAAGACCCCACACTTCGCGGTTGGCTCGGCGTATCTTCGCGTGCGCACGCTTCACGACTTCTGCCGAGCCTACGAGCTCGGCAGCAGTCGCATCGGCGCGCCGCTCGGACTGCTGGAGCATGCGTGATTGCATGATCGCCCCCACGGCCGAAGCTGCCAAGACAACGCCAAGTTTCGCCAGCGTGGCCGGTCCGCCCGTCCTGAGAAGAACGAGAGCAACGACTGGAGCAGTGCATCCTCCAATGAGCCCGGCCGCGAATCTCGACACGCGGTCCGCCCACGTCAGGTGATGCATCTCGTGAGCGATTATGGCCGTTAGTTCCTCCTTTTCAAGCACTCGCTGCAATCCCGGCGAGAAAGCGAGCAGCGGCCCACGAAAGTGGAAGGGAGCTGCAACCCAGGCACCCGCCGGGTGGCCCTTGACGCGTGGGATCGGCAGCGAGGCACCCAAAGCGCCGATCCAGAAAAGTACATACAGGCCAATTCGAGCGATGTCGCCGGCGAGCGCCGGGTGCCACGGGCATCTTGCCCGTGCGATCGCCCTCGGGCCGTCGAGCCGCAACCGCCCTCCGCCGGCGCCGCTGGTCTTGGCCCCGGTCCTCTGCCAGGCTCTTGCTGCCCGACGGGCGGTCCACCTCGCAAGGGCGCGCCGCCCCTTTGGAGTGCGTGCGATTTGTCGCCGCTTTCCCGGCCGCCGCCCGTCGACCCGCGCTCGCCGTCCTCAGGTGCGAGAGAAATCCCAGAACAGAGTCGCGCCGTTCTAGCCGCCAGTCATTCCGTCCACCGGCGCAAGGCCGGCGGGGCGGGATCCAGGCAGCGTAACGTGGGCAAGTGCGCTTTTGCCGATCGGTTTCTGGTTGACAGCCATCGCTCCGCAAACGAGAACGGTGCTCGCAAGCGCAGGTATGGATGCCGATTCTGCGACAACTTTTGAGCCGAGGGGAAAATGACGCGACGACTTGGGCCTGGCATTTTACAAATCGCGGCGATCCTGGCCTGCCTCATCTCTGTTCCGGCCGCCGCGGCCGAAGAACCAGGCTTCACGACGAGCCTTTTCGACGGCCACGATCTGGCAAATTGGCACGTCACCGGTTGCGACGTCGCCGTCGAGAAAGGTTCGCTCGTTCTCAAGTCCGGCAACGGCTTCGTCCGCAGCCTGCACCGCTACGGCGATTTCGTCCTCGACCTGGAGTGGAAGTCGCAGGCCGAAAACTACGACTCGGGCATCTACTTCCGCTGCGAATTGCCCGAGGGCGATCGCCCCTGGCCCAAGCGCTATCAATCGAACCTGAAGAAGGGGCAGGAAGGGGCGGTCGGCGGGCTGGCGGGCGCCGTCGGGCGGCCCGACCTGTACAAGCCGGGCCAGTGGAACCGCTTCCAGCTCACCGTCCGCGGCGACAAGGCGGAGCTTGCCATCAACGGCAAACCGGCCTGGGTTGCCGACGGCCTCGAGGCCAGGCAGGGCTACCTCGGCCTGCAGGCCGAGGTGCCGCTGGGCGGCGTCTTTGAATTCCGCAACATCAAGGTGACGGAGCTTTCGGCGGCGTCGCTTTTCAACGGCAAGGACCTGACCGGCTGGGAAGGCGGCGGCAGCGACGCCTCGGCCTGCTGGACCGTGCAGGAGGGCCTGCTCATTTGCACCGGCCAGAAGGGTCCCTGGCTGCGCAGCCTGAAAGAATACGACGACTTCAACCTGCGGCTGGAGTACCGGCTCAAAAAGGGCGGCAACTCCGGCGTCTACGTGCGCGTGCCCAAGAGCGGGGCGCACCGCGGCAAGGAGGGCAACGAGAAGGAGGCGGGCGTCGAAATCCAGGTCCTCGACGACAAGGACGAGCGGTACGCCAGGCTCAAGGACTACCAGTACACCGGCAGCGTGTACGCCATTGCCGCGGCCAAGGAGCACGTCGGCCGCCCACCCGGCGAGTGGAACAGCCTGGAGATCGACTGCCGCGGGCAGCATTATCGCGTCATCCACAACGGCGTGGTGATCGTCGATGCCGGCGCGGAGCAGTTCCCGGAGCTGAAAAACCGGCTCACGAAGGGCTTTCTGGGCCTGCAAAACCACAGCGAGGAAGTGGCCTTTCGCAACCTGCGGATCGGCCCCTCACTGGAATGATCTGGGTGGCACGCCCTGAGCGTCGTTGCAGCGCACCTGGAAAGGTCGACTTATTGGGGGTATCGGCAGAAGGCCCATGGCTCGACACCGGTCGCGAAGGGCGTGCCCGGCGGCGGCGACAGAAGCACGCCCTTGGGCGGCCTCCATGGCACCTTCAGGGCGTGCCACCCTACCTGACTCCCCAAGAAAACGCTGTTTTTCACCCGCGCGCGGACTATCATGGGAGGATGCCGGCCCGGCACCCTGCCCGGCCGGCGATGGGAATCCTGCGCTCAATCGTTCCCGCCGCGCGGCGTCGCGGAAATCCGGCGCTCATCGGCCAACCGCCAAAGAGTCACCCCATGTCTCGCCTCGCGTCGGTCGTCGGCCTGGCCCTGGTTCTGTGCGGCCCCTCCGCCTGGTCGCAGAGCCTCAACACGCAGATCGTCTCCGAAGCCACCGCCCGGAAGAACGGCCTCGTGCGCCGGTGGGTCGTCCAGGTGCAAGTGGACGGGACGCGTGACGCCGTGCAAAGCGTAATCTACTACCAGCCCGCCTTGATCAAGCCGAAAGCCGCGCCGCAAAAGCCGATGCCGCCGATGGCCGAAGGGGGCGCGCCGGCCGCCGCCGAGGCGCAGGCCCCCCCGGCGGGAGAGGCCGCGCCCGCAGCCGGCGAGGCCCCGCCACCGGCCGCGCCAGAGCAGGCCGCCACGGAACAATACGTGCCGGGGATGCTCATCGTGCAGACCGAGCTGGGAACGATTCAAGCGCTCGACGCTGCGACCGGCCGCTCGCTGTGGGTCACGAAGGTCGGCGACGGCACGAAGGTCTGCGAGAACGCGGCCGTCAGCGACGACCACGTCGTGATCCTGAGCGGCTCGTGGCTTTACGCCCTGGACCGCCAGACCGGCGACGTCGTCTGGGAGCGGCGCAATGAAATCGTGACCGTCACCGCCCCGGCCGTCACCAAGGGGTGGGTGTACGTCGGCGGCATCAAGGGCGACGTGTTCGCCTACAAGCTGCCGGAGCGATATGACCGTCCCGCGCCCGCCCCCGCCCCCGCTGCCGCGGCGCCGCCCGCCGCCCAAAACGGCGCCGCAAAGCCGCCGGAACCCGCCGCCCCGCGCGGATCGAGCGACGACACCCAGTACGCGGCCGATGCCAAGTGGAACTACGCCTCCTTCGGGCGCATCGACGTTCCGCCCGTCCAGACGCGCAGGGGGATCGTCTGGGCCACCAACCGCGGCTTCCTTTACAGCAGCAGTGAGGACAAGGCATCGGTCCCCGGCCGCTTCGAGACCCGCGCCGCCGTCACCGCGCCGCTTGCCTATCTGCCGCCCCTGATCTACGTGGCCTCGCGCGACGGAAACATCTACGCCGTCCGCGAGAACCTCAGCGAAGGCTCCCCCTGGCGCTTCCCGCTGGGCGAAGGGGTCAACCAGCGGCCGATGGCCGTCAATCAAAGCCTGTTTGTCATTACCGAGACGAAAATCCTGCACCACCTCGACGCCTTCGACGGCACGCTGCTCTGGAAGGCGCCGAAGATCGCCCGCGTCCTCGCCACCGACGGCGCCCGGCGAATCTACGCCATGGACCAGTTCGGCACGATGCAGATCCTCGACTTCAACACGGGCTCGGTGCTGGGCCAGATCGCCATGCAGCGGCTCAACGTGTTCCTCGAGAACGAGCAAAGCGACCTGATCGTCGTCGGCAACCGGAATGGGCTCTTGCAGTGCCTGCAAGAGCCGGGGCACGCCGACCCGCGCGTGCATCACGTTCCAACGGCCGAGGAAATCCGGGCCAGGCCCATGCCGGCGAAACCGGCCGCCGAGCAGCCCGCCGCCGCTGCCGCCCAGCCGTAACGCGGCCGCGCCCGTCGCCGCAAGCGGAGTTCCAGTCGCGCTCGACGTCGCACGCGCGGGCCAAGAACCACGGCGGACGCACGATGCGCATCCAGGCCCCCACCCTGACCGCCTTCGTCTCCTCGATATTCCAGGCCCTCTCGGTGCCCGGCGACGAAGCCCGCGACGTGGCCCAAAGCCTCGTCGCCTCGGACCTGTCCGGCCACGAATCGCACGGCGTGATGCGCGTCGCGGAATACGCGCAACTCGTGCGGGAGGGGAACCTGCGGCCGGGCGCGGCGCTCAACGTCCGCTCGGAAACGCCCGCCGCGCTGTGCGCCGACGCGGGACTGGGCTTCGGGCAGGTGCAATGCCGCCGATTGATCGAGCGGGTTGTTCCCAAGGCCCAAGCGCTCGGCGTCGCCTGCGGCACGATGACGAACTCCGGGCACGTCGGCCGGCTGGCCGAATGGGTCGAGCGGCTGGCGGACGGAGGGCTGGCGGGCCTGATCTCCGTCAATGACAACGGGGTGCTGACGTGCGTCGCGCCGCCGGGCGGATTTTCGCCGCGCATCAGCACGAACCCCGTGGCGATCGGCGTGCCATCGGCCGACGGGCCGATGGTGCTCGACATTTCGACGAGCGTCGTGGCGAACGGCAAGGTGCGCGTGGCGCACCTTGCGGGCCGGCCCTGTCCGCCCGGCTGGCTCCAGGACGCGTTAGGAAACCCCACGACCGATCCGGCCGTGCGGTTCGCCGACCCGCCGGGAACGCTGCTGCCGCTCGGCGGAGCACAAGGGTACAAAGGCTTCGGGCTGGGGCTGTTTCTCGATTTTCTCGTGGGCGGCCTGTCGGGCGGGTATTGTCCGCCTGCGCCGCAGCAGGCTGCGCCCACGAACAACGTGCTCCTACTGGCCTGGGACGGCGCGCGCTTTGCCGGCGCGGAGCACTTGAAGCATGAGATTGAGAAGCTGACTCGCTTCGTGCGGCAGACGCCGACCCGCGACGGCCGGCCGATCCGCCTGCCGGGCGACCATTCCCGGGAGCTTCGCGCGCAGCGCCTGGCGGAGGGGATCCCGGTTGACGATGGGACGTGGCGGCTCCTGGCCGACCTGGCGCGGTCGCTGCGAGTGGCCGTGCCGGCGAATTAACGTCGCGCGCAAGCTGCCGTCTTGCAAAAACCCGGTGCGCTGTCAGACTGCTGGCGTAGGCGCCTTTGGACGAAAGCGGACGCCGGCTTTCATTGCACAAGGGAATTCGAGTATGACCGACGACCGCAATCTCCCGGACAGTGGCCGCCTGGGCGTTCCCGACAACCTGCCCACGGCGACGCCGCCGGCCGGCCGCCCGTTGATCCGCATCGACGACACGCAGGCGGCGGCCATCTACGCCAACTTTTGCCGCGTGACCGGCACGCCGGAAGAGGTCGTGCTCGACCTGGCGTTGAACGTGCAGCCGCTGCCGACGCCAGGCCAGGCGCTCGTCATCGGCCAGCGCGTGGTGATGAATTACTTCACCGCCAAGCGGATGCTGTCGGCGCTCGCCATGACGATCGAGCGGCACGAGGCGGCGTTCGGTCGGATCGAGGCGGACGTGCAGAAGCGGCTGAGGCGGCCGGCCGGGCCGACTTCGTGACGCCTCGAACCGGCGGACGGGGAGTGCGTTTTCATCCGCCGGCGTTCGATTCGCACGGCGTCGCACGGACGAGGCGCCACGCGCTCGTGGGCCTCGTTGCGAGCGGATAGAACGCCGGAAAATCCGGATTTCCTCGGCGCTACACGGCCTACCCGCGCGTCCGGCCGGAGGTCAACGGCACGCAGTTTTGCTAGCCGTGCGCGGCCGAGAGCCGTCGCGCCCGCCCTAGAGCTGGCGCCGGTACGTCACGAGCACTTCGCCGGAATCAGGGCGCGACTGGAAGGCGGTCGGCCGATTTCCGTCTTTCGCGGGCGTCGAGTCGGGCATGAAGTAACAGAGCTTGAGGGTGTCGCCGGACAACTCGTAGATGCCTTGAATCACCACGGTTCGCCCGACGATCGACTCGCCGCCAATGCGACCGCGAACGACCTCCAGACGAATGTCGAAGGTTGCAGGCTGTTGAGCGGATTCGAACTGCACGGTTCCTTGCACAACATCTACTCCCTGGAACCTGCACACAATCTTGTGGCCGGAAATCGACAAACCAGACATTGCGCCGAGGACCTCGATGGGCAGATCCTGGCCGGCGACCTTCCCCTCGATCTCTGCGCCCGTGGCCGTCCAGAGGCCATCCAGGCCGGCGGGCGTCGGGGCGGCGGCGGTGGATGGACCGGGCGCCGCTGCGCCGCCAGGCGGCGGCAAGGCGTCGCGGCCGCATCCGGCAGCGACCCAGAGAATCGCGCAGGCAGCGGCGACCAGCGGTTCGCAAGCCAATCGAGAAGTCAGCCTTTGCATTTGAATGGACTTATGAATACGAGGACGTTGCACCGCCGACCACCGGACGGCCCTCGTGATTCTGACCCTGCCAACGAAGACGTACAAGTGCCCCGAGTGAAGGCGCGCGCAAACCAGCCGCCTGCAGCGGAACCAAAACGGCTCACGCATCGGGCGATTGCACGTGGCCGAGGTAGTTGACGTGGAGAACGCCGGCGACTCCCGCCCGAAACCGGATGAGGTTGATGGCGCAATTCTCCTGCGGGACGCCGCGCCGCCGCTGGGCGAAGGGCAGGCCCAGCAAGTGACCCAGGTAAACCCGGTTCACGACGTTGTGGCCGACCACCACGATCGCTCCGCCGAGGTTGTCTTGCATCAAGCGCGCGAGCGCCGGCACGACGCGCTCCTCCACTTGCCTGAGGTTCTCGCCGCCGCGATAGCCGTGCGTGCCGGGATCGTCGATGAAAAGGCGGTGGGACTCCGGCTCCTCGCGGGCGACGTCGTCCCAGGACCGGCCTTCCCAGGCGCCGATGTCGCACTCGATGAGTTCCCCGACCTCTTCGACCCGCAACCGGTGCGGCGCGGCGATCGCTTCCGCGGTTTCCCTAGCGCGGAGGAGCGGGCTGGCATAGACCGCGCCGACCGGCCAGGCGGTCAGAAACCGGGCGGCCTGCGCCGACTGCCTCCATCCCGATTCCGTCAGTGGAGCGTCCAGGCGGCGGCCCTGCAGCTTGTAGGGGACGGCCTCGTTGTTGGCGGTGGCGCCGTGCCGCACGAGCAACATCCAGCACGTGTCGGCGGCAAGCGGAACGACGTCCATGAGTCGTCTGCAAGCGACTTGTTACGGGGTCACGGGGCCATGATCGCGCGGCGGGGACGTTGTGACAACCCTTGTTGGGACGGTTGAGACCCGAGCGTGCCATCGGGGTGTGCCGCGAATCGCCGTCAGAAGTGAAACAGCACCCGCGACTGCACGAACTCGATCACGTCGTGGAAGAGCACGTAACCCAAGGCCCGCTGGCCGCAGTGGAGCTTGCCGACCACGCCCGCCCCCTCGCGCAGGTGCGGAAGCTGCGACTTATCGATCCGCACGCGGACGCGGACGGCGTTGCCTTCTTCGCCGTAAAGCTCCGCCCGCTCGTGGATCGCCACGACCTCGCCGTGAAACTCCATTCCCGGTTCGCTGGAGAGGACAAACGTCACCGGGAGGCCCTTTCCAGCCGGCAGGTTGTTCTGGGCCAAAAGGACATGGCCCATGCGGTCCTCGGGCAGGCGCAGGTCCAGCTCCCAGGGTCCGTCAGGGTCGGAGACGGAGAAGAGCACCGCCCCGCGCGGCACGGGCAAGTGCAGGAGGCGATTTTTGAGGTCGAGCGTGCTGACGCGGCCATCGATCGGGCTGAAAACGTCCAGCAGGTCCGCTTTTTTTTTCAGGAGCTCCAGTTGGACGTCGAGGCTGGCCCGGAGCTCTTCGAGCTGCTTTTTGCGGCCGCGAAGCTGGTCGGTCTGACCGGGCGTAAGCGATTTGTCGTTGAGCAGCGAGACGGAGATGCTGTTGAGGTCGGACAGGGCCTGTGCCCGCTCGCCCTGGGCGCGCGTCAGGGCCATTTCGAGCTCCAGGTTTCGCAGGCGGACGGGGGGAAAGGGCTGTCCCTCGATGTCGATTGGTCTTCCGGCGGGGAGATGGTCGCCATGCTCGACGTTGACCGCCGTGATGACGCCGTCGAGCGGAGCGAACACGTCGCGGCGCACGACCGGCTGCAAGACGCCGCGGGCCTCGATCCGGAATTCAATCGGGATTAACATCACCGCCGCCACGAGGGCGGCGAACGTCAACGCCGCGATCGTTTTGGGAAGCATTCGCAGCCGCACCAGGCCGCGCAGCCTGCCCGCGCTCTTCCACAGCGAAAGGCCGAAGATCGAGTCGTGCTCTTGCGCATTGTGCCAGGCGAGGGACGCGTGGCGGGCGAGCGCGGCGGCCGCTTTGGCCAGCTCGTCGCCGCGGGCGACCTCCTGAAAATGCTCGACAAGCAAGACGCCTTCGGGACGCGAGGCGCTCTTTGATTTGCCGCCGTGGCCGGGTGGAACAAGCGGCAGAGCGGCGACGACCTTGCTGCCGGAGATTTCGGACAGGTCGTGCACGGTGCGCTCTACGTCCGGCGCAAACTCCGCGCTCTTGCCGGCGCCGTGCCAGACCGGTTCGCCGAGCTTTGCCGACACGCCCGCCAGCCGGTTCATCGCCCGCACGACGCCGGAGCGGGCGTCAAACGTTTCTTGTCCGCTGATGGCGACGACGCGGAACGAGCGGCCGCAGGGGGCGGCGAGCGCCAGCCGGTCGCACTGCAGCACGCGGCGGCCTTCGCTGACGATCGCAAGCGCCGTGGCGCGGCTCGAGAGGCTCGCGTGAATGCGGAAGCAGAATTCCTCCCACGCCCGCCACAGCTTCGCCCCGCGGCTGAGCCGGCCCATTGCCCGCCGCTCATGGTACTCGCCCGCGATCCGGCACAATTCCTTGAGGAACGCCAGAAACCCGCGCTGTGTGGCCAGCGGGCTGCCGGGGCGATGGAACGTTTCGACGACGCCGATCGTGCGGCGGCCGGCATGGAGCGGGACGAGGACGCGCAACAGGTCGGTCGGGTTGCCGGGGCTGCTGATGTTGGGGCCGCTGGAATTGGGGCCGCTTGCTCCGTCGCCGGACCGCGGCGGGACGATCGTGCCCTCGCCGTCCGCGGCCGCGCGAGCGAGGAGCGCCTGATGCCGCGAGCGCGCCGGTTCGGCGTCCGTGCCGCTTTGGTCGAGGTTGACCTGGGACTGTGCGCTCCACGACCCGTCGGCCTGCTTGAGCCAGACGGCGCCGCCGACGGCCTCGGTGGCGGCGACGGCCCGGCGCAACAGCTCGCCGTAGAACTCGGCCGGCGCGATGTCCTTCCGCGCCAGCCGGCTCAGCTCCACGAGCAGCCCGCGAACGTGCCGCCGCGTTTCCTGCACAAGCTGCGGCAGAACGTGCGGCCCGCGCAGCGCGTCGCTGGTGCGGGCGTCGCCGGGCGAGGTTTCGCCGGGCGACTTGTCGCCGGCGGATGGATTGCCGGCCGGGGCCGTTTTCCCTGCCGGCACGTCGGCGCGCCGCGCCGGAGATTGCGGAGCTTCCATGGGGCCGTCCGGGATGGCGGTCGTGCGGCGCAGGCGGTTAGCGGCGGATGACGCCGGTCTTGCCGTCGAACAGCACCGGCTCCTCGCGCGAGGAGGAATTGCCCGACGTCTTTCCGCTGGACGGCGCCGCACGCGACGCGGTTTGCGGCGCCGCGCCGTCCTTTGAGTTATCGCGAGCCGGACGCCGCCACTGAATGATCATGGGCCGTGTCGATGGCGTCGGCTGCGGCCCAGCGGCGGCAGGGCTGGTCGACAAGGGGCCCCTCGGCAGCTCGTTCCCCTGGGCGGCGATCGGCGGCATCGCGCCGGCGGCCTGGCTTTCCCCGCGCGTGCGAGCGGCGGTCGGCGGAGGCGCCTGGCCCGGCTGATGCCAGCCCTCGTCGGGAAAGTCCTTTTCGGGGAAGTTGCTTTTTGACGTGCCGGCGGCAGATCGCGCAAGGCTGTCCGTGCGCGGCGGGGCGAAGGACCGCGGCTGTGACGCGGTCGCGCCGGTCGACGGCGCTCGCACAGGCGGCTGGTTCTTTGCGTCGGCCGCCTCGGCCCCCGGTCGCACGGGATCGATTTTGACCGGGACCATTTTGGGCGAGGGAACAAGCCGGGCGCCGTCGTCGCTCTGGGCGCGGTAGAGCAGGTTAGGCTCAGGCCGCGGGCGCTTCCCGGTGGAAGCCGCGGAAGTCTTGGCGATGAGCACGTCGTCCTGGCGATCGTTGTCCTTGGGCGAGAGCGGCGGGCTGCCCTGCCGTACCCAGTCGAGCCAGCTTCCCTGGAGCTGCCCCAGGCCCGCAAAGCCGTAGTGCGTTTTGGTGGCGTCGGCCCAGTCGCCGTTTTCCAGGCCCTCGGCGACGTACTTCATGAACTTCTGCCGGCCGCCCTGCTCGATGAGAAACGTGGCCAGCGAGTGCCCCTGCGAGTAGAGCGGGAGCATGTCCTGCGGATACTCTTTCAGGCGGAACATGACCGAGAACGGGATGCCGCGGTTCGTTTGCAGGAAGTCGATCAGCATCTGGTTTTGGCGGGCGCGCTCCGTCGAGTGTTCGACGGTCGTGCAGGCCCCTTCGTCGGCCCAGCGGGGGAGCGGCTGGCGGAAGTGCGAGGCGAAGATCGTGTGCGAGATTTCGTGCGGCAGGACGGAATCGAGCACGCGCTCCCGCGTCCCCTGCACCGTCATGTTCCAGCCGAAGACCTCGCCCTGGTCGAAGACGAACGTCGTCACGCCGCCGGCGCCAAGCGTGGGGGCGACCTTGGCGGTGATCGGGCAGGGTTTCGACCAGCGGGGGAGCGTCTTGCCGAGCCAGACCTGCGCCAGATCGACGCGGTACTTTTCGGCGGCTTTGCCGATTTCCTCCGCCAGCTCCGGCGTGGGGGCGTCGACCGTGAAGTTGGCCGACTGATAGCGTCCCCCCAAAACCAACAAAGACAAAACGACGACAACGACGCGGGCCAAGCGAGCTTCCATGCTCTCTCCTGACGTGCTAGCACTGACGGCGGCCGGCATTCCTTCGCGCGGCCGCCTGGCAAACTACCAAGCTGTGCAACTGGCGCGCCGGGCCGCCGGCGACGTGCCCCGGCCTGTCGCCGCGGACTCCAAGATCCTTGCTTTTTGTCGTTTTACGTCGATTCACGAAGGTTCAAAGATCTTGACGCGGTTGTAAAACCTGCCGATGCACGCTGCCATTTCGACAACTCGCCGTGGTTGCCTTGGCCAAGAAGCGCGAAGAGTCGGGCCAGGCACGGCCGATCGGCGGGCCTTGTGAGTTCATGGACCCAACTTACCCGCCGGGCGCTGTTTTGACCTAGGCCAGATTTTGGGCCGCGCGAAAGGGGGAGTGCAAGTTGGACGTTGCGCGCCAGCGTGGAGGCGTGCTACGAGGGCGAGTCGCTTGCGTCAGCCGGCCGGTAGGCGGGCGTCGGCGCCAGGAGCTTGTCAGCTTCCCGACTTTCGCCGCAGAACGACGGCGGCCTGGTCCCGATCGAGCTTCGCGCCCAAGCGGCGGAGGCGGCCGGCCAGGTCGCCCGCGCCGCGCGGGAACGGCCCGTCGAGAAGCTGGTCGCGATGGGCATCGGCCAGGACGAAGGCTTCTCGCTGCGGTCCCGCGGTCAGTCCGTCGGCGGCAAGGACGAGCAACTCTGAAACGTCACGCGAGTTGTCCAAGGGAATGTCCACAGCGCTAAACGCGGCGGCGGGCGAAGCGCCCAGCGGCGGCTGGCCGAACACCGTGGGCACAGCGCCGCTGCGCCCCACGCGCAAAAGTGCCGGCGTGCCCGCTGCGGCCAGACGGATTTGCCCCGCGCCCAGCCGCAGGACAGCCAGCAGCGCATGCGCCTGCTTGTCGCCTGGGGAGCTGGTCCACAGGGTGCGGTTGACGCGGGCCAGGATTTCCGCCGGGTCGCGCAAATGTTCGGAGTGGGACCGGATCATCGCCCGCAGGCTCGACGCCAGGACCGCCCCTTCCACCGACGGCCGGGCGGCATGGGCGACGACGACGGCCAGGTCGCCGCCGTCCAGCAGCATCCAGTCGTAGAAGGCGCCGCCCAGCTCCGACGGCCAGTGCGACCAGCCGGCCAGATCCCAGCCCTCGATGGGCGGCAGCACGGTGGGCAGCTCGTCGTGCTGCAGCGCTCCGGCGGCCGAGACGTCGCGCTTCACCTTGGCGAGGCGCTCGGCCTCGGTCAAAAGCACGGCCCGCTCCAGCTCGGCGGCGATCCGCCCGGCGACGATCTCCAGCACGTTCGTTTCCTGGTCGCTGAACGGCCGCGCGGCCGAGTCGAACACCCACAGCGTGCCGAAAATCTGCGTGCCGCTGGAGACGGGAACGCAGGCCGCGGCAAGGAAATCCTCCGGCGGCTGCCAGAAACGCTGCCCGTTGCCGCCCTCGATCACGACCGCGTGGCCGGACATCGCCTCGACGTCCGCCATACAGTCGGCCAGGGGGCGCGGCGGCGCCGCCAGGCGGTCGGACGGCAACTTCCACGACGCGCGGAGCTTGAGCGAGGTTGTGTCCTGCGAGAGCAGGTAGAGCGCGGCGGCGGAGCAGCCGGCCGATTCGGCGGCCGATTTGACGATCGACTCCAGGCGCTCGGCGAGCTTCTTGGCCTCGCTGGCGTGCGGCACGAGCGGCACGCCGGCCGCCAGCTCGGCTTCCCGCTCCCACAGCGCCCGCTGCGTCCGCAGCAGCTCATCGAGCACCTTCACCCAGTGCGTGGCCAGGTCGATGGCGGCGTGCGAATCGGCGACGGCGCCCTTCCGCGCCGGCGCCATTTCCAGCCGAAAGTGTCCGGCCCGACTGGGAAAATGCGCGAGCGGCGCCGTCCAGACGGCGTCATCGGATCGCCGCGCGGCGTCTGGCACGTAGCGCAGCGGCCAGCCGGTGCACTCTTCAAAGGCCTGGCAGAAATCCGTCAGCCGGGCCAGCGCGTCGCTGGCCGGCGCCTCGCCCGTCGGGCCGGCAAACACCCGCAGGTGCGACAAGGACAGATCCGGCAGGTCAGGGCTGGTCACGGGCAGGCTTCTTGGGGAGGGTGCTCGGGGAAGGATGCGGGAGGACGGCCGGCTCGGCATACCCCGCAAATCCACGACGGCCGGCAGATCAGGCATTCCGGCCGGTTTCCGATCGAGTTTGCGCCGCCGGCAGACTTTATCATCGGCGGCCGGCTCTTGGCGTTTGACAGCGGCAGCGGGCCGGCAAGTTGTGCCGGTTGGCCCAGTCGTGCCGTGCCGCCCGCGACGGCCGTGACGGTCTTGAACCCTGCGGCCCGATTCACCATGCTTTGGCCTTTGGCCGGCGGCGGCACGGCCGGAGATCGCGTTTCTCGCCGCCGCGACCTGACCCTGCGGCGCATTCACCGGGAGCCGGGCATGGACTTGTTCACGGGCGAGAACCTCCTTGCGCTGTTGACCCTGACCTCGCTGGAGGTGGTGCTGGGGATCGACAACATCGTCTTCATCTCGATCCTCACCGGCAAACTTCCGCCGGAGAAGCAGCGCAACGCCACGCGGCTGGGGCTGGCCCTGGCGATGCTCATGCGCATTGCGCTGTTGTTTGCGATCACCTGGGTCCTGACGCTCAAGCAGCAGGCCTTCGCTATCGGCAGCCACGGTTTTTCGGGCAAAGACTTGATCCTACTGGCGGGCGGGCTGTTCCTGATCGGCAAGTCGGTCCACGAAATCCACAACAAAATCGGCCGGCATGAGACCGACGACGTTCGCAAGGCGGCCACGGCGAGATTCGCCTCGGTCATCTTTCAGATTGTGAGCCTGGACATTGTCTTTTCTCTGGATTCGGTGATTACGGCCGTCGGGATGGTGCCGCCGGATCGAATCTGGGTCATGATCACCGCCGTCGTCATCGCCGTGATGGTCATGCTGGCCTTTTCCGGCTACATCTCGCGTTTCATCGACAAAAACCCGAGCCTCAAGGTCCTGGCGCTCTCGTTTTTGCTTTTGATCGGGGTAGCGCTGACGGTGGACGGTTTCAGCGCGGGGATCGGCAAGGGCGACCAGCCGGCCGCCGTCGAGCCGCAAACCAAGCAGCCGGCGGCCGAGGAATACCACGGCGGCATCGACAAGAAGTACATCTACTTCGCCATGGGCTTTGCGCTGTTCGTCGAAATCCTCAACATCCGGGCCGACAAGGTGCGCGAGGAAGCCGAGAAGCACGCCAAAAAGAAAAAGCACGGCTGACCGGCAATCCGTGCTCGTCTGGCGCAGCGTGTTCCTTCCGGCTGCGGCCGGCGGTAGATTAGGTCCGTTGGTCAGACCTTGGAGTCACCACCGGCCTCGTGCCGGCCTCGTGCCGGTGGGTGAGTGACTGGCAGCTAGAGGCCGACCAAGCCAAGATTCTCGCCTCCGCCGAAAAGCGCGTCGGCGGAGCGGGCGACTGCCGGCTCGCGCGCGGTCAGTCCAGCTTTCAATCGCGGAACCACCGGCACAAGGCCGGTGGAGAAGGGGGCGGGGGAGAGTCGCGCACGTGGGCGGTGGCGCTAGCTGCCAGTCAGCGAGCCCCCGGCACGAGGCCGGGGGTGAGAATGCGGAAGTTGATTTTCGTCCATCGCCTTTGCCCCCGAAGCGCCAGGATGCCATGCGATCGTTTCTCCCCTACATCCTCATCGCCGCCGTCCTGGGCCTGACCGCCTGGGCCCTCTCGTTCAGCTCGCTGGAGCCGGCCGATTTCACCTTCTGCAACGGCACCGAGATCAAATCGGTCGATCCGGCCATCGTCACCGGCCAGCCCGAGGGGCGCATCATCTGGTCGATCTACGAATGCCTGGTCACCTGGCACCCCGAGACGCTGGAGCCGCTGCCGGGCGTGGCGGAGAACGTTCACGGCGACTCAAAGACGAATCGCTGGGAGTGCCTCTCCGATGACAAGAAGGTGTACACGTTTAAGTTGCGGAAGGAGGCGCGGTGGTCCGACGGGTCGCCGGTGACCGCCGAAGATTTCGTCTACTCGTTTGCGCGCTTTCTCGATCCCGCGACACCGAACGAATACGTCAAGCTACTCACCGACTACGTCGTCAATGCCAGCGAGCACTACAGCTCCGGCAAGCTCAAGCCCGGCAACCCGGTGCAAATCGAGTTGGTCGATTACGAGAACGAGAAGATCGGCGTGCCCGGGCCGTTGAAATACGGGAAGCTGATCGCGACCCAGGAATTGCCCAAGCCGAAAAGCGCGAAGGAAGAGGACGAGCCGCCCCGGATTTACACCGTCGAAGTCGACGGACAGCGCGTCAGGTTCCAGCCGGACGTGGGCCGCGGCAGCCAGGACCCGCGCGACTGCAAGCGCGTGTGCCTGGATTTCAGGGAAGTCGGCGTCAAGGCCATCGACTCGCACACGCTCGAAATCCGCATCAAAAGCCCGACGCCCTACTTCTTGAACCTGCTGGGCTTCTATCCCCTCTCGCCGGTCAACCGCCGCTGTGTCGAAACGCACGGCTTTCCCGCTTGGACCAAGCCGGGAAACATCGTCACCAACGGGCCCTTCATCCTCAAGGAGCGGCGATTCCGCGACCGCATCCGGCTGGTGAAAAACCCGCAATACTGGGACAAGGACAACGTCAAGCTCGAAGTCATTGACGCGCTGCCCGTCGACTCCGACGTGACCATGCTCAACATGTACATGGCCGGCCAGGTCGATTGGATCACCAACCTGCCGGCGACCATGGTGCCCGAGCTTTTGGCGCGGCGCGAGCGGCAGATCGCGGCGGGCAAGAAACCCGACTTCGAGCCGGCGCCTGAATTGACCGTCAATTTTTATCGCCTGAACGTCACGAAGCCCGGCCTCAACAACAAGCTCGTGCGGCAGGCGCTGGCCATGGCGCTGAACAAGGAGGAAGTCGTCAAGACCGTCCTCCAGGCGGGCGAGGTTCCCGCCTACAGCCTCGTGCCGCCCGGCCTGCCCGGCTACAACCGCGCCCAAGCGCCCCCCTACAACCCCGAAAAGGCCCGGCAGCTCCTGGCCCAGGCCGGCTATCCCAACGGCAAGGGACCCGACGGCCGCAGCCTACGCGTCGAAATCACGTTCAACACGAATGAAACGCACCAGTCCGTCGCGGAGCTGATCCAGCGCCACTGGCGGCTCAACCTGGGCGTGGACGCCGTCCTGCGCAACATGGAATGGAATTCCTACCAGGCGGCCCAGCAACAGCTTGAATACCAGGTTTGCCGGGCCGGCTGGATCGGCGACTATTCCGATCCCAACACCTTCCTCGACCTCTTCATGGCCGACAATCCCAACAACCAGACCGGCTGGAAGCACGAACCCTACGACAAGCTGGTGCGCGACGCGGCCTTTGAACCCGATTCCGTGAAGCGCATGCAAATGCTCCATGACGCCGAAGCGATCTTCCTGGACGAAATGCCCGTCATCCCGCTCTACTACCGCGTCACCAAAAATCTCGTCCGGCCGTACGTCTCGGGCTTCTACAACAACGTGCAGGACGTGCACCCGCTCAAGTACATCTCCGTCGACAAGGAGGCCCGCAAACGCGTGCTAGCGGAAGAGGTCGGGCGATGATCTGGTTCCTGGTCAAGCGCGTGTTCTGGATGCTGCTCACGATGTGGGCCGTGTTCACGATCTGCTTTTTTCTGATGCGGGCGCTGCCCGGCAACCCGCTCACGGCCGAGCGCAAGGTGTCGCCGGAGGTGGAACGCAACCTGCGGAAGCGCTATCACCTGGACGAGCCGCCCCTGAAGCAGTACGTCCGGGAATTGGGCCGGGCGGCGCGGGGCGATCTGGGCTACAGCATCCGGATCGCGGACCTGACGGTGAATGAGATTCTCGCGGCGGGGTTCCCTGTCTCCGCCTCGTTGGGCATCCTGGCGATGTTCTTCGCGCTGACGCTGGGGATTTCGGCGGGGATCGTTTCGGCGACGCGGCGCAAGAGCGTGGCCGATTTCGGCCTGATGACGGTGGCCACGTTGGGCATCGCGCTACCCAACTTCGTCGTGGCCAGCGTGGCGATCCTCTTGCTCGTGTTCGTCTGGCCGCTCTTTCCAGCGGCGGGCTGGGGGACGATCGAATCGCTGATCCTGCCTTCGATGGCCTTGGGAGGGCCGTTCGCCGCCTACATCGCCCGGCTCACGCGGACCGGCCTGCTCGAAGTTTTGAACCAGGACTACATCCGCACGGCGTTGGCCAAGGGGCTGTCGCCTCGGCGGGTCATTTTCGGCCATGCGATCAAGGGGGCGATGCTGCCGGTCGTGTCGTTCCTGGGCCCCGCCGTGGCGGGCGTGCTGGCCGGCTCGCTCGTGATCGAAAAGATGTTTGCGATCCCGGGCCTGGCGGTCACGTTCATCAACGCCGCCCAACAGCGCGACTTCCCGCTGGCGATGGGGGAAGTGCTGCTCTACACGGGCCTTTTGTGCTCGCTGAACATCATTGTGGACATCACGTACACGCTGTTGGACCCGCGGGTGAAGCTGGAGTAGTCATCGTAGGGTAGGCGGCCCGCCTGCCCTGCAGTCGAGGCGCCATGAACGGCAGGCGGGCCGCCTACCCTACGACGCCAGAAGCTGCCGCAGGTGGAAATGAAACTTGCCCAGCTTCCCGCCGTAGTTGCCGGCCGTGATGGCGACGACGCCCTCGCCCGCTGCCGCGCGAATGGCCGCCGCCATGGCCGCGCCGACGGCCGCCTCGTCGACGCCGTCGATCACGATCTCCAGCGCCGCGCTGGCGCCGTCCGCGAGCTTCGTCTCCACCACGCCGCGGAGCGTCGGGCAGTAGGCGTCGGCCGTCGAGGCCACGAGCTTCTTGTACTTTGAGCCGACCTTGCTGCCGCTGCGGACGACGCCGCCGGGGAAGGGGAGGATCACGCCCGGCAACTGCTCGACCGCCGCCACCGCGCGCCGCGCCGCCGCCAGGGCCGCCTCCAG
Source organism: Planctomycetia bacterium (assembly GCA_016177915.1). GTDB lineage: Bacteria > Planctomycetota > Planctomycetia > Pirellulales > S012-138 > JACOUI01. Next base: position 28,376 of record JACOUI010000376.1, read on the forward strand.
CGACTCGCCCTGCAAGATGATGTTCCCTCCCCCGACCCCCTTCTCCACGCCCACCTTGTCCTGCACGAAGAACTCGCCGTCCATGACGGGAATCCGCCAGTATCGCCGGCCGGAAATGAGCTTGCTCCGCTGGTGGCCGTCGCCGAAGAAGCGGATGTGCTTGCCCAGCGGAATGCGCTCGGCGGCCTGGGGCAGGCCGTCGTACACGGCCAATGTGGGGCAGGTCATCAGGCACTGGCCGACGCGGTTGGGGACGGCCTTGGCCAGGCCCTCCGTCGAGAAGCCGAAGATGAGGACCGCGGCCCCCAAGCGGCCGTCGGGCGTTTCCGTTTCGCGGAGCAGCCGCTCGACGCCCGCCTCGGCGTCGCAGGCGATGACGCTCGTGGCGTAGCCGGTCACCTCGCAGAGGCCGGCGTGCAGCCAGTGGTCATCGTGCGCGGTGACGACGAGCCGCACGAAGCGCGTGCGGAACGCCTCGGCAAACGTGTCGTCAATCCGCGTCGGGCCGATTTGCATTCGTGACTCCGCGCGGCTTTCTGACGACGCGCGTCACCACGGGTTCGTCCCGGTGGGACCACGTTTCTCGCCCAGCAGCGGAACACCTATCCACGCTGGCCACAGCCGGGCCTGCCCCACATTGGCCGTATACGACGGCCTGCCCCGGTCGGGCGCTGTTCTGCCGGGCACGCGAAATAGCGCTCCACCAAGGCAACCTCCGCAGTGGCGTGCGAAGTTCTTTCCGAAACCCTCTCACGCACTACTCGATCGCCAGCTCGCCGCGCGTCTTCCCATCCGAAGCCAGGAAATCGCGAACGCAGTCCAAGAGGCCCAAAGCGAAAAGCTCCTCCTCTTGCTAGCGACCAATAGAAATGTCCCCTTGGATTAAACAAGCGACATTGCCTTGGAGCCGCCAGCCTCGGGGGCCGGGCTGCCGGGTCGAGAGGCGCTGGTGGGAGTCGAACCCACGATGGCGGATTTGCAATCCGCTGCCTTAGCCACTTGGCTACAGCGCCAACGTGGGACGGAATTCACTCCGCCCCGACGCGCGATCAAAACTATGAAATCGGCAGAATCAGGTCAAGACTCCAGCACGGCCGCCGCTCCTGTAGGACGGACTTCCGTGCGTCCCCCACCCAGGACCGACGCCCGGTCCGTCCCGAAGCTGCCGGTCCGCATTCGAACGGACGTCAGTCCCTCCCGCCGCGCCACCGGGACGGACTGAAGTGCGTTCTACGGGCAAACCGCGCAAGCGGCCCGCGCTGCCGGCGAAGCGCCTAGTAGGCAATCACGATCCGC
>JACOUI010000377.1 GCA_016177915.1 Planctomycetia bacterium
GCACCGTAGGGTAGGCGGCCCGCCTGCCTTGCGAAGCGGAGCAAGCGCGGACGGTGCGTTCCCCGGCGGTGCCTGGGAACGAGCGCGAGGGAGAAGAACGGCACACGGAGTGTGCCTGCTACGGGAAAGGCAGGCGGGCCGCCTGCCCTACGAAAAGCGGCGCGCTTCTGTCCGTGCGCGAACAAGAAACCGCCGCCGCACGAAGGGCTGCAGGCCCCAATTTTGCGAAACCGCGGCCAATTCGGCACCCACCACGTTGGCACGCCGCTTGCAAGACGTTTCTGACCCGCAATCACGAAAACTGGTTGAGCGCCAACAAATCGGAACAGCGAATGCCCCGCACGCAAACCTCCCGTCACGCCTTCACGCTCGTCGAACTGCTCGTCGTGATCGCCATCATCGGCATCCTGATCGCGCTCTTGTTGCCCGCGGTGCAGGCGGCGCGGGAATCGGCCCGCCGCATTTCCTGCCAGAACAACCTGCACCAGTTGGCGATCGCCATCCACAACTACGAATCGACCTACAGCGCGTTGCCGCCCGGCACGCTGGTGGACCTTTCCGCGTCGGCCACCGGAAACAACGGCGCCTGGGGCGTCCACGGCCGCATCCTGCCGTTCCTGGAGCAAGGCGCCCTGTACGACAAGGTGGACTTGAACACGGCCTGGGACTTCCAGTTGGTCGTCGACAATTTGCGCGTACCCGTCTACGCCTGCCCCAGCGACGAGAAGTACACCTGGACGCGCAACCCCGGGACCGGGAAGCCGCGGCTCTACGCCACGAACTACGGCTTCAATTACGGGACGTGGTTCGTCTTCGACCCGGCCACGGGCCGGGGCGGCGACGGACTGTTCTTTCCCAACAGCCAGGTGACGCTCGGCTCGGTGATCGACGGGACGAGCAACACGCTCTTGTCCGCGGAGGTCAAAGGATTTCAGGCCTACAACCGCAACGGCGGACCGCCCAGCACGGCCATTCCCAGCACCGCCGCGCAGGTCGCCGCCGCCGTGGCGACGGGAGCCGACTTCAAGGCCGACACGGGACACACCGAGTGGCCCGACGGCCGGGTGCACCACACCGGATTCACGGTCACGCTGCCGCCGGGCACCGTCGTGCCCTACATGAGGAGCGGCGTGACCTACGACGCCGACTACAATTCCTGGCAGGAGGGACGCAACGGCGGAACGGGCCGGCCGACCTACGCGGCGATCACCTCGCGCAGCTTCCACGCCGGCAACCTGGTCAACGTGGCCTTGCTCGACGGCTCCGCGCGGTCGATCCGCTCGTCGGTTTCTCTGGCCGCCTGGCGGGCGCTGGGCTCGCGCGCCCAGCGCGACGTGGCGGGGGAGTATTGAGCCGGCGAGCGCAACCGCGTGCGGCGCCAGCCAGCCTGGCAGCTTGAGCGGCGCCCCGTGCGATCCAGTTGCGCCCTCGCTAGCGCTTCGGGTTGGTGTGACGCCCTCGTTGGCGCTTCGGGTCAGTGTAGACCTCGCTGGCGGTGCGGGTTCGGTGGGTTTTCGGCCCGGCGACAGGGCGCGCGTTTCCGGCTAAACTGACGGCCTGCGCGGAGTTTCCCTCGCTGGCGCTGCGGGCTAGTGTATGCCCTCGCTGGCGCTGCGGGTTCGTAAATGGCGGCCGCGCGGCGACGAGTCGTGGTGCCGGAATATGGCTCTTTCGCGCGACGCAGCGATCGAATTCCTGCACGGCCGCATCAACTACGAACGCGATCCTGCGGTGCAGTACACGACGCAGGAATTCCGGCTGGCGCGGATGCGCGAGATTCTGGCCCGGCTGGGCGACCCCGGCGGAAAGCTGCCGGTCGTTCACGTGGCCGGCACCAAGGGGAAGGGATCGACCTCGGCGATGGTCGCCTCGATCCTGACGGCGGCGGGCCATCGCTCGGGCCTCTACGCCTCGCCGCACTTGCACGATCCGGAAGAGCGCGTGCAGGCGGACGGGCGGCCGGTTTCGGCGGCGGAGTTCGTGGATCTGGTGGAGGCGGTGCGGCCCGTGGCGGAGGAAATGGACGCGGAGGCGCGCGGCGAGCGGCCGCGGCGGAGCGCGGCCGGGACCGCGTGGGATTGGCTGCCGGGCGGGCCGACCTACTTCGAGCTGATGACGGCGATGGCGCTGGTCTGCTTCGAGCGGCGCGGGGTCGAAACGGCGGTGCTGGAAGTCGGGCTGGGGGGGCGGCTCGATTCGACGAACGTCTGCCGGCCGGCCGTGTGCGCGATCGCGAGCATCAGCTTCGACCACACGCGGCAGCTTGGCGGCACGCTGGCCCAGATCGCCGGCGAAAAGGCGGGGATCGTCAAGCCCGGCGTGCCGGTGGTGTGCGGCGTGGTCAAGGACGAACCGCGGGCCGTCATCGCGGAGACCTGCCGGCGGCAGGGGGCGCCGCTGGTGCAGCTCGGAGTCGATTTTGACTTTGAGTATCAGCCGCCACACGAGCTGGGCCGCGGCGAGGGTCATGGGCGGATGACGTACCGCCGGCCGGCGAGCGGCGACGCATCGCCACGACTGGATCGCGGCCCGTTTGAGCTGGGCCTCTTGGGCCGTCACCAGGCGGCGAACGCGGCCGTGGCCATCGCCGTTTGCGAGGAGCTGCGCCGCCAGGGCTGGTCGATCCCGGAGGAGGCGATGCGCCGCGGGCTGGCGGACGTGCGCTTGCCGGCGCGGGTGGAAGTCGTGCGGCGGCGGCCGACCGTGATCATCGACGCGGCCCACAACGTGGCCTCGGTCGAGGCGCTGGTGCGGACGCTGGACGAGAGTTTTTCTCCGTCGCGGCGCATCTTGGTCTTGGGGACGTCGCGCGACAAGGACGTTCTGGGCATGCTGCGCGTGCTCTTGCCGCATTTCCAGAAGGCAATCTTCACGCGCTACCTGTTGAACCCCCGGGGCGTGCCTGCGGAGGAGCTGGCCGAGGCGGCGCGGGGACATGCCACGCCGTTTGTCGTCTGCCCCGATCCGGCGGCGGCCTGGAATGAGGCGGCGAGCGACCTTGCACCCGACGATCTCGTGTGCGTGACGGGGTCGTTCTTCCTGGCCGGCGAGATGGAGAGGCAAGTGCAAAAGGCAACGTCGAGGGACACGGCATCTCAGCCCCGATGAGGATTGGCTGGCTCACGGTGCTTGCCGGACGAAGCGCGGGGGGTATCATGGCCGCTGGCGCCTTCCTTGCTTCCAACACCAACCCGAAGCGCAAGCGAGGGAGTACCGCCGTCAACGCCGAGACGGAGAGGGCGCTTGGCCCTCGAACATCTCAGGGCGCGCGTGTCGGAACCCTCACTCGGTCTCTCTCTCGCTTGCGCTTCGGGTTAGTGTCCCTCGCTGGCGCATCGGGTTGGTGAAACGCATGGCACGGCGAACCAAGGCGCGATCGAAGGTTTCATCCGACGGGCGGCCCGCCCCAGCGCCGGCCGGCGAGTTTCGCATCGAGAAGGACTCGATGGGCGACGTCCGCGTGCCGGCCCGCGCCTATTACGGCGCTCAGACGCAGCGGGCCGTCGAGAACTTCCCCATCTCCGGCCGCACGCTGCCGGTGGGGCTCATTCGAGCGCTGGGCCTGGTGAAGTACGCCGCCGCCGTCGTCAACCGCGACCTGGGCAAGCTCGCAGCGACCGGAAAGAACAAGCTCGGCGCGGCGCAGGTGAAGGCCCTCCTCGCCGCCGCCCGCGAAGTCGCCGACGGCAAGTTCGACGACCAGTTCCCCATCGACGTCTATCAGACCGGCTCGGGCACCTCGAGCAACATGAACGCCAACGAGGTGATCGCCAACCGGGCGATCGAGATCCTGGGCGGCGACCGGTTCGCCAAGGAAAAGCCGGTGCACCCCAACGACCACGTGAACATGGGGCAGAGCACGAACGACATGTTCCCCACGGCGATCCACGTGGCCGTGGGCGTGGCCATCAAGGAGCGCCTGATCCCCGCGCTGAAGAGGCTGCACAAGTCGCTGGCGGAGAAGGCCAAGGCCTGGGACAAGATCATCAAGATCGGCCGCACGCACCTGGCCGACGCCACGCCGCTGCGCCTCGGTCAGGAGATCGGCGGGCTGGCGCGCCAGATCGAGCTATCCGTCGAGCGGGCCGTGAAGGCGATTCACGCCGTGCTCGAACTGCCCTGCGGCGGGACGGCCGTCGGCTCGGGCATTAACACCCACCCGAGCTTCGGCCGCCGCGTGGCCGAGGTGCTGGCCAAGGAGACGGGCGTCCCGCTGGTCGAGGCGGCCGACCATTTCGAGGCCAACGCCCAGCGCGACGGACTCGTCGAGTGCCACGGCCAATTGCGGGCGATCGCCGTCACGCTCTTCAACGTGGCCAACAACATCCGCGTGCTCTCTTCCGGGCCGCGATGTGCGCTCTACGAAATCAAGCTCCCCGACCGGCAGCCGGGCAGCTCGATCATGCCGGGCAAGGTCAACCCCGTGATGTGCGAGAGCCTGATGCAAGTCGGGGCGCGGGTGATGGGGAACGACCAGACGGTGGCGATCAGCGGGGCGGCCGGCGGGCAGTTCCAGCTCAACATCATGATGCCGGTCATGGCGCACGCGGCGCTGGAGAGCGTCGAGCTATTGGCCAGCGGGGCCGCGGCGTTCGTCGATTTCTGCGTGGCGGAGATGGAGGCCAACCCGGAGGCCTGCGAGGCGTTCGTCGAAAAGAGCCTGTCGCTCGTGACCGCGCTCAATCCGCTGATCGGTTACGAAAAGGCCGCGGCGCTGGCCAAGGAGGCCTTCAAGACCGGCAAGACGATCCGGCAGCTCTGCGAAGAGCAGAGGCTGCTCGATTCGGAGACGCTGAAGAAGGCGCTCGATCCGTGGCGGATGACGGAGCCGGAGAAGGAGTAGGGGATTTTGGATTTTGGATTGGGGATTTTGGATTGCCGAAGGCGAGGTGGCCATGAGCAGGTTGTGTGCAACGGTCGTCGCCGTGGTTTCGCTTCTCGCTACGGGCAGCGCAGCCGGACAGGAGAAGACGGCGGCGGGGTTGTTTCGGCAGGCCTATGACGCGTCGCAGAAGGCGACCACGATCGAGGATTGCGCGAATGTCGTGGCGCTCTGCGAAGCAGGCCTCAAGCTGCCGTCGTCGCCGGAGGTGACGGCCTACGGCAAGCGCCTGGCCGCCTGGGGGCACAACAAGCGCGGCGAGCTGCTGCTCAAGGCAGAACAGCCCAAGGCCGAGGAGGCCCTGGCGGATTTTGAGGCGGCCGTTAAGTACGATGCCCAGAAACCCAAGTACCTGCACAACCGCGGCGTGAGTTACGGCGACGCCGGCGAGTTGGAAAAGGCCAAAAAAGATTTCGACGCGGTCCTCGCGCTCGATCGAAACTTCACGAAGGCCTGGTTCAACCGGGGCGAGGTGCTGGCGGCCCTGGGCGATTACGCCGCGGCCGTCCGCGACTACGGCGAGGTCGTCCGCCGCGATGGCGGCGACTGGGCCGCCTACAACGCCCGCGGGTACGCGTACTACAAACAGAAGAACTACCAGGCGGCGATCTCCGATTATGGCCGGGCCGTCGCCGTCAACCCGGAGTCCCACGAGGCGTACACGAACCGGGGCGACGCCTACGCCGACATCGCGGGCTTTTCGCAGGCGCAGCGCGACTATCGCCGGGCGCTGCAGATCGCGCCGAAATCGGCCCGCGCACACCTGAGCGCCGCCTGGTTCTATGCCACGTGCTCGGCGGCGACCTATCGCGACGGCGCGGCGGCGCTGGAATCGGCGGCGAAGGCGGTCGAGCTTTCGGGCGAGACGTGGCGGTCGCTCGACATCCTGGCGGCGGCCCAGGCCCGCGGCGGAAAGTACGAAGACGCGGCCGCGACGCAGAAGAAGGCGATCGCCAAGGCCGAGGAGGCCAAGGCGACGGAGAAGGAATTGGAGGCGCTGCGGTTCCGGCTGTCGCGCTACGAGTCGGACAAGGCCTACGTCGACGTGGCCCCGGGAACGGCGCAGCCGGAGTGATCGTTGGAGCACCGGCTTTGGCCGGGGGGCGATCAGCGGACGGAGATGGTGCCGCGGCCCGATTGCCGTCGCCGTCCGAGGCCCCAGGTACGGCCGCCTTTGCTTTGGCGGCGAGTGATTTGCTGCGGTATAATCTCAACAGACGACAACGGCGAGGGGCGAATGCCGATTGCGATCAGGGAGACGGGCCATGCCGCACATTGTGGTGGACGACGAGCAAGCGAAAACCATTTCGGAATCGACGGGGTACGTCGAGATTCGCGATCAACGCGGCCGGCGTCTGGGCTATGTGGCGCCTGGATTCACGGAGGATGAAATCGCGGAGGCGAAGCGACGGCTGGCGTCCGATGATCCCCGCTACACGACGCAGCAAGTGCTAACTCACTTGCGATCGTTGGAGCGGAGCTGATGCGATACACCGTCGTTTGGCTCAAGCGAGCACAAGACGAGTTGGCCGAGATCTGGATAAACGCGCGCCACCGGAACGCGATCGCGGCTGCCGCTTACGCCATTGACGTGCACCTGCAATCGGACGCCGCGACGAAGGGAGTTGAGGTAAGCGAAGGCCTCCGCCAACTATCCGCGCCGCCGCTTCGAATACTCTTCTCCGTCAGCGACGACGATCGCCTTGTCGAAGTCGCCGCCGTTCGAGAGGCCTGATCACTCCTCACCGGCCCAGCGTCCCGTCAGCGCCGCTGGTGCAGGAGTTGGGCCACGTCGCACGACCAGGCATTTCCCGTGTGCGCTTCGGGCATCTCATGCCCGCAGCGCCCGCGCCTTGGCGTCGATCTCGATCCGCTCGACTCGGCAACCGGCGGTCCTGACGCTTGTGATCGCGGCACGCAGCGCAGCTTCGAGCGAAGCCGCCCGGCGATGAAAATCGATGGTCACAACGCGATTGCACGAGCCGGGCGAGCCGTCGTCGCAGCCGGCCTCAAACAAACGGTCTGCCAGCTCGTCGGTAAGCTCGGTGACGCCTGAAAGGACGAGCGTGAAGTCATAGGTCTTCATGGATCGTGTGCCGGAAGTCTGCGTCGCGTCGCTAATCGTCCGAATGCTGGGAATGCTCTGCGTGGGGGCAACTGTCTACCGCGCGCCGGATATCCTTTGCGTGCGCTTCGGGAACTCGCGGTGTGCAGTAGACGGCGCGTCGGCAACCGTCGCGCTGGTGGCGGACACAATACAGCATACCCCAAATGTGCGCCCGCGGACCGGCCTTCCTCAGCCGCCAACCTCGCGCCAGCGCGTAATCGATGGCTTCACGTATGTGCTTGCTGGGATGGTCGTTCATTACGAGTATACCGTCGTCCACTGAATTGTATCAAAGGGACGTGGGCTCCGCACTTGGCATTTTGTCCCAGGGATGAGAAGCCGGTTGCCTGCACGGCCGGACCCCGCTCAGCCGTCGAAGATGCCGGCGCCGAACTGGCCGCCGTTCTTGGCGCGGCTGGCGGGCTTGGACTCGCGGTTGGGCTTGTGAGGCCCGCGCGGCACGTGAGGCGGTTGCGCGCTGGGGGGCGGCGGCGGCGGTGCCGAGGGTGGCTGCACGATTGACGATGGTGTCGCCATCGGCGTGGGGGCCGGAGTGGTTGGCTGCGCCGCGACTGGCGCTGGCGCAGCGGCCGGCGATCCACCTGGCATCGGCGCCGGCGGCTGCGGCGCCGCCGGGTCCACGCGCCGCGACTGGCCCGCCGATTCCGCTTCCGCGTCCAGGTCCAAATCGTAGTCGTCGTAATGGGGCGCGTAGCCGGGCTGCTTGGCCCGCTCCATCTCCTGGCGGTAGGCCTCGATCACCCGCGACTGCACCAGCTCGCGGCAGGCGGAGTTGATGGGGTGGGCGATGTCGGCGTAGAGCTTGGCCCGGCCCTCGTCGTCGCGCGGGGCGCGTTCCTCCTTGAGCCGCAGGCCGCACTGGTTGCAAAAGCCGGCGCGCAGGTGGTTCTTCCCGCCGCAACGGGGGCAGTGCGACGTGAGCTTGCGGCTGGGCATGGCCACGAAGGGCCCGGCCGAGCCGTCGATGATCTTCAGGTCCCGGATGACGAAGGAGTTGTCGATGGTGATGCTGCAGAACGCCTTCAGCCGCTCGCTGGGGTCGTCCATGAGCTTGACGCGCACCTCGGTGATGTCCATGGCCGGCTCCGTGGATACTCCGTCAGTGAACCTGGCAGCCACGCGGCAGGTTGCGGCGTTCCCCCACCGCGCGATGCTCGGCATCGCGACGATGACGCGCGCCACCTGGCGATCCAGTAGCGGCGAACCTCCCTCCGGCACGTTCGGCGCCGATTCGGGTCAGCACGCGCTGGAAACGACGAACGTCTTCCCCTGCACCCGCGAGCGAATCAAGGCGCCCAGCCGCCGCGCTTGCCTCGCGCTCTTGCAGACGCCGAAGTAGCTTGTCCCGCTGCCGCTCATCTGGTGGGCGGCGAAACCCAGTCCCTCGAACCGGCGGCGCGCCTGCCCGATCCAGGTCGTCAGGCGCCCCGCGGCCTCCTCCAATCGGTTGTAAACGTTTCTCTTGACCTCCCGCAGGTCGCCGCGCCGCAGGGCCTCGACGAGCGGCCCAGCGGACCGCGGCGACGATGGCACGCGGCAATGTCGATACACATCCGCCGTTGCCAGCCCCTGCGGAGGCTTGACGACGACGAAATGCCAACCTCCCAGGCCCGAAAGCGGCCGCACGCGCTCCCCTCGCCCCGTGCACAGGGCTGGCCGGCAAGTCAGGAAGAATGGCGCGTCGCTGCCGATCTCGGCGGCGATCGGCGCGAGGACGCGCAGCGGGTAATTGAGGCCCCAGGCGACGTTGGCCGCCAGAAGCGCAGCCGCCGCGTCGCTGGAGCCGCCGCCCAGTCCGGCCGTCGTCGGGATGCGCTTCACGAGCCGCATGGCCGCGCCGCGCTTCACGCCCGCGCGCTCCCGCAAGAGCAGGACAGCGCGCAGGGCGGTGTTCGTGGCGTCGGTGGGCACGCGCTCGCCCGGCGATCTCGTTGGGCTGGGTTCTGCCCAGTCGCACGTCAGCGAGATATCTTCCTGACCGCTTGAGCCCTCCGTAGGACGAAAGAAGAGCGTGTCGTAGAGCGTCACCGGGCACATGAGCGTTTCGATCTCATGGAACCCGTCTTCCCTTGGGCCAAGAACCTCCAGAAAGAGGTTGAGTTTGGCGGGCGCCCAAACCTCCACCGCGTTTTTTGAGGCGCGGAACTGCATGCCGCTTGCGCGCTCCAGAGCGCCACCCGCACGAGCCGCGTTCCGCTGGGAAAGAAAGGAAACTTCGCATTGACGGGCCGCGGGCCGCTCCGCGGAACGCAGGCGGAAGGTCCGGACGGGGAGAATATAACGCGGGGCGATACGGTCGTCAATCAATCGCAGCCGAAAGTTGTTGCGGGCCAATCATTTGTGCTTAGCGCGGCGCCGGCAGCCGCCGCGGAAGGGGCGTCGTGACCGCGCGTCGGCGGCTGAATTTGGCTGTCGCGGAAACTCGGGCGTGGACGATCGGTTGAATAGTGGGACGGCGCGGCCGCGGCAAACGTTGCCGCTTGCGCGGCCATCGGGCAGCCTGGCCGGCCGTCGTCCGGGCGCGAGGCGGCGACGCGACTTGTAACTTGCGCGCCGGGAAAGATAGAATTGGAAAGGAAGGCGGCCCGTTCAGCTTGCGCGGCGGTCGCCGAATCTATGCGGCACGAGTGGCCCGCCGCAGCGAGGGATTCGAACTGACGGGAATCGAACTGACACGTGGCGAACCGCAGGGGGGCTTGCGGCGCCCAAGGCATTTCGCCGGAAGGCGTATGGCTGCGATCGTTTTGCAAGTCTTGGACGGCACCGACCGCGGGCGGGTGTTCGAGCATCCCGCCACGCCCATCACCATCGGCCGCGAGGAAGGCAACACCTTCCAGCTCAACGACGAGCGCGTGAGCCGGTACCATCTCAAGATCCAGGAGGACCACGAAAAGGTCATCCTCACCGACCTGGAGAGCACGAACGGGACGAAGGTGAACGGGGAGGACATCCAGGTCCGCATCCTGCGCTTTGGCGACTTGATCGCGCTGGGGCGGTCGGTGCTGTTGTTTGGGTCGAAGGAGCAGATCGCGGGGCGGCTGGCCGGCCTGCGAAGCCTGCGGAGCGGGGCGTCGCGGACGATGTCGCCGGAAGCGGGAACCGGCAACCCCCAGCCCCCGGCGCTGGACTTCGACGTCAGCGCCATGGACGCCGACGCGCGGGCCGTGCTCAATACGATGGAGCCGCCGGCGCTGCCGGAGCGGCTCAGCCCCGGCCAGGCCGCGCAGCTAGCAGAGATCTTTGAATACTTCCAGATCCAGGTGCGCCAATTGCTGGGCACGGTCCACGTGGACGAGAAGAGCGAGCGCGTGACGCTCGATTACCAGCGCTGGCAGGCGCTATTGGACATGCAGTTGCGGCTGGCGGGCTACCTCAAGCAGATCGCCGAGCCGAACTCGCACGTTACGTAGCCCGTAGAAACGAGGTAGAATCGTTGGGATACCCTGCGCCGCGGCGACAAGCGGCCGTCGGCGGACACGAACCCCAGCGGAAAGGGAGTTTTTCATGCGCAGGCTTTTTGTGTTCGCGGCGATGCTGGCCGTCGGACTTTGGTGCGGCGCGACGGCGGGCTGCAGCTCGGAAACGACGACGACGACCAACACCACACCGCCGGATGTGCACGTCGACGAGCACGGGCCTCACGATGGGATGCTCGTGGATCTCGAGGACGGGTACCACGCCGAGCTCTGCCTGGACGACAAAACGGAGACCGTGACGGTCTACATCCTCGACAAAGACAAGAAGGAAACGCCCGTCGACGCCAAGGAGGTCGTGCTGGAATTCGTCGTCAATGAGAAGCCCTACCCTTTCACGCTGCCGGCGGTGGGGGCGAGCGACGACGGGAAGGCCTCGAAGTTCGAGAAGTCGGACCAGGGGCTGGCCGGGTCGCTGGAGAGCAAGGACGACCTGAAGCCGAAGCTGAAGGTGACGATCGCCGGCGAGGATTCCAGCGTGTCGTTCAAGTTCCATCATCATTAGCCCAAGCCCGCCGGCTGCGTCCGGCGGGACAGGCGACTGGCTGCGGCTCAGAATGAGACGAGCCGATGGCTCCCGTTCGACCATGAATACGTCGAGCGACCCGCTACAGCGTTTTTGCGCTGGCTGCATTTTTCGCCTTGGAACGCAGCATCGTACGGATTTGGCCTGATCGAACTTATCCCTTTGCCGCACTTCCAATAGCGGCTGGCGCGAGGCCGACGAGTCTGCGCTTTTTGCGCACTCGGCGCGGCATGTGCTGCTGGGGCAGCCAGGGGGAGTGCCGGCCAAAAAGCAGTCGGAAGATGCAGGACTCTCTGCTGGGTTCCTTCGCCCTCGAACAGTGCCTGGGGTCGGGCAGCACGGGGACAGTCTATAGCGCCACGCACGTGGAGGCGCGGAAGCTCGTCGCCGTCAAGATCCTGCGGCCGGACCTCGTCTCCCGGCTCGTGTCGAGCGAGATGGCGATGGCGGAATTCCTGGGGCACTTGAAGAACCTCCGCCTGCTCGCGCACCCCGGCATCGCGCGCTATTACGGGGGCGGCCGGGCGGACCACGACGTGTACCTGGTCACGGAGCTGGTCCACGGCGAGCCATTGGCGGCAAGGCTCGCGCGCTGCGGCCGGCTGGAGTTGGACGTCGTGCTGCGCTATGCCGCGGCCATCTGCGACGCGCTGCAATCCGCGCAGACGCGCGGCTTCCTGCATCGCAACCTCTCAGCCGCGAACGTCCTCGTGACCGACGACGTGACCGACGAGGGACAAATCAAGCTCACGGACTTCGGCATCGCCGGCGTAACGTACGGCTATCGCGCGGAAGGAGCGCCGCGCGTGACGGGAAACCCCGCCTATCTGTCGCCGGAGCAATTGCGCGGGGAGCCGGGCACGGCGCGGTCGGACGTCTACGCGCTCGGCGTCCTGTTGTTTCAGATGCTCTCGGGGAAGTTGCCCAAGCACCCGGCGGACGGGCACGGGGAGCCGCCGCACATTTCGTCGCTGGTGATGGACTGCCCCGTGTGGCTCGATGCGCTCGTGACGCAGATGCTCCAGCGCGATCCGGACAAGCGGCCGCGGGACGCAGGCGCCGTGGCCGTGGCGCTCGAGGAAGTGCAGCAGAACATGGCGGCGGGCCTGGGAGTGACGGCGCACGCGGCGGCCGGACAGCTCAGCCTGCTCAAGGTGCCCCAGGAGCGGGCGGAGCAAAACCAGCTTTTGGGACGGAAGAGGCCGCGCAAAAAAGTGCCGCTCTATCGGCAGGCCTGGCTGCGGGCGGTGGGCCTTGCGGGGGGGATCGTGCTGATTGTCGGCGCGATCGTGTGGGGCGTGTGGCCGCCGGGCGAAGAGGAGCTGTTCGCCAAGGCGCAGGCCCTGATGGCCACGGGCGATGTGGACAAATGGCAGGAAGCGAAAGCGAATTACCTGGGGCCGCTGCGCGAGCGATTTCCCGCGGGGAAGCACGCGGTCAAGGTGCAGGAGTACCTCGACCAGATCGAGATGGACGAGGCGGAGCGGCGGATGAACGTCCATCTCCGCCTGCGCCGGCCGCCGAAGAGCGAAGGCGAACGGCTTTACATCGACGCCTTGGAATTCGAGCAGTTTGGAGACCGCAGGACGGCGCTGGAGAAGTACGACGGACTCGCGAGGCTCCTGGCCGGGCGCGACGACGCGCGCGGGTACGTCAACCTGGCGAAACGGCAGATGGGGCGATTCGCAAAGGAGGGCAAGCCGCCCGTCGAGCGGCCGCAATTCGTCGAGGCGAAGCTGGCCGAAGCGGACAAGCTCCTGGCCGAGGGGGACCGCCCGGCGGCGGCGAAGATCTGGCAAAGCATCGTCGCCCTCTACGGCGGCTACCCGGAATTGCGTTCGCTGGTTGAGCGGGCACAGGAGCGCCTGGCGGCGGACGAGAAGGGGACGCGCGCTTTGCCGCCGGGGGCCGTGCCGTAGGAAAGTAGGGTGCCGCTGCGCCGTCCCGAAAAGGCGCATTCCCCGAAGCGGTTACCTAGCGCAAGGCGCTCTTCTCGCCCCCGAAAATGCTCTTGGGGCGCCGCGCGACGTGAGTTACTCTCCGCGACGCAGTGTGCCGCATTGGTGCCAGCGTTGCCAGCGTCGCTTCGTAGCCATCAAGCCGCCGCGTAGTGCGGCCTCGTCTCGCGGAGCGAGACGGCTACTACCGCAGGCGGGCCGCCTGCCCTACGGGAATCGCCCGATGGTCCCCCTTTCCGACCAGCAGCTTGCCGACTTTCAAAAACTGCTCGACTGGAAAACCGGCATCCGGCTGCCCGACGGCCGCGTGCTGGGCGTGCCGCGCAAAGGGCGCTCGATTCTGGAGGGAATCGATCCCCGCGTCCGCTACGTCGCCGAGAAGCTAAAGCCCGCCGAGAAAACGCTGCTGGAGGTCGGCTGCCTGGAGGGGACGTTCACGGTGCAGCTTGCGAAGTTCTGCCGCAGCGTGACGGCCATTGACATCCGACCCAAAAACGTCCTTTGCACGCTAACGAACCTCTTCATCCACGACCTCCACAACGTGCAGGTGAAGCTGGCCGATGCGCGCGAGTTGACCACGAAGTTCGGCACGTTCGACGTCATCTTCCACCTGGGCGTGCTCTATCACCTGATGGACCCCGTCGGGCACCTTTTCAAGCTGGCCGGCATGTGCCGCGAGCTGGTGCTGGACACGCACGTGTGCCTGGATGACACGCGGATGAAGCGGGCGGACGTCGTGCATCGCGGCAAGACGTATCGCGCCCATCGCTACAAGGAACGCGGCTGGAAGGACGTGTTTTCCGGGGCCGATAACGAGTCGCGCTGGCTGCACTACGACGCCTTGCGCGAGGCCCTTTCCGACGCGGGCTTTGCGTCGGCCGAGGTCGTGCAGGAGCGCAGCGAGCCGAACGGGCCGCGCGTGTGGCTGCTGGCCCGGCGGGCGGAAGCTAGCAGCGCCGTCCGGGCGGCGTGATAGGAGCGCCTTTTTGTCGCCTGAGTTTGTAGTGCCCGATTTATCGGGTCCCAAAGGAGTTCGTAGTGACCCGATTCATCGGGTCCCGGCGGGCGTAACATGGTTGAGGACGAAGGACCGCATGAATGCGGTCACTACGAACGCGGTACTCCAACGGATGCATGGATGCCATGAACGCGATTCCCGATGTGCCAGTGCCCCTTTTCGACGTGCAGCGGCAGTACCGCCAGATTCGCTGGGACGTTTTGGCGGCGCTGGAGAGCGTGGCGGCGTCCGGAAGGTACATTCTGGGCCCGCCCTGCCAGCAGCTTGAAGCGGAGATCGCCGCCTACTGCGGGACGGCCCACGCCGTCGGCTGCGCCTCCGGCAGCGACGCGGTGCTGTTGGCGCTGCAAGCGCTGGGCATCGGACCGGGAGACGAGGTCATCGTCCCCAGCTACACCTTTTTTGCCACGGCCAGCGCCGTGACGCGCCTCGGCGCCCGGCCGGTGTTCGTGGACATCGAGCCAAAACACTTCAACATCGACCCGGCGGCGATCGAGGCGGCGATTACGCCCGCTACGAAGGCGATCGTTCCGGTGCACCTGTTCGGCCAGTGCGCCGACATGGAGGCGATCGCCGCGCGGCACGGCATCCCAGTCATTGACGACGCCGCGCAGGCCATCGGCGCGCAACATCTTGGCCGCCGGGCCGGCTCGCTCGGCGTCGTCGGCTGCTTCAGCTTCTATCCCACCAAAAACCTCGGCGCCATGGGCGACGGCGGCATGCTGACGACCTCTGACGCCGCCCTGGCCGAGCGGCTGCGACTGCTGCGCACGCACGGCATGCAGCCGCGGTACCATCACAAGGTGGTGGGCATCAACAGCCGGCTCGATTCGATCCAGGCGGCCGTGCTGCTGGTGAAGATGAAGTACCTCGACGAGTGGACCGCCCGCCGCCGCGAAAACGCCGCCCGCTACGACCAGCTTTTCGCCGCAGAGGGCCTCGTCGGCCGCGTCGCGTTGCCCAGCGAGTCGCCGGGCAACTTCCACATTTGGAACCAGTACGTGATTCGCGTGCCGGCCGAAAAGCGCGACAAGCTCCACGAGCACCTGGCCGCGCACAACGTGGGCACGGAAATCTACTACCCCGTGCCGCTGCACCACCAGCCGTGTTTCCGGGAGCTGGGCTACGGCGACGTTTCGCTGCCCGTGTCGGAGCAGGCGGCGCGGGAGACGATTGCGCTGCCGATCTTCCCGGAGCTGACGGCGGAGGAGCAACAGGTCGTGGTGGGGAGGATCGGGCAGTTTTTCGCACAGCGGGCGACGGGGACGGCGCATTCACTCCCGCAGGCGGCGTAGCACACTAACCCGACGCGCCAGCGAGGGGAAGGGCGAGCGGGGCGCGCCGTGCCACGCGCCCGGCGCGCGGTCGATCTCGCCGACGGGGCGGATGATGTTCGCCAACGGGATCCGCCCACCTCTCTCGCTTGCGCTTCGGGTTAGTGTAGCGCCCGTTCACGCCAGCGGCTGCATGGCCTCGATCGCGCCGACGATCTCGAACGCCGCGCGCGCGGCGAAGACGCGCAAGGCGGGCGGCAATCCAGGGCGATAGCAAACACGCTCCAAAGCGTCCGTGTATTTCACCGGCGATTGGTCGAAGGCAGGGCCCAGCTTGCTGCGTGTCTCCAACCGTACGAAGAGCTTTGGGCGCACGATGTTCTTCCGGCAGTTCTCGCAGAGCGAATCGATCGTTTCGGCATGGATCGGCCATAAGAACGCCTCGGCCCAAGCCAGGAGTTCGTCCCACCAGAAGTCGGCCACCGTCCAACCCGCTGCCGGCCAGCGCGATGCGTCGAGCGATGCGGCCCAGGCGGCCAGCGTTTCTTTGGCGGACTCAAGCAGCCTGGCGCTCTCCCTTCTTACCGCTTGGGGAAGATCAACCGGAGCTTTGAGCAGCCGCGCCGGCAGCGCCCGCGAAGCCAAGGCATCGACCACCGAAGATGCGAGCCCGCGATTGAGGGCGCGGGACCTCAACGACGGGCTGGCGATGGCCACGAGGTTTGCCGACTGGTCCAAATGCGACAGCAACTCCGCAAGGGTCAACCCGCAGTTCGGATGCACCATTTCCGCTGCGATTTCGCAGGCCGGCTCAAGGACGAACCGCCGGAAGCTCATTCGCGGATGCGGAACGAGGAGATCCTCAGTGTCGATCACGGCGTCGTCGAACAGCAAAAGGTCCAGGTCGATCGTGCGCGCCGCCCAGCGGACGTGCCGCTGCCGGCCGAGTTGTTCTTCGATGCGGTGCAGCACCGCCGCCAACTCGTGCGGGCTCTTAGTCGTTTCAAGCAGCACAGCGCCGTTGAGAAACGGCGCCTGGCCTGCCGGGCCGCCGGCCGGGCGGGACTCGACAAGGCGGCTTCGCGCGCGAACCACGATGTTGGGTTCGCGCGCAAGGCGCTCGGTGGCGGCGGCGAGCGTGGCCGCGCGGTCGCCCAGGTTCGAGCCGAGGCTGACGAGCGCCAGGGACATACTGGCAGCGTCGCCCCAGCGCAGCAAAAAGTCAATCGCGCAGCAAAAAGTCAATCGCTCGGCAAAAAGCAATCGCGCAGAAAGCCGACGCCGCGACGGCAACGTCGCCCGACGCGCCCTTCAACTCAGAAAAGCAAACAGGGGGAGGGACCTCCGAGTCGCAAGGGTGCCGATGGTCGATCCTTCAGTTACCGCCTCCCAAGACGACAATGGCGGCTTGCAACTTCGGAAATCGATCCCGGCGCACCGCACGCGCTCGCGCTTTTTCTTTCAATCGTGTTGGTGTATTTGGATCGCGGAACGCCGCGGAAGGGGGTCGGCCCCAAAGTTGTGGCGTCATTTTGTGGCGGCGCGGAGAATTGTCAAGCAGCGTTTTGCCAACTTTTTTTTCTCGCCACGATTCCGTGCGCCGATCCGGCCCGCGATCGCGAGCGATGCACCTGCGGCGCGAGAAAAACGCGGGCGGCGCGCGGCTGCGGCCCGCCCCGCGGCCCCAAAACGGCGGGAAATCGCGCTGGGCGCATTCACCGTCAGGCTTCCGGCGACGGATCGACCGAGGGCGGCGCGTTTTTCTGCGGCGTCGAGCTTTCCGCGGGCGGCAAAACCGGCTGGTCGGACGGCTCCGGCGACCTCGTCGCCTTCCAGCCGCTGAAAAACCCGCGCACCGTCGTCCACGACCGCACAAACAGGCGGCCCGTCAAGGCGTCCTCGGTCAGCGTGCCCCGCTGCGACGAGAAATTGTTCCACACCGCGTCGATGTAGGGCTCGCTGGTCTCGGCGACGGTCGCAAAGAGGCCCTTCTGCCGGATGTCGGACAGCGCATCGCGGTAATGGTCGACGACGTGGCGATTGAAAAGGTTGCCGGCCACGCGCACGCCCGTCAGCGTCCCCTTCCCCACGTCGGTCATCTTTCGCAGGGCGTGCATGCTCATCGCCCCGGAGACGGTGAGCAGGCTCACGTCCTCGCGCGTCGCCGTTTCGCGCATCTCGCCCCACATCCGCTGCAGCTCGGCCTGCGGGAGGATGCTCCCAGGGTCGATGCTCATGACCGCGTCGCGCGTGTCCTGCACGGTCTTCTTGAGGCCATCGAGCGAAAGGGGCGGGGTGTCGAAGGCCGTGGCGGTCGTCTCCGAGGCCTTGGCCACGGCCGCCAGCAGGTCGTCCACGTGGTTGATCGTCGAGTGCTCGTCGATCAGGCCCTGCGATTTCAGCTCCGCCGCCAGCTCCTGCAAATACGCTCGCGAGCCGTAAGCCACGTCGCTCAGAATCGCCAGCACGGCCATCGGCGAGATGTGAAACACCAACAGACCGGCCGTGTCGACGAAGTTGCCCACGGCCTTGCGGGCCAGGAAGTTGTCTTGCTGGGCGGCGTCTGGCGGCTGGCCCTCCTTCGCCGCGACGCCGCCCACGTTCTCCACCAGGAAGTTCAGCGTCTGGCGGACCATCACGTGGTAGGTCTTGGAGTCCTGGAAGGCCTGCGGGATGAGGAGGGCCGTCGCCTCGCGGGCCACCCCGCCCACGACCCCCACGCCGCTCCGCACCACGCGCTCCGGCAGCGAGAGCGAGTACAGCAGGTAGCGCCGAATGGGGTCCATTCCCGGCTCGGGCACATCCTTCGCTGTCGGCTGCGGCGGGACGGCGGGTGTTTCGTCGGACGACATGCAGTCCTCACATGACCGGGAGCGTCAACCCCCCGGTGATGGTGGTGCTCGTGCGGACGAGAAACTCCGCGCTCAGTTTACCGTCCTGCCTGTCTGCCGACAGGCAGGCGTGCCGGCCGCGATCCCTCCGTCCACTGATTGCCGGCTTCGCCGCTCATCGCTACCATGCCGGAAGATCACATTCCTGGAGGCCGGCCGTGGCAGAACGGAATCCCCCCCAAAAGCTTGCGCTCAACGAAGTCCACCGGATCGATTGCGTCGAGGGGCTGAAGCAGATCACCCCCGGCTCGGTCCATTTGGCCTTTGCCGATCCGCCGTTCAACATCGGCTACGAGTACGACGTTTACAAGGACGAGCGGCCCAGCGAGGATTACCAGGCCTGGTGCCGGCAATGGATGCAGGGCGTTTTCGACGCCCTCAAGCCCGACGGCACGTTCTGGCTGGCGATCGGCGACGAGTACGCGGCGGAGCTGAAGCTTTTGGCCCAGGGCGTCGGTTTTCATTGTCGGAGCTGGGTGATCTGGTACTACACGTTTGGGGTGAATTGCACCCGCCGCTTCTCGCGGTCGCACACGCACCTTTTTTATTTCGTCAAACACCGGAAGAAATTCACGTTCAATCGGAACGACAAGGCGGTCCGGGTCCCTTCGGCCCGGCAGCTTGTCTATGGCGACGGCCGGGGCAACCCCGACGGCCGGCTTCCCGACAACACGTGGATCCTGCGGCCGCAGGACGTCCCGAACGGATTCGCCGACGACGACGACACGTGGTATTTCTCGCGCGTGGCGGGCACCTTCGGCGAGCGGCGCGGTTTTCACGGCTGCCAGATGCCCGAGCAGTTGCTGGGCCGCATCATCCGCTGCTGCTCCAAGCCGGAGGACGTGGTGCTCGATCCGTTCGGCGGGAGCGGGACGACGTTTGCAGTGGCCAAGAAGCTCGGCCGGCGCTGGATCGGCTTCGAACTGAGTGAGAAGTACGTCAAGAAGATCAACGAGCGCCTCGATTCCATCGCGGAGGGCGACCCGCTGGAGGGGCCGGACGATCCGTTGACCAGCGCGCCGCGGACCTCGGAAGGCCGGTGCCTCGTCAACGGCGCCCCAAAACGGCAACGGCGGTCGTCAAAGAAGGAACGGCGACTGTTCTGACCCGAGTTCTCTTCTCTTTGAGTCGGGCATGGCCGAGCCAGTCTGCGTCGTTTCGCTTGCTCCGGCCGGCGACCCGGAGGGCGTGGCGCTGCTGTTTTGCCACCTGCCGGCCGAGACGCGCGCTGCCGAGCGCGACCGGTTGCTCCGCGAAGGCGATCGGCATCGGCTCATTCTCGCTCGCCGCGGCCAGCGGCTCGTGGGAGCGTCGCTGGCAACACTTCTCCCCGGCCGGTACGGCGTCGTCGCCGCGCCGCAGCTCGTCGCCGGCGGACCGCTGGACACGGGCCGGCTGCTTGCTGAATCGGCCGCGGAGGACCTCGCGTCGCGCGGCGCGGCCGTCGCGCAAGGGTTGCTCGACATCGGCGCCGCAGACGACATCCGGCATTTCGCGGGCGCCGGCTATCAGCACCTCGCCAGCCTCGTTTATCTGGCCGATCGCGAAGGGCCGCTCGCCGACGAGCGAGCGCCGGCCGCCGCGGCCGCCGTGGGAGAACCACAGGTTGACTTCGTGCCGGTCGCTTTCGACGATCGCGGCTGGCGGCGGCTCATCGAAGTTGTCGACCGCACCTACGAAGGCACGCTCGACTGCCCTGGCCTCAACGGCGTCCGCAAGACCCGCGACGTCCTGGAAGGCTACCGCCACGGCGCCCAGTTCGTGCCCGAGGGCTGGCTGCTCGTCCGCGACGGTGTCCGCGACGCCGATCACGGGGCCGGCCGCGGCGACATCGGCTGCCTGATCCTTGCCCGGCACGAGGAGGGGCTTTTCGAGCTGGTCTACATGGGCCTGGTGCCGGAGGCGCGGGGCCGCGGCCTGGGCCTTTCGATCACGCGGCACGCGCAGCAGCTCGCGCGGCAACTTGGCGGCAAGCAGCTCATCCTGGCGGTGGACGCCAAAAACGCCCCGGCCCGCGCCTTGTACGCCCGCGCGGGCTTTTTGCCGATCGAGATCAAGGAGGCGTACTTCAAAGTCTTGTAGCCCTCACGCTCCTTCGTAGCCGTCACGCTCCGCGTGACGCAGCCCGAGGCGCAGTACGGCAAATTCGGCGAGCTCGCTCTTGTGCACTCGGCGCGCAGCGACGCGCGCTGCCTCACGCGGGAGCGTGAGGGCTACGGGCTGCGGCGACGGCTTCGTTTCAGATTTTCGGAATCTCGCGGCGGATTTGCTCCAGCCGCTCGCGCGTGCCGTGGACGTCGCACCAGCGGTAGACGTAGTCCCAGTCGATCGCGTCGCCCTGGACGGCGATGACGTCGCGCACGTCCTCCAAGTCCTTTTTCCGCGCCCAACGCAGCTTGGTGATGATCACGTCTTCGGGGGTCGGCAAGTAAACGTCTCGCCCCGCAACTTGAATGCGCCGGCGCCGGGCGAAGCGCTCTTGGTCGTGTGCGTCGCCGCCGAGTTTGAAGAGTTCAATCTTGAACGCAGTCTGGGCAACGCGAACGACTGCTCGCGTCGTGCCCGTGGCCGTCTCAAAGGTGAGCTGCGGGTCCAAGCGAAACTCAGGCCCGAGCCGCGCAACAAGCCACGACAGCGAACCTGATTCAAGGTCAATGAAGAAGTCGGCGTCCTCCGTCGCGCGGGGGATCCCGTAGTAATTGCTGGACAGAGAGCCGACGACGAGATAGGGCAGATTCTCGGCATTGAGCGCATCGACGACGGCCAGGGTGTACTCGTCCAGTTTCAATTCTGCGTCTCCATCCGCTCTCGGAGCGCAAGCCTCTCCGCCAGAATCCGACGCACGTCTTCTTCCGACGCACCGGGATTCTGGTTGCGAATTCCCTCAATCGTCATCCAACAGGCGAATTCGAAGAGCCGCGGACCGGCAAGAAATTTTTCCTCCGCAGGCGTGCTTCTGGCGCGCACGACCTTCTCGCGGTAAATGTCGTCCAGCAGCTCTTTCGTCGGCTCCATCGCTAGCCCGTCCCGTGCATGTCCAGTGTCGTACGTCGGCCGCAACGAAAGCGTATTGTAACGCGTGCGATGCCGTCGCCCTAAGGTTTCCTCACCCGCGCCCCGTCCGTGAGCGAAGTCTCCGGCGCCAGGACGACCTCGTCGCCCGCCTCGAGCCCCTTGGTGATCTCCACGCGCTCGTCGTTCATGAGTCCCACTTGCACCTTCTCCAGCTTCGCCCGGCCGCCGCGAACGGCGAACACCTGCCAGTCGTTGGCCGCCCCGCGAAAGAGCGCCCCGCGCGGAATGACCAGCGCCTTCTCTTTCTTCGCCGTAAAAATTTTGGCCCGCACGCGATACCCCACGCCAATCTGCTGCTCATTCCGCAATCGCTCGATATCCTGGGCGTCGATTCCGATGATCACGCTCACCCGCTGCTGCTCCACGCCCAGCGAGCTGACCTTCGTGAACCCGGCGGGATAGATCTGCTTGACCGTTCCCGTGGCGCTCTGGGGCCCGATCGCCGGGCCATACAGCTCGACTTCGTTCCCCTCGCGGACGTTGACCACGTCCTGGCTCAGGATTTCCGCCTCGACCTCCAATTCCTCCAGCGCTCCGATCTCCAGGAGCACCGTCCCGGCCGACAGATACCGCTCGTCGCGCGCGTGCCGCTCCAGCACCACGCCGTCGACGGGGCTTCTCATCTCGCCGCGCTCAGCGTTGTTTTTGGCCTGCTCGAGCTGCGCCTCGGCCGCCGCCTTCTGCTGCCTGAGCACGGCTGTTTGCAGCGACTTTCGCGCGATGTACTGCCGCACCAGCGTGGGCAGGAGGTCCGTGGCCGTCTGGATCGACTTCAGCGCGCTATGGACCAGGTTGTCCTGCTGAAAATCGAACCCCCGCTCGATGTGCTGCAGCTTGGTATCGTCGTATTTCTCCTCGCTAATCAGCTCGTCTCGCCGGAGCTTCTCCGCCCGCGCCAGGCTGTACTCGGCAAAATCGAGCCGTTTTTTGCCGGCCTCGACGCGCGTGCTCGCGGCCTCGACCGTCTTGCCCATCGACTCGACGTAGCTCAGCGACTGCTCCAGCGACGTTTGCTCCAGGCTCAAGTCCAGGCTTTCCTCGATCGAGGCCTGCAGCTCATCGACCCGCGCCTGGGCGACCTTCAGATCCAAGTCGAGATCTTTCGGCACGATCTGCGCCACGACCGCGTCCTTCTCGACGCGCGACCCGACGTCAAGCGCGATCTCGGAGACGCGCCCGCTATAGGGCATCGTGACGAGGTGCGTCCGCGGCAGCCGCGTCTTGGCCTGCTCGTCGACGAACTCGCGAATCTCGCCCACCTCGGCGCGGTCCGACTGCACGACAACTCCGTCCGTCAAAAACCAATACGCCCCCGCGACGGCGAGCAGCACGGCCAAGACAACGACAATCGTGAGGACGGTCTTCATCTATCGGCTCCACCATGTTGCCATCTTTGATACCCGCGCGCACTTGACCCTTCAACCAAACAATGGGGGTCGGCGAAGGGTTGCTCCCCTTTCACTCCAGTCTAGTCCAATCACCGCAGCGACCTAGGCCCGACGGGCGGGCACCCCAATGGCCCGCCGCTTGTTGTTCCGCCCCCGTGTTTTGATCTGCTGGAAAGAACTGTCGAGAATCTTCTTGACCGCGTTCCGCGAATTGCTATACTCCGGTTCCCTTCACAAACCTGCAATGGGCGGTTTTCTTATCGATGAGATGAAGCATGGCTGCGGTTGCCGACAACCCGTCGGCCGTTGACACGGTTCCGGTTGTGTCACGAGAGCGCGCTTTGTGCTGCGCCGGCTTCGTTCCTTCCGCTGGCGGCCGCGACCACGAACTATCTGTGCGCGACGCCGATTTCGCTGGCGGTCTTTCGCCTTTGCGAGCTACGGCGGCTTTCCGATGTGGAGCTGCGCGCGCCGATCGTCGACCTGGGCTGTGGGGCGGGACAGTTCGTGCGGCTGGCGATGGCGGGACGGGTGGAGATCGGCGTTGACATTTCGCCGCGCCAAGCCGCCGGCGCGCGTCGTAGCGGGCGGTACGAGCGCGTGGTCGAGGCCGACGCGGCGGAGTTGCCGCTGGCCGATGAGTCTGTGGGCACGGTGCTGGCGGTCTCTTCGCTTGAGCACATGCGGAGGCCGGAGAAGGTGCTCGCCGAAGCGGGGCGCGTGCTTCAGCCGGGCGGAGTTTTCGCGGCCACGATCGTGCTGCCGGAACTGCGGTCGCATTTGTACTATTCGGAGTTGACGCGGCGAATGGGGATCGCGCCATTGGGAAGGCTCTACTGCCGGCTGCACGATTGGGCGTTTGCACACCGGACGCTCCTTCCACAAGGGCGCTGGGAGCAGTTGGCGGAAGACGCTGGGCTGGAAATCGTGACGAGCCGGCGCTTCTTCTCGCCGGCGATCACGCGATCGTTCGACTTTTGGCTGCCGCCGGCGGTGCCGTACCGGCTGCTGGCCGCCGCCGGAATGCCGCTGGTCGTGCCGCTGCCGTGGCGGCGACGAATCGTGGAAGGGATGCTCGCGCGCGAAGAGCGATCGCGCGGAAACGTTGAGGACGGCACACTGTTGTTCCTCCTGGCACGGAAACGGGGGACGCCATGAACCGCCGCGGCTTCACGCTGGTCGAGTTGCTGACGGTGCTCTCGATCATCGGGATGCTGCTGTCGCTGCTGATTCCGGCGGTGCAGGCTGCACGCGAGGCGGGGCGGCAGGTGGTGTGCAAGAACAACCTTCACCAATTGGCGCTGGCCTGCGACCTGCACCACACGACGCTTTCCGTCTATCCGCCCGGCCAGTTCACGGGCCCGAATGGCAAGGGCCCGTATGGCAACGGGCCGAATTCGACGGCCTGGAGCTTCCTTGCGCGGGTGCTGCCGTACCTGGAGCGCAAGGACATTTACGAGCACGGCGACATTCCCAATAAGACGCTGCTGGAGAGCGGCGTGATGCACCTGACGCTTGGGGTGCTGCACTGCCCCAGCAATGGCCCGGCCGTGGCGCTGACCGATCGCGGGAACCTGATGACGTTCCCGGTCGGGCCGACGAACTACAAGGGCGTGAGCGGCTCAAACTGGGGCATGGACACGTCGTTTGGCGCCGTCCCGATCCCCATGAACACGCAGTGGCCTAATACCGGGGCCAACGGCTCGCAGGACGGCCTGGACGACGGCGACGGCATGTTCTTCCGCAGCGACGAGCGGGTCCGGCGGACGGCGGCGCACGTGCGGGACGGCCTGTCCAACACGTTCATGCTCGGCGAGGACCTGCCGGAAGAAAACGTGTACTGCTCGTGGCCCTATTCCAACAATGCCTACGGCACCTGCGCAATCCCGCCGAACTTTTCGAGCGCCGGCGGCCCGGGCGATTACCAGAACCGGTTTGGCTTCCGCAGCAACCACCCGCACGGGCTGCACTTTGCTTTTGCGGGCGGGGCGGTGCGGCAGGTGAAGGCGTCGATCGACTTGAAGTTGTACCGAAGTTTGGCGACGATTGCCGGAAAAGAGGGGTTGAGCTTGCCCGATTAGAGTTCGCGCTTTTGGCGCCGGAGGCGCCGCAATGAATTTCCGGGTTGTGCGAACAGTGCTGGGTCTCGTGCTGATCGCGGCGGCCGCCGCGAAGGGGCACGCTTTGGCCACCGACCCGGCTTGGGCGGACAGTCTGTCAAGCAATCCGTGGGTTGCACCGGGCGTCATTGAAGCGGAGTTTGCGTTCGGGGTCTGGCTGCTTTCGAACCGCGCTCCGCGGATTACATGGTGCCTCATGGCGGCGTGTTTTCTAGTGCTCGCTGCTGTCGCCCTGACGGAGGCGACACGGGGGGCGGCGTCCTGCCGGTGCTTTGGCAAGGTAACGATTAGCCCGTGGTGGACGTTTGCGTTCGACGCGGCGGCGCTGGTTGCAATTGGGCTGTTTCGGCCGAGTCCCCCCGCGAGGGATGGCGAAACGAGCTGGTCGATGTCTCCACGGTTTGGCGGCGTGCTCTTTGGGGCGTGGCTCTTGGCCGCGGTGTCCGGCGGAACGGCGATTGCGGCGCTGCGCCCCGCGCCCGTGCCTGTCGAATCGGCCCGGGCTGACGACGCTCGAGCGGTGGTGCTGCGGCCCGAGCAGTGGATTGGAAAGCGGCTGCCTTTGCTGGCCCATGTTCCCAATGCCGCGGTGTTAGGGCGAGCCGACTGGGTGGTGGTGCTACACCGGCACGACTGTCCGCATTGTCAGGCACTGTCCGCACGGATTAGAGAAGTCGTTTCCGGCGACGCGCGCCGGGGATGCTTCCGTCGCGTGGCGCGGATCGAATTGCCGCCGCACCCGGCGCCCTCGGAGAGCGAGGAGCCAGGGCCGTGGCTTTCGGTGAGGCTGAGCGCGCGAAGGACGTGGCTAGGAACCACGCCCGCCATTCTGCTGATCCGCGACGCGGTGGTCCTGCGCGTCGTGGACGACGTGCCGTCGATCGGCGACTTCGCACTGACTCCTCCTGCTGGGGAGGCGCTGCCATGAGTCGCCGTACTTCAGCCATCGGCGCCGGGTTGCTTCTTGTCGGCGTCGCGGCGTTTGACCTGATCTTCGTGTTCGCGTTTCCGGCGGCGCATCCATCCAAGGAGCGCGACGAGCCCCCGTCTGCACCGATCTCCGGCGGGAAGACGGTGCCCGGGCGGACGCAGGACTGCGGGGCGAAGAGCCTGTACGTCATTTGCAAGGCGCGCGGCGTGGCCACGTCGATGGAGGAGCTGCGGCGGTTGACGAGAACGACCGAAGAGGGGACGTCGATGCTCGACCTGAAGCACGCGGCGGGTGCGCTGGGCTTCACGGCCGAGCCCTATGAATTGTCGTTCGAGTCGCTGCGCCGGCACCTGGCGATCCCGGGCAACTACGCGATCCTGCACGCAAACACCAAGCACTTCTTTCCCGCCGTGGGGAGCAGCGGAAACAAGGTTCGCGTGTTGGATGCGGCGATTGGCATCGAGGAAGTGGATGAACGCATGTTGCGTTCTTCCCGGTATCGCTGGGAGGGCAAAGCGCTCCTCCTGACTCCGGTCGAAGAGCAAGCGTCCTCGCATTGAGGCGGCAGCCATGATCAGTCGTTACAAATTAGCGGTCCTGACAACGTGTGTCGCGCTCTGCGGCTGCGCGGGCAGTGCCGACGTCGCGACGCAAGGCGGGCCGCGTAACGAAGCCCCGCCCGTCCAATTGGAATTCGAGCCGAAGACAATCGACCTAGGCGATTTGCCGATGGGCGCAGAGCGCGCGTTTAGCGCCAAGGTCGTCAATCGCACGGGCGCGACCGTGACGGTCCGCGACATGCTTCCGAATTGCCGATGCGCCAAAGTGGAACTGCCCGAGCGCGCTATCGCCCCCGGCCAAAGCGTTAGCCTGAAGGGGTCTTTTGTCGCGGGCGACGCGGCAGGCCTGGTACGTACGTACGTGGTCCTCGATGTGGAGGGAGGCCAGTACCCGCTGGAACTTCGCGCGAACGTCATCCGGCAGGTTTCGTGGTCGCCCGCAGTCGTCGTTCTGGCCCCGGACGTGGTAGCGGACGCGGCGGGCGAAGGCGCGTTTACGGTTACGAACGGGTCATCCGAGGCTGTATCGCTTTCTGAAGCGTCCAGCGAGCGCGTGGGCGCGTCACTCGTTTTGCCGCCCGATCCAATTGCGCCGGGTGCCTCCGCCCCGATCAGGGTTCGTTGCGGCCCCGGCGCCGTCCAGCCGCGCGATTTGACGGTCAGGGTACTCACGTCGCATCGCTTTGAGCAGAGATTGGACCTGCCCGTCCAGGTTCGCCCAAAGAGTACCGTCGAAGTGAAACCAGCCGCCATTCATTTCGGAGTCATCTCCAAAGACGATCTGCTGAACCGTGAGCACATCGAGGTCGTCATGGACGGAGACGTGTTGGATTCGTACAAGTTTGAAGGCGTCGACACGCCACCCTACCTAAGGCTTAGCGGCTTTACGTCCATTGCCGCGCAAAGTCGGCGGATCGTCGACCTTGTCGTGCTCGACTCGTTTCGCGGCATCGACTTGGGGAGCACGCTCGCGTTCCGGTTCTCGCGGCGCGCGGGCGGGGCCGATTTGGTGGTCGAGCTTCCGATAAGCGGGTTCCTTGCCACATCCGAATAGTCAGATTCGGCAACTTCAACTGACTCGAACCTAGAGAGGAGCTTTCCATGCGGCGCGTTACGATGCTCGTGTTGTTGATTCTCGTGGCTTGCGTCCTTAGCGCGTCCGCACCGTCTGCTCTCCGCGAGACTCCTGGCAGGCCCTTGGCCGCCGCGGAGGCCGCCGCGCTTCGCGGATCGCAGACTGGCGCCCACTGGTGCAATCAGTTCCCCGCCTGCGACTTTCCGCCTACCGGTTCGTGCCCTGGAGGCACAGTCCTCTGTGAGGGCAAGCAGCCCAATCAAAAGTGCGCTTCCCCGCTCGACCTCATCTATTGGGACCGTCCAGAGGAGTGCAATCCCGAGTCGGGACATCAGTATTGCTCAGTGTACCAATATAGGCAGGTGCTCTGTCGGACATTCATGGACTGTCTCTGCGACTACGTCGACGAGGAGCTGACGTGCAGCAAGCAAGCCCCGGCCAACACTACCTGTAAGAACATCCTGCTCGACCCGTGTACGTGCTCCTTTACGCCGTGTCCAGGCAGTTGATCGCGCGCTGACAGTCCGCCTTGCAATCACTCGGAGACATCTGCACGTCAGTCAGCAGGCAGGCACGCCCGTCACCGGAGCCACATTCTCATCTCTTACTCATGGAGCGGCGACAGTTCATTATGCGCAACAGAGTTCTTCTGGTCACTGCGTGCATGTTGTTGGCCATGACGAGCCGCATCGCCACTGGCGACGACGGCTTGGCCATGGCGGTCGAAGCATGGAAGGCGTCTTCAACAGCCGTGACCTCCGGCGAGGGTACTGGGACGTTCCTGTACGAAAAGCGCAACACGCCAACCGGACCGTGGAAAACCATCACCGACGCGCGCGTGTCTGTCTTCTTCGACAAGGAGAAATACCACATTCGGATGGAGTGCTCTAAGGAATGGCTTGGAGCCCGACGACGCATCATCATTCACGACGGATCTGCGATCTTCAGCAGCCGGTTCGTGACGGGAGCTCAACCCGTTGATGGCCAGGGTGAAGTGTTCCTCAACCGGAACGTCGGGGGAATGGTACGGCCCGAAGCCGCAGGCGTGCCGTGGGACGTGAGTAGACTTCCCTACAGTCTCGGCAATCTTCCCTTGATGGTGAAGAAGGTCGGCGCGGAGAACATCGCGGTGACGCGAACAGCGGAGGGCGACTACATTCTATCGCACGCGGTAGTCAATAGCCCCAACGTACGGGTGGAGCGCCACTGCCTGCGTCAGTACGGGTACAACATCGGTATCAAACGGTTACTAACCGTGGGGCAGGACACGCCGACTCAGGAGTTCAACGCCACATGGAAGAAAGCGGGGCACGTCTGGTACATTGCATCCATTGAAGAGAATTCGACCGTAAAAGACACCGAGTCTGAAACCGTCTACCACCGGTGGAAGTTGAGCTACGACAACTTCACTCCCAACGCCGCGGTTCCCGCGAGCCGTTTCAGCTTCGCCGCGCTGGAGCTTCCCGGGGGAGCGCGCATCCTCGATCACAGGCCCGCGACGGCGGCACCCATTCGGTACGTTCCGGTGAAGGATGCGGAGATGGAAGCGAAAATGGACAGCCTGGTCGAGCAGCTCAACAGCCTGCCTTCCACGCGGCCCAAGCGCGGGGAGGTCGAAGGCGCCGAAGGCAGCATCCGCTGGTGGGTGTTCGGGGCGGTCAATGCTCTTGTCGCCATTACGGTCATCGTCTTGCTCGTGCGCATGCGCCGTCGCAAGACCGCCTGAAGCGGACCCGCGGAAGTCCTTGGGCGGCGATCGCGCCCGGAACCCCCCACCCCAACCCTCCCCCACAAGGGGGGGAGGGGGCAAGAGGAGCGGAAGATCAGCCGATGAACGGCCGCGCACGCTCTACTTGGCAGTGGGTTGTTTGGGCCGCCGGTCACTACCTGACAAGCTGCGTGGTCTTTGTCGCCGTCTGGATCGGAGTCTTCGTCGCTCCGTCAGTGCGCGCCCCGCGGAGCTACCTGGGCGGCTTTGTCCAGATCGACGGGATATCGCACGAGGAACTCGTCACGCGCGGCTACGCCGACGCCCCGAGAACTGCGGCGCGCTTTCCCGCGTACATTGTGCTGTCTTGGGCCGTCGAGCGGCTCACCGGCGCGAGCGCGGCCCTGGCACTCGTCCTGACGGCGAACGCCTGCTTTTTGGCGGCGCTGATCGTGTTGGCCAAGTACCTTGCCGAGCGCCGGAGAGTTGAAGGCGGCGTCGCTGGGCCTCCGCAGCGCGTCGACCTGACGCTCTTGGCGCTGGGCCTGTGGCCATTCTCGCTCTTTTTTCGAATGGCCTACACCGAGTCGCTGTTCCTGCTCTGTGCGATCGTGTCGATGTACGCCATCGAGCGCCGCTGGCCCGCGTGGGCGATCGCGCTCGTCGTCGGCCTGACGACTGCCACTCGGCCCGTTGGCGTCGCTCTCGTCGCGGTGTTTGCGATGCACCTCTGGCAGGAATCCCGCCGTAATGCGCTGAGATCACCGGCCCGATCGTTGCGCTCTTTCGTCCCGCGCGCGGCGCTTTGGCTGCCGCTCTCCTGCTGGGGACTCATCGCCTACATGGCCTATCTGCACCTCCAGTTTGGCGACGCCTTCGCCTTCGCCCACGCCCAGGACATGTGGGTGCGCCGCGCCACTTACTGGCCCGAAAAAATCGTGCCGCTCGTGGCGCTGGAGCCGCTGTGGTCCCCGTACGTCCACGGCGCCACGACCTATTGGCGCAGTTACGACTCGGGCAATAACCCACTCTTGAGCTTCGGCTTCGTGAACCCCATCGTCTTCGTTCTCACCGTGGCGGCGGTCGTGACGGGCGCGATCAAGAAGTGGCTGAACGGCCGCGAGCTTTTGCTGTGCGGTCTGCTCCTGGGCATCCCGTACGTGACGATGGCCTACGACAACATCATGCTGGGCCAAGCGCGCTTCGCGTCGGTGGTTTTTCCCGCGTACATCGTCCTGGGGCGCTTGCTTCGGCGCCTGCCACCGTGGGCGATCGCCGTCTTTTTCGTCCTCTGCGCCCTGCTCCTTGGCTTTTACTCCGCCCTGTTTGCCGGGGGGTACGGTCAGACGTGCAGGGTGCTTTACTGACGGCGAACTGCGCTGCTGGCAGAATCTTGGCGGCAGCTATCAGACGCAATTGCAGTCGCAAGACAATCCGCTTCATAAGCTTGTGCTCGGCGGATCGACTCAGAATACCGATTGACAACGGCCGATGAATTGGTAGATTTAGGATTGCATCAACGTGCGCCGATCCGTTCGCAAGCGAGCGGTCGCACTGGCGACACGCCAGTGGCACGCGTGAGCTACGCACCACGGACAAGGAACGAGCCATGCTGTCCATCTACGGTCCGGCGACCCGCTACTGCGACGGCATCTCCCGCCGCAGCTTCCTGAAGATCGGCAGCTTCGTCATGGGCGGGATGGCCAGCCTCTCGCTGCCGCAGATTCTGCGGGCCGAGTCGGCCTCCGGCAGGCGCTCGTCGCACAAGGCGGTGATCAACATCTTCCTCGGTGGCGGCCCGCCGCACCAGGACCTGTGGGACATCAAGACCGAGGCCCCGGTCGAAATCCGCGGCGAGTTCCAGCCCATCGACACGAAAGTGCCCGGCATTCAAATTGGCGAGGTCTTCCCCAAGATCGCCGCCCTGGCCGACAAGGCCGTCTTTGTGCGCTCGGTCGTCGGCTGCCCAGACCGGCACGAGGCCTTCCACTGTTACACGGGCTGGACGCAGGAATCGCTGCGCTCGCTGGGCGGGCGGCCGAGCATCGGTGCGGCCCTCGCCAGGCTCAAGGGCCCCGTCGATCGCAGCGTGCCGCCGTTCGTCGGCTTGGCCGCGCGTACGCAGCACTCGCCCTGGTCCGATGCCGGCACCACCGGCTTTTTGGGCGCGGCCTACAGCCCCTTCAAGCCCGAGGGCGAAACGCGCAACGACCTCACGCTCAACGGGATCAGCGCCGACCGCCTGGGCGACCGGCAGGCCCTGCTCACCAGCCTGGACAACCTCAAGCGCGAGGCGGACAGTTCCGGCATGATCGACGGCATGGACGCCTTCACCCAGGCGGCCTTCGGCGTGCTCACGTCGAGCAAGCTCCTGGAGGCGATGGACCTCCGCAAGGAAGACCCGAAGGTCATCGATCGCTACGGCACGGGCAAGCCCTACAACTACCAGTTCGACGGCGCCCCGACCTGCAACGACCAGCTTCTGATGGCCCGGCGGCTGGTGGAGGCGGGCGTCCGCTGCGTGACGCTGACGTTCGGCCGCTGGGACAGCCACGGCGACAACTTCAAGCTCGTCCGCGACCACGGCGGCAAGCTCGACCAGTGCGTGAGCGCCCTGGTGCAGGACCTCGACGAGCGGGGCATGTTGCGCGACGTGACCGTGGCCGTGTGGGGCGAGTTCGGCCGCACGCCGCGCATCAACGGCGGCCGCGGCCGCGACCACTGGCCGCAGGTGAGCTGCGCGTTGCTCTTGGGCGGCGGGATGCGGACGGGCCAGGTGATCGGCTCGACGAACCGCCTGGGCGAGCACGCGGACGACCGCCCGGTCCACTTCCAGGAGATCGTGAGCACGATCTACCACAACCTGGGGATCGACACGCAGCGGACGGCGATCGTGGACCCGACGGGCCGGCCGCAGTATCTGGTCGAGCGGCCGCCGATGCGGGAAGTGGTGTAACGTAGGGCAAGCGGCCCGTCTGCGTTCGCGTAGTAGGCACACTCCGTTGTGGCGTAGTGCTCGTCGGCGCCTCGCCCGCCAAGGCCGTCGTCGTTTCTCCTCGCGGTCGCAAAGCCGCCGCACCTCCGCGCGCCCCGTCGGCCACGTTGGGCCTTGATGGTGTAAGCATATATGCTATCATTCAATTGTGGATGCGATCGCGACCGACGAAGGTGAACCTTGAAGTTCACGACCTTGATCCCGCTGACGCGCAACGACGGCTCGCGCGTGCGCCGCTCGGAATTGTCGGCGCTGGTCGAATCGCTGTGGCGGCCGTTTGGAGGCATGACCGAAGAGGGGCACGTGACCGGCCACTGGATCGCCCCGCCTGATGGTACGCATTTTCAGGATACGTGCCTGAAGGTGTCGATCGAAACCGACCGGGAACGCCTGCCAGATGCGATCGCTGCCGTGAAGAGGATCGGCCGCGCGCTCGGTCAGCGGGCGATGTACTTCGAGGTCTCGGGCTACGACGGGGTTCAGTTCTTACGGATCGAGTAACCAAACAGCCACCGAATTGCGAGAGCTTTTTTCTGGGAGCGATGCCATGCCGAAAATCGCCAAAAAGACGAGCACCAAGGGAGTCGAGTCCAAGGCCCGCGAGCTGCTGACCTTCGCGCGCAGCCGCGCGAAGGAAGCGCGCGACTGGATCGAGCTGCACAACGCTTTGTTCGGCATCGGCGGCAAGGCGACGGAGCTGTTTCCGACGGAAGCCGAGCGCACGGCATTTTCCCGAATGCCCGAGTGCAAACAGGTGCACGCCCTGATGGACACGCTTTCAGACCCGCCTGCCAAGGTCTTTGGGGACCTCCTGGCCACGGCGCACGGAGCGATCAGCATTCGTTTGCCGCGGTCGCTGCACGCGGCGCTTTTGGCGGAGGCGGAGGCGGAAGGCGTCAGCCTGAACCAGCTCTGCGTGTCGAAGCTTGCCGTGCAACTGCGGGCCTCCGTTCACGGACCCGCGACGCGTGCGGGGTAAGCGAGTCGGATGTAGCATCATGCAGTGGCAAAAGCTCCTCAAAGCGGCGCTCCTTTTGCCGGAGACCGAGCGGCTCATTCTGGCGACGCAATTGCTGGAGTCCATTCCTGCGGATGACGGGTGCTGGTCCGTCGAGGATCCCGGATTTCTCGAGGAGCTCGATCGGCGGTCGAGCGATGGCTCGACCGCGGTTCCGCTATCGGAGTTGTGGGACAACCGGCGCTGATTGAGGCACGGAATCCCGAACGGCAGGCGGGACGCCTACCCCACGAACGGCAGGCGGGACGCCTACCCCACGAATGGCAGGCGGGCCGCCTACCCTACGACGCGGAACCTTTCTTCCTTAAGGTTCGTCCAATCGTTAAAGTGCCTGCGCCACGCCCGATCGGGGTCTTGCCCCATCCTCTCAACCCAGCGTAACTCCATGCTGCGCCAACGCTTCCTTTCCGTTGCACTCGTGCTCGTGATGGGCGGCCTTGTGCTCGCCGCCGCCGAAGAGGCACAAAGCCCCAGCCGCGACAACGCCAAGAAACTCTTCGACCAGGGCAACTACAACGAGGCCTACAACGCCTACCGCAAGCTGGCCCTCGACAAGGACACGGATCCCAAGCAGGTCGGCCAGGACCTGCACATGGGCATCCAGAGCCTGCAAAACCTCGGCCGCGTCGATGAGAACGACGCCTTCCGCGAGGGCGTCATCGACGTTCACAAAACCAACTGGCGCCTGCTTCAGGCCGCCGCCCATTCCTACATTCAGGACCAGCACTTCGGGTTCATCATCGCCGGAAAATTCGAGCGCGGCCATCGCCGCGGGCAGGGGAAGTTCGTCAGCGCCATGCAGCGCGACCGCGTGCGGGCCTTGCAACTCATGCAACAAGCCTACGACCTGGCGCTAGCCGACAAGAACGCCTCGAAGGAAGAACAGGCCGCGGTGTGCTTCGATTTCGCCGACATGCTGCTCCGCGGCCGATACTACGAGGCCTGGCGCCTGCAGTATTTGACCGACCTGGCGACGCTGCCCGACTACGAAGAGACCTACGGCTACTGGTACGGCTGGGGCGGCGGCGGCAGCCAGGGCGCGCCGGTCGACGTCGAAGGCAACCCGATCTACCACAAGCTGCCCGAGAGCTATCAGAAGGCGGCGTCCGACGGCGAGCGCTGGCGGTCCCTGCTGGAGCAGACGGCGCAACTGCACGCCGCCCGGCGGAGCGAAGTCGATTACCACTTCGCCAGCTTCCTGTGGCAGCAATTCGACGTGCACACCGCCGCCTACTACGGCCGCTTCTTTTCCGAGGACGACGGCGACACGGGCGGCGAGAACAAGCCGCCCAAGGCCAGCGCCTTTTCCGTGCGCACGCTGACCGAGGACGAGACGATCGCGCGGCTGGCCACCGGCGTCAAGCGATTCAAGCTGCCCGACGAATTCAACTTCATCAAGATCTACCGGGCCATCGCCGACCGCGGCAAAGGGCCCTTCGGCGGACAAGCGCTTGATCAGCTTGCGCAGATCTTCGAGAACCGCGTGCAATACCCCAAGGCAGCCCAGCTTTGGCAGCGCGGCCTGAAGGAGTACGGCGACCAGAACCACCGGCAGGCGCGGATCGACCAGATCCTGAAGAATTGGGGCCGCTTCGAGAACGCGCAGGTCCAGCCCGCCGGCCAGGGGGCGACCGTCGAGTTCCGCTACCGCAACGGCAAGAAGGTCTCCTTCGAGGCCCATGCGATCAACGTCACGAAGCTGCTGGCCGACGTGAAGGCCTATCTCAAGAGCAGCCCGCCGCAGCTCGACTGGCAGAAGATGGACATCAGCAACGTCGGCTACCGTCTGGTGCAGCAGGACCAGGCGGCCTACATCGGCGAGAAGGTGGCCTCGTGGGACCTGGAGCTCAAGCCGCGCGCGGAGCACCTCGACCGCCGCGTCACCGTCACGACGCCCCTGCAAAAGGCCGGCGTCTATCTGCTCACGGCCCGCATGGAAGGCGGCCACGTGAGCCGCATCATCATGTGGCTGGACGACACGGCCCTCGTCAAGAAGGCCCTGCACGGCAAGTCGTACTACTTTATCGCTGACTCGATCACGGGCCAGCCCATCGAAAAGGCCAACGTCGAGTATTTCGGCTGGAAGCAGGTTCCGATCGATCAGAAACGCAACCAGTGGCGGATCACCACGGCGAACTTCGCCGAGTACAGCGACAAGGACGGGCAGGTGATCCTTGGGCCCGAACGCCTGCCGCAAGACCACCAATGGATGATCGTCGCCCGCACCGCCTCCGGCCGGCTGGCCTACCTCGGCTTCACCGGC
Organism: Planctomycetia bacterium; assembly: GCA_016177915.1. Lineage (GTDB taxonomy): Bacteria > Planctomycetota > Planctomycetia > Pirellulales > S012-138 > JACOUI01. Next base: position 35,284 of record JACOUI010000377.1, read on the forward strand.
GCCTGGTACGGCCAGTACTACGACTACGAGTACAACCAGACAAAGGTGTTTGTGATGACCGATCGGCCGGTTTACCGGCCCGAACAGGCCGCCAAGTTCAAATACTGGGTCCGCCACGCCAAGTACGACCAGGCCGACACGTCGTCGTTCGCCAAGCAGCAGTTCCGCGTGCAGATCAACGACCCGATGGGCGAAAAGGTCCACGAGGAGACCGCCACGGCCGACGAATACGGCGGCATCGCCGGCGAGATCAAGCTGGCCAAGGGCTGCAAGCTCGGCGTCTACAGCGTGCAGGTCTTCCAGGGCCAGAACGGCCTGGGCGGCGGCTCGTTCCGCGTCGAGGAATACAAAAAGCCCGAGTTCGAGGTGACCATCGAGGCCCCCAAGGAGCCGGTGATGCTCGGCGAAAAGATCGCCGCCGAGATCAAGTCGAAGTACTACTTCGGCGCGCCCGTCACCAAGGCCAAGGTCAAGTACAAGGTCCTCCGCAGCTCTCACAGCCAGCACTGGTTCCCCATCGCCCGCTGGGATTGGTTCTATGGCCGCGGCTACTGGTGGTACGCCTACGACTACGTCTGGTATCCCGGCTGGAAGGAATGGGGCTGCTTCCGCCCGATCTGGTGGTGGTGGGGGCACGCCGAGCCTCAGCCCGAGGTCGTCATGGAGTCCGAGGTGCCCGTCGGCGCCGACGGCATCGTGAAGGTCGAGATCGACACCGCGCTAGCCAAGGAACTGCACGGCGACACCGACCACTCCTATTCCATCACGGCGGAAGTGGTCGATGAATCGCGCCGCACGATCGTCGGTCAGGGCGAAGTCCTCGTCGCCCGGCATCCCTTCAAGGTCTTCGCCTGGGTCGATCGCGGGCATTACCGCGTGGGCGACACGGTGACGGCCAGCTTCGACGCCCACACGCTGGACAACAAGCCGGTCCAGGGCAAAGGCGAGCTGAAGCTCCTTTCGATCACGTACAACGAAAAGGGCGTGCCGCAGGAAAAGGAAGTCCAGAATTGGAAGCTCGACACCGACGCGCAAGGGCACGCGCAGCAGCAGATCAAGGCCTCGGAGGCGGGGCAGTATCGCCTCTCCTACAAGCTTACTGACGCCAAGAACCACACTATCGAAGGCGGCTACATCTTCGTCGTCATCGGCCAGGGCTTCGACGGCAGCGAATTCCGCTTCGCCGACATCGAGCTGATTACGGACAAGCGCGAGTACGCACCGGGCGAGAAAGTGAAGCTGATGGTCAACACGAACCGCGCCGGGGCGGCCGTCGTGCTGTTCGTCCGGCCGGCCAACGGCATCTATCTGCCGCCGAAGGTCCTGCGCTTGAAGGGCAAGAGCGCCGTCGAGGAAATCGAAGTCGCCACCAAGGACATGCCCAACTTCTTCGTCGAAGCGTTCACGATCCACGGCGGAAAGCTCCACAACGAAATGCGCGAGGTGATCGTCCCGCCGGAAAAGCGCGTCATCGACGTGGCCGTGACGCCCTCGCAAACAGAATATCTCCCCGGCGCGCCGGCCAAGGTGCAGATCAAGCTCACCGGCGCCGACGGCAAGCCCTTCGAAGGCTCGACGGTCGTCTCCGTCTACGACAAGAGCGTCGAGTACATCTCCGGCGGCACCAATGTGCCCGAAATCCGCGAGTTCTTCTGGAAGTGGCGCCGCACCCATTACCCCCAGCGCGAGTGCAGCCTCGACCGCTGGTTCTACAACCTCTTAAAGAGCGGCGAGATCGGCATGAGCGACCTGGGCGTCTTCGGCGGCCAGGTGGCCGAGGAGCTGGAAAAGAGCTTCGAGGGCGCCGACAAGCCCGGCCAGCAGGCGGCCAGCGCCGCCCCTGGCGGACCCGCCGGCGGCTATGCCAAGCGCGGCCAGGGCCGTTCGAATCTGCGCCAGGCCAACGGCCTAGCCAACCGGAAGGAATCCAAAGACGAAGGCGGACCCGCAGCGCCTCCCCCGCCCCCGGCCGGCCAGGTCCAGCCCGCCGTCCGAAAATCGTTCGCCGACACGGCCTTCTGGGCCGCGTCTGTCACCACCGACAAGAACGGCATGGCGGAAGTCGCCCTCACCATGCCCGAGAACCTCACCGGCTGGAAAGTCAAATGCTGGGCCATGGGGCACGGCACGAAAGTCGGCCAGGGCGAGGCCGAGGTCGTCACGCGCAAGAACATCATCGTCCGCCTGCAGGCCCCGCGGTTCTTCGTCGAGAAGGACGAGGTCGTGCTGTCGGCCAACGTCCACAACTATCTCAAGACCGACAAGAAGACCGACGTCGTCCTGGAACTCGAAGGCAGCACGCTGGCGCCGATGGGCGATCTGGCGGCGAACGTCAACATCCCTGCCGGCAGCGAGCTGCGCGTCGATTGGCGCGTGAAGGTGACGAAGGAGGGCGAGGCGCTCGTGCGGATGAAGGCGCTCACGGACGAAGAATCCGACGCCATGGAGATGAAATTCCCGGTGTTCGTCCACGGCATGCTCAAGACCGAGTCGTTCTCGGGCGTCATCCGGCCCGATAAGGAGCTGGCCAGCGTCGCCTTCACGGTCCCCTCGGAGCGCCGCATCAACCAGACGCGGCTCGAGGTCCGCTACTCGCCGACCCTGGCCGGCGCGATGGTCGATGCCCTGCCCTACATGGTCGAGTATCCCTACGGCTGCACCGAGCAGACGCTGAACCGCTTCCTGCCCACCGTCGTCACCCATAACGTCCTCAAGCGGATGAACCTGGACCTCAAGGCGATCCAGGAGAAGCGCACGAACCTCAACGCCCAGGAAATCGGCGACGACAAGGAGCGGGCCAAAGCTTGGAAGCGCTTCGACCGCAATCCGGTGTTCGACGCCGACGAGGTCCTGCGGATGGTCAAGGAAGGCGTCGACGCCCTGACCAGCATGCAGTGCTCCGACGGCGGCTGGGGCTGGTTCTCCGGCTGGGGCGAGCACTCCTGGCCCCACACCACGGCGATCGTCGTTCATGGCCTGCAAATCGCCAAGGCCAACGACGTGGCCCTCGTCCCCGGCACCTTGGAAAACGGCGTCGAGTGGCTGAAGCGCTACCAGGCCCAGGAGCTGGTCAAGATCAAGAACGCGCCCACGATGACGCAGCCCTGGAAGCCCAATGCCGACAGCCTCGACGCGCTCGTTTACATGGTCCTGGTCGACGCCGGCCACAACGACGCCGAAATGATGGAGTTCCTCTATCGCGACCGCACGAAGATCTCCGTTTACGCCAAGGCGATGTTCGGCCTGGCGCTGCACAACGTCGACCAGATCGAAAAGCGCGACATGATCCTCCGCAACATCGAGCAGTACCTCGTGCAGGACGACGAGAACCAGACGGCCTTCCTGCGCCTGCCGCCCGGCAGCTTCTGGTGGTACTGGTTCGACGACGAGATCGAGTCGAACGCGTATTACCTCAAGCTGCTCACCAAGGTGAACCCCAAGGACGAGCGCTGCTCGCGGCTGGTGAAATACCTGCTCAACAACCGCAAGCACGCCACGTACTGGAACAGCACGCGCGACACGTCGCTCTGCATCGAGGCCTTCGCCGAGTACATCCAGGCCAGCGGCGAAGACAAGCCCGACATGACCGTGCAGATCGTCCTGGACGGCAAGCCGCTCAAGGAGGTGAAGATCACGCCGCAGGACCTGTTCACGTTCGACAACAAGTTCGTCCTCGAGGGCGACGCGGTCGAATCGGGTCCCCACAAGCTGGAGGTCAAGCGCACCGGCAAGGGACCCGTGTACTTCAACGCCTACCTCACGAATTTCACGCTCGAGGACTTTATCACCAAGGCCGGCCTGGAGGTGCGGGTCAACCGCAAGTACTACAAGCTGACGCGCGTCGACAAGACCGAGAAGGTCGCCGGCTCGCGCGGGCAGGCGCTCGACCAGAAGGTCGAGAAGTACGAGCGGAGCGAGATCTCGAACCTGGGCACGCTCAAGTCGGGCGACCTGGTCCAGATCGAGCTGGAGATCGACAGCAAGAACGACTACGAGTACCTGATCTTCGAGGACATGAAGGGGGCCGGGTTCGAACCGGTCGACGTCCGCAGCGGCTACACGGGCAACGAAATGGGGGCCTACGTCGAGTTCCGCGACGAAAAGGTCTCGTTCTTCGTCCGCGCCCTGGCCCGCGGCAAGAGCAGCGTGAGCTACCGCGTGCGGGCGGAGATCCCCGGCCGCTTCAGCGCGCTGCCGACGCGGGCTTATGCGATGTACGCGCCGGAATTGAAGGGGAATTCCGACGAGATCAAGGTGCGGATCGAGGATTAGCCTCGGCCGGAGCGAATCCGCTCCACCGACCCCGCGTCGACGCGGGGTCGGTGGGGCGGGGAGGGGATTGTGAGTTGGTGCTACTGGCTCGGCCAGTGCGTTCGGCCGCCGCGCGTTGACCCGCGATCGTCGGCGGGCGGTCCCCAGGGGGGTTGGGCGTTCCTAGCCGCAAATCATCCCTCCACCGGCGCAAGGCCGGTGGGGCGAGGTCGATTCACGGAAAGCAGCGCGTTGCCCAAGGGCATCATGGCCATCGAACAACCTGTTGCGAAACCACGACGCTCGCCCGCCGCCAGATCGCACGACGTTCATTGCAACTCTTGCAGAGACGAGACCTTGCGCTCACGAAGGCCCTGGATCCCGCAATGCCGGCATTGCGAGTGCGATGGCAACTGGCCACGCATCGCCCCCGCCCCCGCCCCCGCACCCAGGCACCCGGAGAGCCCTCGTGAGCCGCGCCCCCAAGAAGCGCAACGGCCATCCGCCCGCGCCCTCCCTGCGCAAGCCGTCCCCGCGAGTCGAGCGAATCGAGGCCGATATCGCCCGCGACCCGCTGGAAGCCCGCGAGCCGCCGGAAGCCCGCGAGCCGGCCGACCGCGACGCGCCGCTGGCCGAGGAGGACGACCTCTACCAGAGCGACACGGAGCTGGAAGAAGTCGCCGACGAGCACGGCGACGAGGAGCTCGAAGCGGCCCTGGAAGGCCAGGTCATCGACGACCCCATCCGCGTCTACCTGATGCAGATGGGCGAGATCCCCCTTTTGACGCGCGAACAAGAGCTCACCGCCGCCCGCGACATCGAACGCACGCGCACGCGGTTCCGCAACGGGCTGTTGACCAGCGAGCTGGTTCTGCGCAGCGCCGTGGCCATGCTGCAAAAGGTCTTCCGCGGCCAGCTCCGGCTCGACCGGACGGTCGAGGTGTCCGTGACCGACGCGGCCGAGAAAAAACTGATTATGGCCGTGCTGCCGGCCAACCTGCGAACGCTCGAGGGCATCCTGACCCGCAACGTCCGCGACGTGCGGATCGCGTTGCACAAGCGCCGTCCGATGGGGCAGCGGCGGGAGGCCTGGCGTCGGCTGGCGACGCGGCGGCGGCGGGCCGTGCGGCTGGTCGAGGAGCTGGGCCTGCGGACGCAGCGGCTGCTGCCGCTCTTGGACCAGTTGACGAACATCAGCCGGCGGATGGACGACTTGCAGCAGCAGATGCGCGAGCTGGCTGGCGAGCCGCCGCGCACGGCCGAGGAGCGGCGCGTGACCCTTCGCCGCGAGCTTTGCCGCTGGATGCGGATGGTCATGGAAAGCCCCGCCACGCTCCGCAAACGCGTCAAGCGCGTGCAGCGTTGGCGCCGCCACTACGACGCCGCCAAGCGCGTCCTCTCCGCCGGAAACCTCCGCCTCGTCGTCTCCATCGCCAAGCGCTATCGCAACCGCGGCCTGAGCTTTTTGGACCTGATCCAGGAAGGGAACACGGGCCTGATGCGGGCCGTCGACAAGTTCGAGCACGCCCGCGGCTTCAAGTTCTCCACCTACGCCACGTGGTGGATTCGGCAGGCGATCACGCGGGCCATCGCCGACCAGAGCCGCACGATCCGCCTGCCCGTCCACATGATCGAAACAATGAGCAAGGTCCGCAACGTCAGCCGGAGCCTGCTGCAGAAGCTCGGCCGCGAGCCGACGCTGGAGGAGATGGCGCGGGCGGCGGGCCTTTCGGTCGACGACGCCCGCTGCGTGCTCAAGCTCACGCGGCAGCCCCTGTCGCTGGACCAGCCGGTGGGCGACGCCGACGACAACTACTTCGGCGAGTTCGTGGAGGAACAGCGCGAGGACGATCCGCTGGCCGACATGAACAAGAGCGCCCTCAAGGACCGCATCGAGCAGGCCCTGGAGTCGCTCAACTACCGCGAACGCGAAATCCTCCGCATGCGGTTCGGCCTGACGGACGGCTATCCCTACACGCTGGAGGAAGTCGGGCAGATCTTCTCCGTGACGCGGGAGCGCGTGCGGCAGATCGAGGCCAAGGCCGTCCGCAAGCTCCAGCACCCCGTCCGGGCCGAGCAGCTCAGCGGGTTTATCGACCAGATTCCAAGCCCGATCCAGCCGGACGCGGCCCAGTAGCGCTGCGGCAACTCTGCAGCTCCGCGACAAGTCCGCGGACCCAAGCCGTCAAACCCGACGCGCGCCGGCACGCTTTGCGCCACGCTCAGACTTTTCCCGACTGGAGTGACCGGGCGAGCGCGCCCTTGTCCTTCTCGTCCCGACGCGAGCGACACTTGCAATCCAGCGCTGTCGCTGGCCACAATGAGAATCTGAGGACCGTGGCTGCTGATGCGGCAGGGTTGTCGCGGGCGCGCTGGCGAGCGCCGGGAGCAAGGCATGAAACGGCTGACGGAGTTATGGGCCGCGCTGAAACGCGTCTTGGGACGTGAAGACGGCGGCGAGCGCCGCTCGAGCTGGGTCACCCGACAGGGCCTGGTGCGCGTGCCGGTCCGGAAGCAGCCGTCCGACCGTCAGGTCCCACCGCAGCGGCACGCATCGTCGGCCTGGCTGATCGCGCTATTGCTGGCAAGCCTGGCCATCGGCCCCGCCGCTTACGCCGAGGAAAGCGCCGCTCCCACGACGGCCCTTCCCGCCGCCCTCACGAAGCGCGTCCCGGAAAACCTGGACGACCTGCGGCAAATCGAAAAGCACGTCGAGGGCCTGTCAGACAAGCTCATTGGGTACACCGTCCACGTCTCGATCGGTAGCGCCCAGGGCAGCGGCGTCCTCATCGGCAACGAAGGCTACGTCCTCACCGCCGGACACGTCTCCGGCCGGCCCGGCCGGAACGTTTCGATCACTTTTCACGACGGCCGCCGCGTGCAGGGAATCACCATGGGCCGCAACCAGAGCATCGACAGCGGCCTGATCAAGATCACCGACGAGGTCACCGACGGCGGCGAGTGGCAAGGCGCTGAAATGGGCGCCTCCGACACGGTCCATCGCGGCGACTGGTGCCTGTGCCTGGGACATCCCGGCGGATACCAGAAAGACCGGCCCCCCGTCCTCCGCCTGGGCCGCGTCCTGCGCGCCGATGAAACCGTCATCCGCACCGACTGCCCGCTCGTGGGCGGCGACTCCGGCGGTCCGCTGTTCGACATGAACGGCAAGGTGATCGGCATCCACAGCCGCATCGCCGCCCCGACCACGGCCAACTTTCACGTGCCCATCGTCACCTACAGCCAGACCTGGGACCGCCTAGTCGCCAACGAGGAGTGGAGCGACACGCCCAGCGGGCCGGTCATCGGCATTCGCGGCCAGGACGACGAAAAAGGCTGCCTCGTCACCGAGGCCTTTCCGGACAAGCCCGCCGCCGCCGCCGGCCTGAAAATGGGCGACATCATCACGCACTTCGACGGCCAGGAGATCAGCAGCCTGGCCGGGCTGATCCTGCAAATGAGCAAACACAAGGTGGGGGAGGAGATCGAGATCGAATACCTGCGTGGGGAGGAGACGAAGACCGTCAAACTCGTCCTGGCCAGCCGGTAAGCGCCACGGACAACTTGCAAGAGAGGCAAACACCACAACGTTTACGAACGCGGCCGACAACTTTGAGCGTGCCCCACCCATGATGTCGCTTCGTTTCAGTCGCCTGCCGTCGATCCTGACATTCGCCGCGCTGTGCCTGTGCGGCGCGGAGCATTCCTTTGCGCAGAGGCGGGACCCGGTCCGCGATCAGCCGGCGGTGCGCGCCGCGTTTCGTGAGTCCGTCGTCAGCGTGCGCAAGGCCGTTGCGCGAATCGACTGCCAGGAGCGCGAGGTGGCGCTGGGCGCGGTCGTGGGACCGGACGGCTGGATCGTCACGAAAGCCAGCGAGCTTGTTGGCCCGGCCACCTGCCGCATCGGCGACAAGACCTATTCCGCCAAGCTCGCCGGCGTCCACGAAGAGTTCGATCTGGCCCTGCTCAAGATCGACGCCAAGGACCTTGCGGTCATCGAGTGGGCCAAAGACCACGTCTATCGGCCGGGGCAATGGGTCGTGACGGCCGGGCTGGGCGACGAGCCGGTGGCCGTCGGCGTCGTCAGCGTGGCGCCCCGCGCCATCCCGCCCTCGAGCATGCTGGGCGTGAGCCTGGCCGACGCCGAAGACGGCCCGCAAATCATGCAGATCGTGCCCGACAGCGGCGCCGAAAAGGCCGGCCTGCAAGTCAGCGACATTATCACGCACGCCGACGGCCAGCGGACCGCCAGCCGCCAGGAGCTGATCAGCCACGTCCGCAAGCTGAACGTCGGCAAGACCGTGAAGCTCAAGGTCAAGCGGGGCGACAAGGAGCTGGAGATCACGGCCACTTTAGGGAAGGGCGAGGTCCATTTTCAGGACCGCCTGGGCGGCGGCTTGTCGGAACGCGCGGCCGGCTTCCCGCTGGCCCTACAGCACGACACGCTCCTGCGCCCCCGGCAGTGTGGCGGGCCGCTCGTGGACCTCGACGGCCACGTGGTGGGCATCAACATCGCCCGCGCCGGCCGCGTCAATTCCTACGCCATTCCGGCTAAGAGCGTGCAGGAGCTGCTGCCGGACCTGATGGCCGGGAAATTCGCCCCGCCGCCCTCGGCGACGACGGACGTGAAGAAGGAAGGCGAAAAGACGCCGGAGAAGACCGGCGGGTAGGGCGAAGTAGGACGGCCTTTCCAGGCCGTCAATCCGCGACGGCCCAGAAGGGCCGTCCGACAGGATCTTTCGGACTCAGAAGGGCTACGCCGACGGCCCAGAAGGGCCGTCCTACCAGACTTAGGAGCTACGCCGACGGCCGGCGCAGATGCTGGTAGGCGAGGATCACTTCGTAGAGGTCCGACGAGATCGCGATCTCGTCGTCCGCAAAGTCCGAAAGCCACGTCCGACGGCTGGCGTAGGCGTCGGCCAGCATCGGCAGCACGTCCGCGAGCGAAACCGTGACCGTGTTGGCCGCGGGTTTGGCGGCCTGTTCGGGACCGTGGTACACGCGGAGGCGGTGGGCGGCCATGTCGTCCTCGCTCGAAATGGGCTGCGGCGGGTTTGCTATGCTGGGGCTTGCTATCGTGCATTCCCCGGCCGCCCCTTTTATCGGCACGACCGGCCCTGACGGTTTGACGTTTGTTTGCGGGAAGCGCGAAGTTTCCGCGTGCCAGCGGCGGCGCGATAGCACCGAGCGTGACGATTACGTCGACCGCTCGACGTACCCCTTTTCCGTTTTCTCGGCGATTAGCTTGTCGGCGTGCTTCCGGGCGGCGGCTTCGTCCGTGAAATTCTTGGTCTGCGTCTGGCCGTCGGTGCCGATGCGGCCGAAGCGGACGGTCACGTCGCCGCCCTCGACGGCGATCTCCCAGAACCTCGACGACTTGCCTTCGACGAACTCGAAACGGCGCGGCATGGCGGTGGCTCCTTGGACTTGAGGTTTCGTGGCCGGCGGCGAGGCGGCCTTGGGTGCGCTTGGCGGCGGCGCTTGCGCGCGCACGCGCACGAACGACGGAAACCGCGGCACACCCCGGTCCGAGAGCTCCTGGTAGCGAAAGGTGACGATGCTCCCCACCGTCGGCGGGTTTTCGCGCTCGGCGTCCGAAAGGCCCGTGCCGATCGAGAAGGCCGTCCCGTCGGGCAATTCCACGGCCAGCGCGCCCAGGCGGCCCTTGTGCCTGCCGGCGCCGGGCAAGTGCTCGACGACTTTCGCCTCCGCGTCGTGAAAGGTCTTGACCTTAAGGAGCGTCGACGACCGGCCCGCCTCGTACCGCGAGCCGGGCTGGCGGAGCATCAGCCCTTCGCCGCCGATGGCCGTCACGCGGGCCAGCTCTTCGCGCAGGTGGTCCAGGTTTTGGCAAAGCTGGTGGTCGTGCAGCTCTGCAAACGCCGGCCGCTTCGATGTCAGGCATTCGCGCAGCTCGGCCAGGCGCTCCTCGAAGGGGGCCGCGACCTTGGGCATGTCAAACACCCGGTAGCGGATTTCCCGCCAGTGGTCGCTCTTGTCCTGCCGGCGGACGATGCTTACCGTCCGCTGAAACGCCTTGCGGTCGAGCCACAGTTCGCCGTCGAGCGGGACCGCCGGCAGCCCGGCCGTGAACCACTGCGGGGCCAGAAACTCGTTTCCCAGGCGGCTCTGGAATTGCCGGCCGTCCCAGAACGCGCGGACGCCGTCGAGCTTTTCGGACATCCACCAGCCGGCCAGGTCGAGGTCGTTTTCCCAGGTCTGGGCGAGCAACAGGCCTGGCGCCGCGGCGCCAGTTTCCGCGGCCGCCTTGGCCTTTTCCGGCAGGTCCGTGCCAATGCGTTGTTTCTCGGCCGCTTCGCCGCGGAGGGCGCGGAGGTGCTTGCAGGTCCGCTTTTCGATGGCGACGGACTGGTTGCGCCAGGCGGGGCAGGTACACGAATAGACGCCGCCGACGTTTTTCAAAACGTAGGGCAGGCGGGCGGAGCCTTGCACCTCGATCGACTGGCCGTCCTCAAGATCGGGCATGGGTGGCCTCGCTGGGCGTTTCGCGAAATGGTTTTCACCAACATGATACCGCCGGGAAACGGAGAGGCGGAGACTCTGGCACATTGCAGGCCAATTCGCATTTGATAAGTTGGTTTCGCAGCGCTTCTGCGCGGACATCCTCGACGACCGACAGGCGATGTGCTGGAGATCCGTCAATGGCTCTATCGTACGTGAAACATGAACCAATCTCACTCCGAAACCATCCGGACTTCTCGGAAGCCTGGCTGCAAAAACTGATCGTCAACGACACGACGATGCTTGGCCTTGGCGATCTCGAAGTGATCTCACGAGAGCACGTTCAGTTCGGCGGTGGACGCCTCGACCTCCTGTTGGCCGATCCGGAAAACGGCATCCGTTACGAAGTCGAATTGATGCTTGGGCCGACAGATCCCAGTCACATCATCCGCACGATTGAATACTGGGACATCGAACGTCGGCGGTACCCCGCCTACGATCATATTGCGGTCCTCGTGGCCGAGGCGGTCACGTCGCGATTCCTCAACGTGCTGAGCCTGATGTCAGGCAGCATCCCGCTGATTGCCATTCAGCTAAATGCGATGAAGTTCGGCGAGCAGATCATGCTCGACTTCGTTAAGGTGCTGGATCAACGACAGCTCCGCGAAGACGATACGGTCGAGGCCGGCAGCGAAGATGTGGACCGCGCGACCTGGGACGAACGCGTCGGAACGTCGAACATGCAAGTATGCGATCGCCTTCTGTCGATTGCGAACGAGGTCGCGCATCCGAAGTTGGAACTCAAATACAAGAAACGCCGCATCGGCCTATCCGTTCCCGGTCAGTTCTTCAACTCAATTGCGATTATGCCGAAGAAGAGCTTCGTTGCTGTCCGGATTCCTGTCTCGGACGCTGACGCATGGACAAAGCGACTCACGGATGGCGGTCTCGACGCCGCGCTATGGCACGGGGACCGCGTCCAGATGCGCATTTCAAGCAAGGAATTGACGGATAACGAGACGCTACTGCGGCCGCTTATCCACCAGGCAGTGAAAGAGCATGAAGTCCAGTAATGCTCACTCCCTGCTGTGCAGCACCACCGACCCGTCCCAGTTCGCCGGGGGCTGGCGGCGGTTCTCGATGATGAAGTTGATCAAAAAGTCCTTCACCTCGTCGTTCGGCGACACCTGCTGCAACAGCGCATACGCCTCCTTCCATTGCTGGTTCACAAAGTGCGCCAGCGCCGTCTCGTAGTTCTTGACGTCCGCGTCCGATAGCTCCGAGCCTTCGCCCGCCGGCGGCAGCAGCTCCGTCACCAGCACGGGGTTGGCCATCCCGTAGGGGCAGACCTTGGCCACGTCGCGAAAGCGGGCCAGCTTGGCGGGCAGGATGCCGCGGACGGCTTCGGACGTGGGCTGATCGACGAGGATCGGCGCGTGCAAGAGCTTCGTCATGCCCTCCAGGCGCGAGGCCGTGTTCACCACGTGCCCAAACACCGTGAACTTCACCTGGTCGCTGGTGCCGATGCCGCCGGCGACGGCCGGCCCGGTGGCCACGCCGATGCCCGCGCGGAAGCCCGCCAGCGGATGGCCCGGAAGCCGCGAAGCCGCCTCGAATTCCTGGCGGATGGCCAGGGCCGCCAGGCAGGCGGGCCTGGCGGTGGCGGCGGCGATCCGATCGGGCGCGAGGGACGATGCCGTGGCGGCGTCGTCCTCCTGGGGCGGGGGCCAGCCCCAAAAGCCCATGGCCGCGTCGCCGTGGAAATCGCCCACCACGCCGCCGTGATCGAGGATCGCGCGGGTCATGACGCCGAGGGCCTTGCTGACGCGTTGCAACAGGCCCATCAGGTCGCCGGCGTCGGACTCGACCTTGCGCGAGAAGCCGCGGAGGTCGCAAAACAGCACCGAGACGTGCGTCTGGCAGGGCGCGAGCACTTGCTCGGCGGGTCGGTTTTGCAGCGCGCGGAGAACCGCGGGCGGAAAGAACTGGGCCATCGTCGCCTGCTGCCGCTGAAGCTGCGAGAGCTGCCGCAGCGAAGCCAGCGTGCTGGCCACGATCTCCGCAAACTTCGGGTCCTCGCGCAAATCGGCCGAGCCGGGCCGCCCCTGTTCCGAGGGAAACCGCCCGGCCACGTAAATCCCCCAGCCGCGGCAGGCCGTGCCGGGGACGGGCGTGCAAAAGGCCCAATCGAGGTTTTCCGCGACGGTGAATTGCGCGCCGCGGGGGTCGTGGCCGGCGCGCCACACGTGCAGCACGCTTTGTCTGGTGCGGATCGCCTGCACGATCAACCGGCGGCTGGGCTGAAATTCGCTCGTGGTCACGAAGCGCTGGTCCCAGTGCAGCACGCGAACGGGGCACTCGGCGTCGGAGCGCGGCGTGGCCTGGAGCGGCGGCGCCGGTTCGTCCGTGGCCGCCCCTTCCGCCACGACGAGCGCCACCGCGCTGGCCGAGGGAATTCCCACCAGCACCATGTTCACGAGGCGCACGAAGAGCTCGTGGTCGCTGGCGGCGCCGGAGATCACCTCGGGCAGCCGGCTCAGGACCTCCAGCCGCTGCGCCGCGTCGCGGAAGCGCACGTCCTTAAGGGCCTGCGAACTGTACGACTGCTCTTCCAGCGGCCGCGGCACGTCCACAATCGCCCGCGATTGATCGACCGACAGCGTGAACCGCGTGCCGCCGATGACGAAGTGCTCGCCCGGCCGCACGCTGAAGCGGTCGGTCTCCTGGCCGTGAAAAAAGACCGGGTTCCGTCCGCTGGGCAGGCGCACGACCACCAGCTCGAGGCCTTCCCACGAGACCTGCGCGTGCTCGCCGGAAATCTGCTGGTCCCAGGGGATCGACCACGGACCGGCCGTGCGCCCCAAAGCGAACGTCTCGCCCGCGTGCAGCGGGCGCCGCCAGCGCTGATGGGGGAGGAGTCCTTCGGCGATCAGGTCGGGCACGGCAAGGCCCTCACGGCGAACCGTCGGCGCGCGTGACGTCGACGGAATTGCGCGACGTCAGCGGCGTACGGCCCAGTCGCGCGGAGGCGGACGTCGCGGAGGGGGTCGTCAGGCCCAGGCCGCGGCGCAGGGTGCGCAGGAAGCGGGATCGCGGCGTGCCCTTGAGCAGCACCGCGACGAACCCCCACAGCACGAGCACCGTCAACACCAACAGCACCACGCCGATGATCGCCTGCTGCAGCAACTGACCGCTCAGATTCTGGACGGGCTTGACGGCCTGCGATTCCTGCTCCTGCACAATCACGGCCCAGCCGGTCGGGTACGACTGCCCGGTGTGGACGGCGCGGACGGGGACCATCGCGGCCAGCCAATTGCCGCTAAAGGTGACGTTGCCCGCCGCGCCCACGGGGTCGGCGTATACTGGGATCTTGAGCGGCTCGGCGGCCGCGTTCTGCGGGTCGCAGGCCGATTCCAGGAGCGGCAGCGTCTGGTCGTTGACGTAGAACAAGCTCGCCGGAGCGCCGTTTTTCTGCTGCGATTGCTGCTGTTCCGGCAGGCCGGGATGTTCCAGAACGGCCCCGCGCCGGCCGGTCATCGTCGGTTTCTCGGCCTGGGCGGGGAGCTTTCCGGCCAGCGAATCCAGGCGCGTTTGCACTTCCTTCCACGTGCCGCCGCGGGCCGCGATTTCCGGAGCGACGTCGACGGTCACCACCGACCGGCCGGCCGTCGACTGCCCGCGCACCTGCGCCCCGCCGAGGTCCTTGAGTGCGGTCTCGATGACGGACGTCAGATCGCGATTTACGTCCTCGTGCGAAGCGCCAGGCCAAGGCGTCGTGATCGTGCAGGTGTTGACCTTCGTGTCGGGCTTGCTGTCGACCAGGGACACAAGCTGGTTCTGCTGCCACTGGATTTCGGTGAACCGCCCCAGCTCGACGGTCATCGCCAGCACTCCGATCGGGTCATCCTGCGTGCGGTCGGCGCCCTCGGCGAAGATCGGCACGGAAAACCCGACGATCGGCTTGCCGGTCGAGGTGCTGACAAACGCGATCGACAGGTGCGGGCCGCGAATCGGCTTCAGGCCGGGCGTGCCGGGTAGATGGTCCACGCCCTGGCCGTGAAAGTAATCGCGGTGCGAGTAGTTTTTGTCGCGGGCGCTGCCGGTGGGGTGCCGGCCAAGCTGCGTGCCGTCGACTTCGTTGACGAACCAGCTCGCGGATTTGCCGATGCCCTCCTTGGCCTTGGCTTCGTCGGGCGAGCCGCGGCGGGCGTTTTCGTAGCGGAGGCGCGCCCGCTCCAGCCAGGCCTCGATCTGGTCCTGGACCTTGGCCGTCTCGGCGTGATTGCCGGCGGTTTGTGCCTTGTAATAGTCCGCCATCATTTTGAGCAGTTCGGGATCGGCGGCCTCCTGCTCAAGGGCCTCCCAGCGGCGGGTGATCTCCGCGCCGACGGCCTGGCCCACGAAGCGGGCGGCAAAGACGTTGCCCGCCATCGATTTTTCGCGGAGAGTCGCTTTTTGCTGATCGATCGCGGTCAGAAACCCCCTCGTCATCACGAAGGCCGTGACGACGAGGAACAGAATCGGCCCGAGCGTCGCCAGCACCAACAGCGGCCGCCGGGCGCGCTGCCGAGCGCGAGCGTCCAGGGCCGTGAGCACGGCCTGCACGTTTGGGAAGCGCCGCGAAGGCTCGACTTCCAGGCAGCGGTCGACGACGTCCGCCAAGCGCTTGTCCATGCCGGGCGCGCGGCGATGCTCCGTCGGCCGGGGCGCCTCCCGAATGATCCGCTGGTAGGTCGTCAGGCGATCGTCGAGCGTCGGGGCTCCTTCGAGCCGCTTCACCGCCTCGTCCGTGCGGTACGGCGCCTGGCCCGTGAGCATGCAGTACAACAGCGCCCCCAAAGCGTACACGTCCCAGCGGACGTCCGGCGCCGCGTTGGTCTCGGCCTGTTCCGGGGCCATGTAAAAGAGCGTGCCCAGCGCGTGCGTCAGCTCGTTCGTCAACCGCGACTGGCCGAAGTCGCACAGCCGGGGGCGATTGTCCTGGTCGACGAGCACGTTGCCCGGTTTGAGATCGCAGTGCAGGATGCCCTTGCCGTGGGCGTGCGCCAGGCCGACGGCCACTTCGCGGAACAGCTCGACGGCGGTCTCGACGTCCAGCGGCCCGTCGCGGAGCCGGTCCTCCAGCGAGCCTTCCTCGACGTACTCCATCACGTAGAAGGGCGGCTCCGAATCCCATCCCACTTGCCGAAGCTGCACGACGTGCCGGTCGTTGGCCAGCACGGCCAGCTTCTCCACCTCGCGCGGCAGGAGCGACCAGTCGTGGCCCCCGCGGCGGGTGTAGAACTTGACGGCGACTTTGACGCCGGTGTTCACCTCGGTGGCCAGCCACACCTCGCCGAACGCGCCCTCGCCCAGGCACTTGTGCATTTCCAGGCCGGCGACGTGCGTGGGCGGCTTTTCCTTGTCGCCCGCCAGGCTGAGCTGCTGGGCGCGCTTTTGATCGTCGACGTTCTGGAGAATCGTGTGGTCCATGCACGACCTTCAAAAACCCGGCCGTGGGTCGATTTTCGCGGTCCGGTGGGAGCGCCGTGCGGCAAGACGGCGCGCGATTTCGGTCCGTCGGGGGAGCAAGGGAAGGAATGCCTGCGCAAGTATACCAACGGAAAGCAGGGGAAGGCTATGACCCGCCTCGTAGGGTAGGCGGCCCGCCTGCCGTTCTTCTTTTGCTGTGGTGTGGCTGCGTGCTATCACGGCAAAGGCAGGCGGGACGCCTACCCCACGAGAAACGGCAGGCGGGCCGCCTAACCCTACGACGGAAGCGCAGAAGCGCTCATTCCGCTACCACCGGATTCCGCAGCACGCCGAGATTCTCGATCTCCACTTCGCAGACGTCGCCGCCCTTCAAAAAGACCGGCGGCTTGCGGGCTGCGCCGACGCCCGGCGGAGTGCCCGTGAAAAGCACGTCGCCCGGCTCGAGCGTGAATACGCCGGAGACGTAGGCGATCAGCTCCGCCACGGGAAAAATGAGCTGGCTCGTGCGCGAGTCCTGCATGGTCTGGCCGTTGAGGCGCAGGCGGATGGCCAGGCTGCCCACGTCGCCGGCTTCGTCCGGCGTCACCAGGTACGGCCCGAACGGGGCGAAGGTGTCGAACGTCTTCCCCAACAGCCACTGCTTGCCGGGCTTGTGGAGCTGCCAGTCGCGGGCGGAGACGTCGTTGCCGGGGCAATAGCCGGCGACGTGCGACAGGGCCGCCTCGCGCGGGATGTGCCGCCCGCCGCGGCCAATGACAACGACCAGCTCCGCTTCGTAGTCGACCGACGTGCTGTTGCGCGGCACGACGATCGGCCGGCCGTGGGCCGAGACGGCGGTCGGGAACTTGCAGAAGATGACCGGCTCGGGCGGAGGCTCCTGGCCGCTCTCCTGGGCGTGGTCGGCGTAGTTGAGTCCCACGCAGATTACCTTGCGCGGGTCGGGGACGGGCGCCAGAAGCTCGACCGAGCCGGCGGCGACCGTTTGTCCGGCCGCGATGGCCTGGGCGACGCGCGGCCAGATCTCCGGTCCCTGCGCGAGCAGCTCTTTCATCGAGGCCGGGATGGCCGGGTCGGTGCGGTTGAGATCGACGAGCGCGCCATCGCGCAGGCCGGCCGCGCGGGGACCGAAGCTGGATTGGTAGGAGGCGAGTTTCATCGTTGTGATTTCGAGAGGCGTTCTTGTAGCCATCACGCTCCGCGTGATGCGGCGCGTTGGCGATCGCCGCCGGGATTCGCCGCGGGCGCGCATGGCCAGCGGCATTGCCATTCGGGCTTCGTCTCGCGGAGCGAGACGGCTACCTACGATGGTCGCATTGTGGGCGTGCAGCGATGGCGCGTCCAGGGCCGGCACGGCTAAAGCCCAATCGAAGCCGGCTGAAGCCGGCAGAAATCGATGCACTCGCCGCGACGAAAGACGCGAATTACAATGGCCCTGCGTTGTAACGTAAGTCCCACCGGACGCAGCCGGTGGGCTTTGGGATATGTCGCCCCTGCCCCCTGTTCCGCCGAGGACCGCATGCTCACCGCGCTCTATCCGCTCGCGCTCCTGCCCGCGGTCCTTGCAACGGCCGCCGACGAATCGGCGCTTCCGGCCGGGACGCAGCTTACGTTCCAAGGCGCCGTCGCCGAAATGCACGACGACCGCACGCCCGGCGAAGCGCAGAAGGTGTTTGACCTCACGCTCGTCGTCGCCGCAACGAGCGACTCCGGCGCCAAACTCTTCTGGCACGTCGAGGAAAACGGCCGCGGGCGCTGGCAATGGCCGGAGCGGTTTGGAACGTGGTCGGCCGACGCGAAGTGGAAACCAAGCGGCACCGGGCCATCGCTCCTCTATGACTACGACGGCGGCGACGGGACGGTGATCCCGCTGTTGATGCCTCTCATCTCGCCGGAGAAGCCGCTGGCCGCGGGGCTGACCTGGACCGAAGGCAAAATGAGCTTCGAAGTGACCAAGGCCGCAAAGTTCGAGGACCGCGACGCCTGGGAAGTCCGCGCGGCGAACAATTACGGCCCGCAGTACACGGCCCTCGTGGATAAGCAAAGCCCCCTCGTGCTCAGCCTCAAACAGCGCGTGTTCATGGGCATGGGCCGCGAGCACCAGCTTGAGATGCGGCTCGTGGGGCAATCGAAGCTCGATGGAGAGCAGCTTGCGGCGGTCGTCAAGGGATTTGAGACCATGCTCGAACTGCGCGCGAAGCTCGGGCGACAGGATCGCAGCGAAGTGTCCGAGTTCAGCGGCAAGCAGCTTGCCGTGCTGGCCGAGGGCCTGCCGCGGGCGCAAGAGGCTGTGACGACCGGCTCGCTGCAAAAGGTGGTGACGGCCGCGCGGCGCGAGCTCTCGGCCCAGAGCACGCAGGCCGAGTCGGTCGAAAAGCTTTCCAAAGAGTTCATTGGCCGCAAGATCGAGGAGTTCGCCCTGGACGGAATCGGCGGCGCGAAGCTCTCGTCGAAGGAACTCTCCGGCAACGTGACCGTGCTGCACTTCTGGGACTACCGCGATTCGCCGCTCAAGGTGCCCTACGGCCAGACGGGCTACCTCGACTTCCTGCACCAGCAGCGGCAGAAATCGGGTGTGAAGGTGTTTGGCGTGGCGGTCGATACGCGGCTAGCGGACGAGGCCGAGCGGCCCGCCGCGCTGCGCAGCATCCGCAAGTTCCGGATGTTCATGAACCTGGGCTACGGGGTGCTGCTCGATGAGGGGAAGCTGATCAAGCAGCTTGGCGACCCGCGACAGCTTGGGGCGGAGCTGCCGCTGTTCGTGGTCGTGGGCGCGGACGGCAAGATCGCGCACTACCACGTGGGCAACTACGAAGTGGACGCCACGCTGGGCCTCAAGGAGCTGGACGCGGCCGTGGGGGAGGCGCTGGCGAAGAAAGAGCAGAAGTAGCCGTCGTCACCACGCGGCTCGCCCGCGCGGGAGATTGCGCGTCGTCTCACGCCGGCCGGTCCGGCTCGTCCCAAAACACGCGCATCACCGAGTCGGCCACGCAGACGGGCTTTTCCTGGCCCGCTACCTCGAAGTTCTGCCGCAGCGTAAGCTGCACGCCGCCGGGAATGTCCTCCATCTCCAACAGGCGCAGCTTGAGCCGCAGCCGCGAGCCGGAGCGCACCGCGTTGGGGAACCGCACCCGGTTCAGACCGTAGTTGAGCACCATCCGCGCGCCGGGAAAGAGGATGATCTGGTCGTTGAGCGCCGGGCCGAGCGACAGCGTCAGGTAGCCGTGGGCGATCGTCGTCTTGTAGGGCGACTCGCGGGCGGCGCGCTCGACCTCGCAGTGGATCCACTGGCGGTCGAGCGTGGACTCGGCGAACTCGTCGATCCGCGCCTGGTCGATCGTGATCCACTGGCTCGCGCCAAGCTCGTGGCCGACGAGCGGCGCCAGGTCGGCCGGGCCGTGGATTTGCAGCGGGAGGGCGGCGGAGGGGGACATGGGAGGAAGCAGGAGTCAGGAGACAGGAAACAGGAGTCAGGGAACAGGGGTCAGGTCGAGCGACATGATTTTGCGCGGCGCGTCGTCGCGGAGGGTGCGGAAGCCCAGTGAGCGGAAAAGCGATTCCGGCCCGTTCCAGAGGTCGCCGTCGTCGCGCGCGGCGGGCTTGGGATAGGCCTCGACGCGCTGGACGCCCCGGCGGCGCAGGTCGGTTAAAACCTCGCTGAGCAGGAATCGCGCCAGGCCCTGGCGGCGAAACGCGGGCAAGATCAGAAAGCAAGTGACGGCCCAGGCGCTCTCGTCCGGCTCGAGGCGAAGCTGCGCCGTCAACTTTGTGAAACGGTCGCGCGGCCCGACCTGGCACCAGCCGACGGGCCGGCCGTCGACGTAGAGCAGGTAGCCGTCGAATTGGTTGCGATCGAAAAGCTCTTCGCGGAGGGCGCGGTTTTCGTCGGCCGTGCGGTCGGTCCAGCCGTCCCAGGTCGCAGTCCACCAGGCGGCACAGCAGCACCAGCCTTCGCCGCACTCGGTCGAGTGCAGGCGGAAGAAATCGCCCCGAAGGGCGGCGTCGAGCGGCAGGACCTGCTTTTCCATGACGGGACCATACGCGAGAATGGGGAGCGGTCGCTGGCCATTTTACCGCCCGGGCAATCGCCGGGCCACGAAATGAATTGTAGGACGGCCCTTCCGGGCCGTCACAAAAAGACGGCCTGGAAAGGCCGCCCTACGGAGGACAAGCGATGTCAACGACAGCAGAGCAAGTGACGGCGGCCGTTTCGGCGGCGGCCTGCGGGGAGCTCGACGAGGCCCTCACCAAAATCAAGCACTGCCTCGCCCAACTGGCCGACGACCAGCTCTGGCGCCGCCCGCGACCGGAGATGAACAGCATCGGCAACCTGATGCTGCACCTGGCCGGAAACCTGCGGCAGTGGATCGTGTCGGGCATCGGCGGGGCGAAGGACGCGCGCAACCGCCCGGCGGAGTTCGCCGAGCAAGGCCCGCTGCCGCGTGCGGAGCTGCTGGCGCGCCTCGAATCAACCGTGCGGGAGTCCCAGGCGGCGCTGCGCAAGCTGACGCCCGACGAATTGCTCCGGCGGCGGACCATTCAGTCGTTCGACGTCAGCGGGGCCGAGGCGATCTTCAACTCGCTGCCGCACTTCCGCGGCCACACGCAGGAGATCATCCACATGACGCGCAGCCAGCTTGGGCCGGCCTACAAGGTGTCATGGGCGCCCCAGACGAAGGAGCATGGAGCGTAGGAGCGGGGGACGGGGAACAGGAGGCAGGAATCAGGGGGCAGGGGCAGAGGAGTTTGGAGTGTGGAGTTGGGAACGGGCGGCGTTGCGTAACCAAAACTGGTGAAGCGTCAGGAAGTTCAGGACGACGCGAATCCGCGCGGTCGTGGACGCATCAAGCGTCGTTGATTTTTCGGCGGACGCCGCGTAAAGTCGTAACGCGAACAGACAAGAGCTTCATCCGCAACGGGAGCCACTATGAAACGCTCGATCTCCCTTTGGACCGTCGCCGCGCTCGCCACCTTGGCGGCGGGCATCGACCGCTCGCGGGGCGAAGACTGGCCCCAATGGCGCGGGCCGAACCGCGACGGCATCTGCACCGAGAAGGGCCTCGTCGCGTCGTGGAACGAGAACAACCCTCCGCCGGTGGTCTTCGAGGCCAAGGGCCTCGGCTCCGGCTATTCGAGCGTGACGGTCTCCAAGGGGCGCGTCTACACGATGGGCGGCAAGGGCGGCCGGGCCAACGTCGTCTGCCTCGATGAAAAGACCGGCGAGATCGTCTGGTCCACGCCCATCGGCGGCGGCGGCGAAACCAACTGCACGCCCACCGTCGACGGCGACCTCGTCTACGGGCTCTCCACCCAGGGCGACCTGGCCTGCCTCAAGACCGACGACGGCAGCATCGTCTGGACCAAGAACTTCAAAAGCGACTTCGGCGGCAGCATGATGTCGGGCTGGGGCTA
>JACOUI010000378.1 GCA_016177915.1 Planctomycetia bacterium
CGGGGTGGGGGGTTGCCTTCTCCCTCCCCCCTTGCGGGGGAGGGTCGGGGTGGGGGGTTGCGGGCGGACTCGGCTTTGCCTCACGCCGCCCCATCGCCCGCGCGTCCGTTCGCCCTTTCTCGCCTCTGGTTCTCTCCTCGTAATCGCGTCATCACGCTCGCCATCGCCGCCGCCGTCGTTGTGGCTGCGCTCTTCGGCGTGCAAATCTACCGCATCACGACCGACCGCGGCACGGTCAAGCTCGAAATCTCCGACAAGGCGATCGTGGCCGCGCTCGACAGCGGCGGCCTGACGATCAAGGACACGACGAGCGGGCGCACGTACACGATCTTCCCTGAGAACCCGTCCGACGTGCCCTCCGGCGCCTACAAGGTCGTGCCCGCCCCCGGGCTGATCGTCCGCGACGAGACGGGCCTGGACGTGACGACGAGCGAATTCAAGCTCGCGCGCGGCAAGGAAGTCCGCGTGCGGGTAACGCTCGAACGGCCCGCAGGGGCGGGGACCGACGACGCCGACCGTCGCGCGGCCGAGTGGGTGCTGTCGATTGGCGGCGCCGTGAAGATTGGCAGGGAACAGGACGAAAGTGAAATCCGGGCGGCCAAGGACCTTCCGGCCGAAGCGTTCCACGTCGTCGGCGTCAACCTCGAAGCTAATCGACAGGCTACCGACGCCGGCCTGGTGCGCCTCAAGCCCTTGCTGCATCTCAAGAATCTTCGCTTGCATAATACCCAGCTTACCGATGAAGGGCTTGGGCATCTTCAGTCGCTGTCGACACTGAAATCGCTCGATCTCAGCGCCACGCGAGTGACCGATGCGGGCTTGACCCATCTCCGGAGGCTAACGGGGCTCACCGAGCTTGTGCTGAACCAGACGACGGTGAGCGATGCCGCGCTGGCTGAACTGCGCGCGCTGCCCAGTCTTGAAACGCTCGATCTAACCTGGACTAGAGTAAGCGACGTCGGCCTGCACCACCTGGAGGCTTTGCCAAACCTCCGTTCGTTGAAACTGTCCCGCAACCGCGTGAGCGAAGCGGGGCTCGTTAAGCTCCTCTCGCTGCGGAATCTCGAGGAACTCGATCTGAGTTACACGGACATCGGCGACGCGGCCCTTAAGCACCTCAAGGCATTTCCCAAACTCACGACGCTCGTGCTGGTCGCAACGCAGGTAAGCGATGAAGGGATCGCGCAACTAACGGCGGTGCCGAATCTCCGATTCATTGCGTTGGGCGACACGCGCGTCAGCGTCGCGGGACTCCGGCACCTCCAGGGATTGACCAAACTGGATGGCCTTAGTCTGGGTCCATCAATCACCGACGCCGACTTGAAGCAGGTGGTAGAGGCGTTCCCGAACCTGCAATCGCTTGTTCTGGATCGGTCTCAGGTGACCGACGCCGGCCTGGCGCACGTCCAGGGGATGCGGAAGCTGCGCGTTCTTAGTCTGAACCACACGCAGATCAGTGACGCGGGCCTGGCGCACGTGGAGAAGCTGACCGGGCTCGAGCAGCTCAACTTGAGAGAGACGAAAACGACGGCCGAAAGCGTCAAGAAACTGCACGTTGCCCTGCCGCAGTGCATGATTGTCTCCGACCACGGTACGTTCGAACGCAAGCCTTAGGCTCTGCGCGAGACCACCGCATCGGCAAGAGTCGTCGCCGGCGCTTCGTTCGCCGCATCCCCCAACCCAAAGCACCGAGCCTCCCGCGCAAGGCGCCCACAACGAAATACTACTTCTTCTTCAGTGGGTGCAGCTCGAACTTCCGGAAGTAAACCTCCGCCAGCTCCGTCTGGATCAGAATTCGCCCCGCCGAAGGGAAGGCGTCGAAGCCCTCGTTCACCAGCTTGCCGTTCACATACGCCTGGATGTGCCCGCCGTCGCTAATCACTTCGCACTTCGTCCACTCGCCCAAGGGGCTCTCGACGTCGTCTCGGCCGCGAAAGCCGAGCGCGTCCTTCCAATCAACGTCGCGGCCGTACCAATTGATCCGCCCGCGGGTGAAGGTCTCCCGAGCGCCTCCTTTTTTCCAGACGTTCTCGCCGTCGCGGTCCTTCGTCGTTTCGCAGGCGAGCTTCATGGGAACGGTAGCGCCGTCGGCGTATTTGCCGCCGATGAGGATGAAATCGCCCACGCCCCCTTCGATCACCTGGTACTCGATCGAGGCCATCCAGGCGCCGGCGCTGCCGTCGGGCCCGACGGCGTGGACGAGGATGCCGCTGTCGCGGGCCTTGTCCTGGCGGTTGCCCCAGGTTTTTTCGCCCCACTTGAACTCGGCCACAAGGTGATAGTCGCGGTATTCGTCGTTGGTCGAGAGGTAGCCCAGGCCGTCGCCGGAGACGTGCAGCAGGCCGTCGTGGACGGCGAAGATTTTTTTGGGGTCTTCGCCCTTGGTGTCGGAAAGCCAGACGTGAAAGTTCGCCAGGTCCTTGCCGTTGAAGAGCTGGATCACGTCCGTCGGCCGAATCGGTTCTTTCTTGTCCTGCGCGTAGGCGGTCCCGGCGCCGGCGACGAAGAGAACGAGAAGGCACGGCACGGAAGTAAGTTGCAGGCGCATGAGCGGGTGTCTCCAAGGGTGGCGGCGAATTCCGTGACAGCCAGCGTACAAGGTCCGCCAACCCGCCGCCACAATCCCAAATCAAAAATCCAAAATCTTAAATTTCAAATTGAAAATTGTTCCAATTTGCAATTTTCAATTTTCATTTTGCAATTTTCTGAGCGGGCGAGCCGCTGGGCGCAACGGGCCAAGGCCGCCAGCGCTTCCTCGCGCTCGCCCTGCAAGCCCCAAGCTCCGAGGGGTTCGCGCTAGCGACCAGTCAGCCATCCACCGACGCGAGGTCGGCACAAGGTCGGTGGGGATGGTTCGCCTCACGCTAGAACCCCCGGAACGGGTGCTTGGCCGATTCCTTGCCGGCGATCATCTCGTCGGCCGTGGGCTTGCCCTGCATGGCGTTCTTGATGGCCTGCTTCGTGGCCTCGTAGTTGTACTGGTAGATCTTCTTGTCGTCCTGCGCCTCCCAGTGGATGAACACGCCGCAGACAATGACCAGGTTTTCCGTCTGGTTCTTCGGGATCACGCCGTCGGCCACGCTGTCGGCCACGGCCTTGGCCACCGCCGCCTGCGCGGGGCCGAACATCTGCACGGCCTGCTTGGCGCCCTGGATCGTGACCTTGGTGATGAGCACGGTCGAGGGCTTGACGGCCAGGTTCGGCGTGAGGACCGCCAGCAGGTTCGAATGGCCGCGGCTCTGGCGGGCCAGGGCGTTGGCGAAGGCCTGGCCCACCGGGCCGTCCTTGCTGCCGATCAGGAGGTCGATGTGGGCGATCTCGTTGCCTTCGCCGGTCAGGGCTTCGCCGATGTACATGGACATGGAGGGGCTCCCAGTGCGTTCTGGACGATGCGTTTTGCTTGAATCCGAGTTCGTCGGTACGTCGAGTCCGCAAGTTACCAAACCACGTTGCAATTGCAAGGCGCGGGGCGAAGATCACATTGCGCAGCGCTCCGCGACCGCAGGCAACCGCGGGCCATTCTTTGGCATTTGCCCTTGGCACCCAGTAGAATGTGCGGTTGTCGTACGTCGTGCTGGCCGGGTCGCGATCTGACTCTGGCGACAGGACGGCGGCGACAGCCCATCGATTCCATCCCTTCCACTTCAGGTGCCACCATGAACCGCCGCGGTCCCTTGTCGGGTTTTGCATCGGCCCTGGCGATCGCCCTCCTGCTGCCGGTCCTGGCGCCGGCGTGGTCGGCCGCCCAGGAGGATCCCCTCGAGAAAACGTCGCTGGCGGTCGTTCCGGAGGACGCTGGGTTCTGTAGCGTGCTGCTGGAGCCGCGCGCCTTGTGCCAGAAGATCGCCGGCAGCCGGGCCGGAAAAACGCTCCTGGCGCAGCCTGCCGTGATCGACCTGCGCAACGAGATCGAGCGCACCTGGGAGGGACTGGAGCGCGACGACGATCCGCCGCCCTTGCGCTGGCTGAAGCAGCCGGAAAACGAGCCGCTACGGGCCCTGCTCGTCGACATGGCGTCGCACGAGGTCTTCTGCTACGGCGAGGCCGGCTGGGCCGATTTGTACGACCTCTACCAGCGGTCGAACAACGTCCAGAATTTCACGATGCTCTCGTTTCTGATGCGGGGACGCCTCTTTCCGCCGCCGAGCGCCGAGCAGGAGCTCTTCAAAGCCTACGCCGATCTGATGCTTGGCCATCGGGACGTGCTCACGAAGCCGCCCGCGCTGGTCGTCGGGTTCCGCGTCGAGGACGTTAGCCGCGCCAAGGCGCAACTCGACCGGCTGGAGCAATTGATCCGCACTCTGCCCGCGGACGGCGACGCCGCCTGGCTGCGAGGCGCCGTGAAGCGCGCCCGCATCGGCGAGGGCGATTTCCTGACCTGCACGATCACCGGCAAAATGATCGAAGAAATCGTCGGCGAAGACTTCGTGAAAAATTTCCTCGGCGCTCTTCAGGAAGATCTGCGTCCCGAATATGAGAAGCTCCTGGCCGACTTCCGCGAGACGATTTCCGTGGGCGTGTGGCGCAATTACGTGATCGTCTCGGCCAGCGGCGCCACCGACCACCTCGCGAAGCTGGGCACGGGCAAGCCGCTGTACGGCCGGGCCGAGCTTGCGCCGGTCCGCTCGGCGCCGTCGCCGCCCGTCAGCGTCGGCTACACGAGCGCGGATTTCCAGCGCCGGATGCGCTCGGACGCGGCGGTGGATGAGCTGCTCAAGCATCTCGACCGGGAGCTGCAGGCGGCCCCCCTGGACGACGACGCACGGCGGAACCTGCAGGCCGAGCTGCAGGACGTCCGGGCGCAGGTCGAGAAAACACTGCCTCCGCCCGCGCCGACGGTGGACTACTGCTACCTTTCGCCTTCCGGCGTGGAAGCGTACAGCATTCACTTTGATCAGCCGGCGGCGCCGGCCCGTCCGCTGACGATCCTGGAGCACCTCGGCCGAAAGCCGCTGTTTTTTGCGGCCGGCCGGTCGAACATGACGATGGACGATTGGCGCGGCGCGCTGAAGGCACTCCGCAGCCTGGTCCGCGTCGCCGATGCGCTCGTCCTGGCGCGGTCGGAGGGCGAATCGCGGCAGCAGTACGAGTTCTTGCGCGAAAAGCTCGCCCCGCTGGCCGAGCGCCTGGAAAAGGCCACGCTGGAAGAGGTCCTGCCGGGACTCGACGGCCAGTTGGCGCTGGTCGTGGGAGGAGACGTGCAAATCCCAGGGCTGCCGAAAGTGCCGGGCGTCGCGCTCGTTTGGGGCGTGGAGAATGCGCGGAAATTGGAAGAGGGCATCGGCAACTACGTCGCCGTGGCCAGGGAGATCGTCGCCGCCGTCCGCGAGATGCACTTTCAGTTTGCGGGACTCGAGCTGCCCGAGGCCGAGGCCACGACGTCGTCGGCCGGGACGATTTACGCGTACCCGCCGATCGGCGGGCTGGACGATCTGCGCCTGGCCGCCGGTCTGGTGCCGCGCGCGGCGGTTGTGACGCTGGGCGCGAAGAACGCCGAGCAGTTTCTGACGCGGACGCCGCTGGACCTGGGCGTGCCGCTCGCCGACAAGGACCGGGGCCTCTTGTCGGTCGT
This sequence comes from Planctomycetia bacterium, assembly GCA_016177915.1. Classification (GTDB taxonomy): domain Bacteria; phylum Planctomycetota; class Planctomycetia; order Pirellulales; family S012-138; genus JACOUI01. The sequence continues at coordinate 5,573 of JACOUI010000378.1, forward strand.
TCACCTCGATGTCCCGCAGGTCGTCGACGCGGCGCAGCCGTGGTTCGACTTTGGTCTCTTCTTTCTTGCGCCGGTCGTGGACGATCCGGAGTCGCTGGCATCGCAGGTGCACGTGGGGTTGGACATCGCCCGGTGCGTGCGCGGGATCACGAGCGTCAGCTACCAGGACGGCAAGGCGCTGGTGACGCACACGCGGATCGTGATGCGGGATTTGGAGATGGAAGGGGAAAAGTAGGGAAAGGGGTCCCATCCGCGTCCAAGGGCAGTGCTTGTGAAAATGCTGATTTGCGACCGGCGCTCAGAGCCCATCGCTATGGATTGGACCTCCTTCCGCCGCCAGATGCCCGTCGCCAAGCGCTGGGCCTACCTCGACCACGCGGCCGTCTCGCCCATGCCGCAGTCCGCCGCAGGCGCGATCGCCGCCTGGGCCGCCGACGTGGCCGAAAACGGCGACGTCCACTGGAGCGACCACGACCGCAAGGTCCAGGAGGTGCGCAGCCTGGCGGCGCAGATGATCGGGTCCAGCCCCGACGAAATCGCGCTCGTTCGCAACACGACCGAGGGCGTCACGCTCGTGGCCGAGGGCTTCCCCTGGCAGCCGGGCGACAACGTCGTCTTCCCCGCCGACGAGTTCCCCTCCAACCGCTATGCCTGGCTGAACCTCCAATCGCGCGGCGTGGAGCCGCGCCCCGTCGAGCGCAAGCCCGGCCGCCCGATCGGCGGCGTCGACGTCGACGAGCTGGCCGCCGCCTGCGACGGCCGCACGCGGCTCGTGGCGGCAAGCTGGGTCGATTACGCCACGGGTTTCCGCCGCGACCTCGCGGCCCTGGCCGAGACGGCCCACCGCCGCGGAGCGCTCGTTTTTGTGGATGCCATCCAGGCGCTGGGAGTTTTTCCGATCGACGTACACGCGCAGGGCATCGACTTCTTGGCCGCCGACGGCCACAAGTGGCTCCTGGGGCCGGAGGGCGCGGCCGTGCTCTACGTCCGCAGCGAGCACCTCAACTTTCTCCGGCCGCTGGGCCTGGGCTGGAACAGCTCGCCGGCGGGCCGGCAGTACCATGAGCTGGGGATGGCCATCGCGCCGACCGCAGAACGCTACGAGGGCGGCTCGCTGCCGGCCGGCCTGTTCCTGGGCCTGCGCGAGAGCCTGAAGCTCTTGCTTTCCTATCCGGCCGAAGACCGCGCCGCCCGCGCGCTCGAAATCACCGACGAGGCCTGTCGCCGCCTCACAGCGGCGGGCGCGACAATCGTCAGCGACCGCCGCGGCGAAAAGCGCAGCGCCATCGTCGCGTTCCAAATGCCCGGCAAAGACCCGCGGGCGATCCTCCGCGTCTGCCGCGACAACGGCGTCGCCGTCAACTCCCGCGCAGGCTGCGTGCGCATCAGCCCGCACGTCTACAACAATGACGACGACCTCGCCCGCCTGGTTGCGGCAGTATCTGGCACGCCCTAAGCCCGGAAAGTGGCGCGGTGGCTTGACGGCGCCGCCTCTCACACGCGCGGGTCATCCGGCGGGAGCGGCTCCAGTCCGAACAGCCGGTGCAGGATGCCGTGGCCGGCGTAGATGCACGGTGTGATGGCGATCGCCACGACGAATTTCAGCATGTAGCCCGTCGCCGCAATCTTGAGCACGTCGATAAACGGCGCGGGCGGGGGCGTATCGGGACCGCCGAGGATCTGGCGACCGAGGCTGAACGCCAAATAGCTCACAATGAAGCTGTCGATCAACTGCGAGACGACGGTGCTGCCCGTCGCCCGCAGCCAGACGAACCGGCCGCGGGTCAGCCGCTTGAGCGCATGAAAAATCCAAATATCGGAGAGCTGCCCGACGAGATAGGCCGTGATCGACGCAAGGTACATCGTCTGCGCCGATCCCAAGACGGCCTCAAACGCCTTTTCGTCGACGTTGTATTCCTTGGGCAGCCGCGGCATCGCCACCGAGAGGTTCATGACGCCGAACACGAACAGCGCCATCACCAGGCCGATGTACGTCACGCGCCGCGCCGCCCGCTTGCCGTAATACTCGTTGAGCAGGTCCGTCAGCAGAAACGTGACGGGGAACGTCAGCATCCCGCACGTGTGCTCGATCGCGTCGATGGGGTCCTTGCCGAAGGGATTCCAAAACGAAAAGCCCAAAGGAATCCGGAACAGCTTGATCCCGACGATGTCGGCGATGATCAGACAGGCCACGAAGAAGGCGCACAGCCAAACGTAAAGCTTGTGCTGGATCGTGAAGACCGGGGCCGTCACGCCCGGCGGGTCGGCGAGTTTTGGCGTCATGGCCGTAGAGATATCAGCCGCGCGACGCCTTCGCAAGACGACGAATGCGACAGCCCAGCCGCCCGCCGCTACGCCAGCAGCCCCGGAATCGGCTCGCCGTCGGTGATGACGCGGGCCACATCGGTCGGCACGTCGCGCAGGATGCGCAAAGCCCCCACGTCGAACAGTGTGTGCATGATCGTCGACGTGAGGTGCTTGATCGTCACCGGCTCCGACTGCGGCTGGCCGCCGTCGCGCGTCGATTGGCCGATCACCTTCCCCATCTCCAGGCCGCCGCCGGACAACAGCAGCGGCGCTAAGCCGCCCCAGTGGTCGCGGCCGCCGGTCTTGTTGATCCGCGGCGTGCGGCCCATCTCGCCGCAGCAGACGAGCAGGATCTTGTCCGAAAGGCCGCGCTCGTGAACGTCCTGGATGAACGTCGAGACGGCATGATCGAACGGCAGGCCGCAATACCGCTGCCCCTCTTCCACGCCGGCGTTGTTCACGTCCGAGTGGTTGTCCCACACGAAATTCGTCGTCACGGTCACAAAACCGCAGCCGGCCTCGCACAGCCGCCGGGCCAAGAGCATCAGCTTCCCCAGCGTCTTGCCGTGATCCACGTAAAACTTGTAGTTGTTCCACTTCCGGCTGATCTGGTCCGGGCGGACAAGCTGGCTCGTGTCGTACCGGGCGATCGTCTTCGGGTCCTCCTTCGACAGGTCGAAGGCGTCGCCGACGCCCGACAGCACCGTCGCAAAGGCCTGCTCCGTGAACTTGTCCAGCCCCTGCCCCTCGAGCGAGTCGCACTCGACGGTGCGGCGGATCGCATCCAGCCGCGCCAGAAGCGCCCGCCGGTCGTCCAGGCGCGACTTGTCCAGCGTCAGCTTCATGTCGCTTTGCAGATTCCCGCCCGCCCCCGGCACGAACGGCGCATACGCCGCCCCCAGCGGTCCCGCGTCCCAGAACTTCCCAAAACCCTCCTGGGCTGCCCCGGCCTCGGGATTGACCGACTTCGGGAAAATCGCCGCGTTGGTGGGAATGCCCGTCACCGGGTGGTTGATGCCGGCCACGCGGGCATAGAGCGAACCCATGTTCGCCTTGAGCGTATTGACCCCGACGATGGGCTTGATGTCGTGATTGCCGTCGCCGGTCGTGAACGAGCGGACGACGGAGATCTTGTCGGCCAGGGCGGCGAGCTTTTCGTACGTGCCGCCGAACCGCACGCCGGCCAGCTTCGTGCCGATGTCGCCCGTGGCGCTGCGGACTTCGACCGGCGCCTCGGGCTTAGGATCGAACGTCTCAATCTGGCTGGGCCCGCCGTGCATGAACAGGAACACGACGGACTTGTCGCGGACGACTCCGCGGCCCGACGGCGTCAATGCCCCCTGAGCCATCGCTGCCCGGCCCGCCAGCAAGCTGGAAAGCGACAGCCCACTCAGCGCGAGGCTGCCGATCCGCAAAAACTCGCGGCGTCCCAAGGCGGAGCGATCGCAAAACGTCAGCACGGCGCGTCTCCTCGTCTGCGATTCCCCGTTGGAACGACGAATGAACGAGCATTGATGGGTGTCAGCTTAGCCGTTTTTCTGCGAAAAGTCCACGCCGGGGCGTTGATTTTTTGTCGGCGGTTTTCGACTGCACACCAACCCGAAGCGCGAGCGAGGGAGAAGCGGGCGACGGCCCTTTCTGCAAGCGCCCTTCGCATGCACACTAACCCTCGAATAAACGAAGACCCTTTGGATTTCTTGTTGAAGCGGCGCGCGCAGCGGTGAGCGCTCGGCCGCGGCGCGGTCGATTCGTTGCTTCGCATTGTACCTGCTTCATCTCGTTCGTTCTTGGCCTGGGGCCGGTGAAAGGTGAAGGGAGCGGGGCGCCGCGGCCATCCGCAGC
>JACOUI010000379.1 GCA_016177915.1 Planctomycetia bacterium
AGAGGTAGTTCGTGACGTTCCCCAGCGGGTCGGTCTCGGTCAGCACGTTGCCGGCGGCGACGAAGGTGTACGAATAGACCGGCGACGTGAGCGGGCCTGCCCCGTCGGGATCGGGCAGCGTCAGTTGCTTCATCCGCCCGAGGTTGTCGTACTGGCCCGACGTGATCCGCGACAAGGGATCGGTCACGCTCGTCAATTGGCTGGCGGCGTCGTACGCAAGATTCGTCTGCGGGGCGGTGAGGGGACCAGCGCCGTCCGGATCAGCCTCCGTGATGCGCGTCAGGCGCTCCAGGTTGTCGTAGAGGTACGTCGTGACGTTCGCCAGCGGGTCGATCTCGCTGAGCAGGTTTGAGGCGGCGTCGTAGGCGTACTGCCAGACCGGGCTTACAAGCGGCCCCGCGCCGTCCGGATCGGGCAGCGTCGTCTGCTTCAGGCAGCCCAAGTTGTCATAGAGCCAGGCCGTCACGCGCAAAAGCGGGTCGGTGACGCTGGTCATCTGGCTGGCCGCGTCGTAGGCGAAGGTCGTGACGGGGCTGGTGAGCGGGCCTGCGCCATCGGGGTCGGACTCGGTCACCGTCTTCCGCCGGTTCCGCTCGTCGTAGAGGGCGGTCGTCACGTTGCCCAGCGGGTCCGTCAGGCTCGTCACGTTCCCATTCTTGTCGTAGCCGAATTGCCAGACGGGCGAGGCGAGCGGCCCGGCGCCGTCCGGGTCGGGCAGAATGACCTGCGTGGGCCGGTTCACGTCGTCGTACTGGTTAGCTCGTGACGCGGCCCAGCCCCGGCAAGAATAAATCAGAATGACCCCTTTTCTTCCCCTGCTGTTTCGAGGCCTTTGAGTGCTCGCGACGATAGTTTCGAACGAAGTCGATTAGATCGGTGTAGTCCACCGGCGAAGTCCCCGTCGACCGAAGATTTGCTTCGTGAGTGCGAGTGTTCGCGGCGGGACTCCACCAACCGACCGTAACGGCGCGGGATCGAGGCCCTACCGCTGCAGGCTGCGGTCGATTTGCTGGGCCTGGGGGGTGATCGGGCCGCCCGAGGGGCTGGCCAGGCTCTTCGTCTCGATCAAGGCCTCGCGGAAGCCCGCGGCGTCGTGCTGCAAGGGCGCGCACCCGGTGAGCAGCTCCGCGGCCAAGAGCGTCGGCGCCAGAAGCTTCCAAGTCGCCCGTCCCAACCATTGCGCGATTCGCGGCATGACGGCACCCTGGTGGTGGTCGATGGCAGAGGGGCGGGAATGTCTCATACGCCGGCCGCGACGTAAAGGTCATCTGGGCGAAATCCGATCGACCGGGTTGCCGGACCTCTCCGTCGCCCTCGCCCGAGGTCGGCTTCCCAGGGCCGGCCGACCCAGGCCCAAAGCGGGCGAACCCGCTCGCCCGCACACGGTGCCAGCAGCGCCATCGCCGCCGGCCCGGTTTGCCCAGCCGACCTTCCGGCCCGCCCCTTAAGCCTGCGGTCGCTTCCTGCCGAACGTATGTTTTGGACAACTATCGGGCCGCGCTGCGCGCCCGCGGCGTTCCTCTCTCTCGGCTGGCTGCCGGCACGGAGAACCGTGGCGATGTACGAGCTTTTCTTTGGGCTCCGGCAGAGGCCCTTTGCCGCCTCCCCGCTCACGAACCGCTATTTCCCGGCTTCGTCGATCGACGACGCCCGCCAGACGCTGGCGCGGTGCATCGAGCGAGCGGAGGGGATGGGGCTCGTCATCGGAGGCCCGGGAACGGGCAAGTCGCTCGTGCTGGCATTGCTCGCCGAGCAATTCGCCGGCCTGTTCACGGTCATTTCGCTCTCGCCGGGACACATCACGACCCGGCGCGAGCTGTTGCAGGCGATCCTCTACGAGCTGAAAGCCCCCTGCCGCGGCCTGGGGGACGGCGATCTGTGGCTGGCGCTTCTGGACCATCTGCGCAACCCCGAAAAATGCCCCCGCGGCGCCCTGGTCCTGGTCGACGAGGCCCATGCCCTGGCCCCGGAGCTGCTCGACGAGCTGCGGATCATCAGCAACGTGTCGTGCGGGACGGAGCCGCAGGCGCGATTGGTGCTGGCGGGCGGACTGGGTCTGGAGGAGCACCTGGCCCGGCCGCAGCTCGAGGCGCTCAGCCAGCGGTTCGCGGCGCGGTGCTATTTGACGCCCTTCGACCGCTGCGAGACGATCGACTACGTTCGCTTCCAGCTCGCGGCCTCGGAAGGACAGGCGGAGGCGATCTTCGAGCCGGCCGCGGCGGAGGCCGTCCATCAGGCCAGCGACGGCATTCCGCGGCTCGTCAACCAGTTGTGCGACCACGCGCTCATGCTGGCGTGGAACCGCAAGGAGCGGCCCGTGACGGCGGCGCACGTCCGCGAAGCCTGGTCGGACTTGCAACAGCTCCCCACGCCCTGGACCAGCCGGCGCGAACCGGAAGAGCGGCCGAGCGTCGTCGAGTTCGGCGCCCTCGTCGACGACGCCACGGCGCCCGCGGCGATCAACCTCGAGTCCGATCCGGAGCAGTCGCTGACCGACGTCGAGACGCGGCTGGCGGACCTTGAGATTCCCGCCGCGGCGGAAACACCGCCGCCCGTGGTGGATGAACCGCCGCCCGTGACGCCCTCGATTCCCGAAGCGGACCCATTCGCCGGTTTTGGCGAGGAGGTCGTCTTGCACGACCGGTACGCGACGCTAGATTCGCAGCACCGTCGCGGGACGGAAAACGCCGCCGGGCCGGCGGCAGCGGAATCAGATGCCGCCGAAGACGCGGTCGCAGAACCGGACGCCGCTCCGGTCGCCGTCGCAGCCCAGGACGCAGTCGGCACGGAGCTGGTCGTCGATCCGTACGGCTCGCTTTCGATCATGGAAACTGAGCTGGAGGGCGAAAAGGCCGCCGACGCCCCGCAACCGGACGGCCAGCCGCCCCTCCCGCCCACGATCGCGCTCTCCGAGGCGATCCGCCAGCGCCAGGCCGCCGATCAGCCGGCCGGCGGGCAATGGTCGCCGCTGCCGCCGGATTGCGTGCTGGAAATCTCCTCCGACGACGTGCTCGTGATCGACGACGAACCGGAGAGCACACACTAACCCGACGCGCCAGCGAGGGTGCCACGACTAACCCGACGCGCCAGCGAGGGTGCCACGACTAACCCGACGCGCCAGCGAGGGCCGATCTCCATCGACGCTCTTCCCTTGTCCTTGGCGAAGCATCGCCGACCATGACCCTAGCCACTGCGGAGCCGAAGGCCGATCAGAAAGAGCGCAACCGCCGCCTGCGGCAGTGCGCCCTGTCGGTGGTGATCGCGCCGGAAGCCGCGCCGCCGTCCGAGGCGGCCGCGTCGATTTTCTGCAGCCTGGAAGACGCGCATGGGGCGGCCGGCGGCCCGCATTTTGCGCCGCGCAAATCTGCCGCGCGGAGCGATACGCCGGAGGTTTCGGTCAGCGTGGCCGACATGAGCCAGCCGGCCCCGACGCTGCTTTTTCCGCCGATCGTCCTCTTGCCGCACCTGGGCACGATTCCGGCACTGCGTAAGCAAGTGCCGGCTCCCGAAATAGCGCTGACTTCGCCGCCGCCTGCTCCCCAGCCGCAGACGATCGAGTCCATCCAGCGCCGGAACGATCCGGCCGAGCGCTTTGCGGGTCCCTTCCCCGTCGCCAACGGCTGCCGCCGGTTGCGGGACGCGATCCTCAAGCGCGTGACGGCGCCGCCCTGTGCGCTGGCCTGCATCCACCTGACGGCCTCGCCCCATCACGCTTCCCGCCTGGCGGACCTGGCCCTGGCACTGGCGGAGACTGCGGAGGGCGACGTGCTGCTCTTGGACGCGGATTTGGGCGCGTTCGGCCTGAGCCGGCATTTCGGCGTGGACGACCGGCCGGGCCTTTCCGAGGTGCTCGGCGACGGCCGGCCATGGCGCGAAGCGGTCCACGAAACCGCGCTCAAGCGAATTCAGATCATGCCGACGGGCCTGGCGATTTCGACGGCGCTCTATGCCGCGAGCGCCGACGGCCTGGGTATCCTGCTCGACGACCTGAAAAAGACGTTTCGCTTCGTGCTGATCGCCGCCTCAGCCCATCAGCCGCGGATCGCCGAGCTGACCTGGGCGGTGGACGGCGCGATCGTCGCCATCGACATCGGCGGCCTGCCGCGCCCGGAGCTCCTTGAGCAGATCGCGTTCTTGCGGCGCGACGGCGCGCGGCTGACGGCCTGCGCGGTGTACGCTGGACCGTGATTTACGGCGCCTATCGGATCGCGTCGAAGAGCTTATTCAGCCCCTCGTTCAGCTTGTCGGTCGCCTTGCCGGCCCCCTTCTCCAGCGCCTCGCGCAGGCCCGGCAGCTTCAGCAGGTTCTCCTCCGTGAAGACGTTCAGCAGCGTCTGCGGCAGGCGCTCGCGGTCGATGCGCGGGTGGTCGATCGTGCCCACGATCGGGATTTCAAAATCCGTGTAAGATGTCGAGGTCCGCCCCGGCAGCCGGCCGCTCGAAGTGGGAATGCGGACCTTGGCAACGATGTCGAGCGACTCGTCGAGCCCGACCGCGCCGTACGTCGAGACGGTCACGCCGTCGAACTCGAGCGTCAGGTCCTGGTGATAGACCTTGCCGTTCACCATGCGGTAGGGCACGACCGATTCGCGTTTCAACTGGGCGACGCGCAGGTTGACGGCCTGCGGCGTTTTGCCCTGGGCCGTGCGGATCAAGTCCACCGCGCCGACGACGACGTACATCAAGGGGCCGGGACCGACGTCGACCGTGTGGATCATCATCCGCCCGGCGATTTCGCCCGTCATCGGATCGGCCACGGGAATCCGGCAGCCGTTCACATCCAGCGAGAACTGTCCTTGGGCTTCGGTCACGCCCGCCAAGAGCGGCGCGATGTACTTGAGCCCGTTGTGGCACATCTCGGGCGAGATACGGACGCGCGTCAGGATCGGGCCGGGATTGAGCGTGGCCACGGCCGGATTGGCCATGAAGTCGAGCTTGGGCGTGGCCGTCAGCCGGCCGTCGGAGACGGTCACGTCGATGGGATTGACCTTGAGGACGCCGTCTTGCAGGCGGGCCACGACCTCACCTGAGCCTAAGCGGAAGCCGTACACGTCGGCACCGGTCCAGTCGACCTGGGCGGCGGCCAAGAGGCCGGCGATCGGCGGGCGGGCGTTGCGGTCGGTCGGGCGCTCCGTGGCCAACAGGAGCGACGACCAGGGGCCCCGGAGGACGAAGGGTTGCGAGTGCCGCTCGGCGTTCACGTGCACGCCCTCGCCGACCCAGGGCCGCGACAGCTCCAGCAGACGCTGCACGTCGTAATCGTAGTGCCCCTCAATGTCGATCTGGCACTTGTCGGTCGGATCTTTGATCTGGCCGGACGCCTCCAGCTTGAACGTGCTCCCCTCGCGCGAGGCCACGTCCAGCTCCAGGCTGTCCATTTGCAGGGCGTTCTTGCTCGGTTCGTAGCGGCCGTCGCCGGCCACATAGACGCGCCGCTGCTGCCATCTGCCGCCGGAAGCGGTGACGATCTGCGGGTTGTCGATCGTGGTGTCCCACTGGATCCAAACGGCCTGGCCGGTCTGCGAGACCTTCAGGTTCCCCTGCGCCTGGCCGCGGAAATCCGGCGCCTTGGGGTCGTCGGCGCCGGGGAGCCATTTTTGCAGCTTGGCCATGTCGCCGGAAAAGGCCAGCGTGCCCGTGAACTTCGGCGCAGCCTGTTCCGGCCAGGAAATGCGCGCCTCGGTCGTGGTGAACATCAAGGCCGGGCACTGGATGTCGAGCCGGTCGATGTCGGCCCTGCGGGTCGTGCCGGACCATTGGCCGGCCCAATCGACCCGGAGCGTCGGCTCCTGCACGGACCAGTCGGCGCCGAAGATGCGGAAGTCTTTCAGGAGCGCGTGGCCGTCGGCGAAGCGGACCGCGCCGTGGGCGAGGGTGACGTTGGCCGTCGCCTTGCCGTCGCCGTCGAGCTGCACGCCGTCCCACTCGCCCAGGATTGCCTCCAAGCGGCTGATCCACTTGGCGACGTTGCCGTTGATTTCCAGCGCGAGCGGCCAGCTTGCGTGCGACGAGAATGAATCGACGGGCTTTAAGAGCTTCACGTCCAGCCGGTCGCGGCGGGCTTCCATGCGGGCCTGCAATTGCTGCACGCGGCGGATCGAGACCTGCTCGGCCTCGCCCGTCATCGTGGCCACGATCGTCAGCTCGCGCTCGCGCCACGGCCGGCCGCCGGGGATCAAAAACTCGAAGTCGCGAATCTGGCTCTGGTATTCCGCCTCGAACTTGCCGACCTGCGTCTGGCTCCAGCGCACGTACGACCAGCCGTCGCCGGCCAGCTTCAGGTCCGTCATGTCGACGAACTGCCCCAGCTCGGCCGCCAGCTTCTCCAGGTTGTACTCGACCGAGACGGAGAAGAACTCCTTGTTGCCCGACGCCTCCAGATCCATGAACACGGCGTTGCAATCGAGCATGTCGACCACCGGGCCCTCGGGCGTCTGCCGGGCCGAAAGGTCGATCTGGATCGGCTGCTTCCACATGACCGGCCGGCCCTTGTTGGTGGCCGTCAGGTTCGTGGTGCGGAGCTTGCCCTTCCAGGTCGAGACGTTTCGCTGCGTGCGGCGGGAGATTTCGACCGCCAGCTCGCCGGAGGTGATCTGCGTCCCCTCGCGGATGCGCAAGGTGTCGGGCAGCCGCGTGGAGAGGGCCGCCAGGTCGATCTTGCCGACGAGTCCGTAGTCCTGGTTCATGAGGGCGTCGAGGAAGCCCTCGGTGAAGCCATTGGTCAAGGCGACGACGAGCGCCCCGTCGAGCGTCACCTGGCCGACGTCGCAATCGACCTTCAGCTCTTCGACGTGCATCTCGTCGTCGTCGAGCGTGAGCCGGCAGGGAAGTTGCACGCGCGCCAGGCGCAGGGCGTCGCTGCGCAGGGCGGGCGTCGAAAGCTCGAAGTTCTCGGCGATCAGGTCGCTCTTGATTTCGATCCCCTCGTGGCCGGGGCGGGTTTGGGCCTCGTCGCCCCAGGCATAGATCAGCTTGCCGCTGGCCAGACCGGAAATCTCCGTCTCGTCGGCGACGCGGCGCAAGAGCGGCTGCGCCAGCGCGAGCGGCATGCGGCCGGCGTCGACGTTGACCTTGCCCGACGTGTGGATCAGGTCGCCTTCCTTTTTGCGCACGACAGTAAGGTCGAGGTCGAAATCGCCCTCGCCGCCCGGCTCGTCGACCTGGCCCTTGGCCTTGACGACCAACGGGCTCGTCCAGTTCTTGCCGAGCTTGCAGTTGAGATTGAGGTTCTGAATTTGCCACTGGCCGCCGCCGCCTTCGTCTTCGATGGCGATCGCGCCGGCGGTCACGTCGAGGCTGATTTCGGGCGCATTGAGCGAACTCTCCGGCGAATCGAGCCAGGGCGAAAGGAACTCTTCGAGATTGCTCGACTTTTCGTCGCAGCGCAGTTGCAACTGGGGCTTATCGAGGTGGATGACGCCCAGGTTGCTGCTGCTCGTCATGAGCGACAGGAGCGTGCGGTCGAGCTTGAGGACCGGCGCTTTGAGCAGGACGCCGCCGGTGGAATCGCGCAGCTCGACGTCCGTGAGCACGACGGGCGAGAACCAGCCGAGCGAGGCCCCGCCGGCCGAGAGCGAGCCGTCCATCGACGGGGCCGCCCACGCCAGCACCTGGTTCCTAAGCGGCGTGTAGCCCACGATCATCGGGGCCAGCCAGGCGAAAAGCACGATCGCGCCGGCGCCGATGAGGATCGTCTTGAGTCCGAAAAGGCCGCGGCGGCGCGGCGGGGGCGCGTCGTCGCCGGCGGCGCCGTCGAGTGCTTCCAAGCGCCTGCGGCGGCGGAGCGCCTGCCGGCTGTAAAACGTCTTCATGCCATTGCATCCTTGCGCGGGAAAGACAGTGCCCCTGGGCGCTCTGAAGAACGCCGCGATCCGAACGATCGAGGGGCGGCATTTTAGCGGCGGCGCAAGAAGCGGGGCCAGAGCGAATGGGGACGCAAGCAGTGCTGGCAGGTCCCAGTGTTGCGTTCGTTAGCGCGATGCGTCCTGGCTGGGGTCGGTATTCCGCCCCCAGCCACGGGCGGAATTTCATGCCGTCCGGTCGCCCAAAAGCTCCCCAATCGTCTCCCCGCTGCTGTACTGGATCGGCCGCTGCGTGCGGGAGATGTATTCCTTCGTGAAATTGATCCCCAGCGCGGCCAGCACCGTCGCGTGCAGGTCTTCGATGCCGTGCTTGCCCACGACTTTCTTGGGATCGCCGTCGGGGTCGGTCGCGCCGATGACGGTCCCACCGCGGAGTCCTCCGCCGGCCACGGCGAACGAAAAGCCTTGCGGCCAGTGGTCGCGGCCGTCGGTGGGGTTGATCTTGGGCGTGCGGCCGAACTCGCCGCCGCAGAGGACGACCGTGCTTTTCAGGAGACCGCGCTCCTGGAGATCGGCGATGAGCGCGGCCAGCGCCGGGTCGAGCAGCTTTTTCTGCTCGTCTGTGCCCTCGAAGTTGCTCACGTGCGTGTCCCAGCCCGCCAGCGTGACCTCGACGCAGCGCACGCCCACGGCGATCAGCCGCCGCGCCGCCAGGCACGCCCGGCCGAAGGGCGTGTCGCCGTAGCGGGCGAGAAGGTCCCTCGGCTCTTCGGCGATTTCGAAGGCCTGGAGCTGGTCGGAGGTCATCATGCGCGTGGCGCGCTGGACGGTGTCGCCGTGCAGCGTTCGATTCACTTGGCGCTTCCGTCCCTGCGAGAACTGGCTTTCCACGACGCTCAGGTCGCGCAGCCGCTGCTCGAAACGCTCCTGGTCGACGCGCGCTGTCACATCGGGCACTTTTTGCCGCGGGTCGTAGGTCTTGAAGGCGTCCAGGTTGTCGCCCAGTTCGCCGCCGCGGCCCGGCCATTGGCCCGGCAGGATGGCCACGTGCCGCGGGATTTCCGTCCGCAGGCCCGACGGCAGCTCCTCCGGCAATTCCTTGCAGATGATCGCTCCGATGGCGGGATGAACGGCCGTCGGGTCGGGGGAATAGCCGGTCTTGACGAGGTACGTGCCGCGCTCGTGGTCGCCTTCCTTCGTGACCAGCGACCGCACGAGCGAGATCGAGTTCATCTGCTCGGCGACGCGCTCGAGACCCTTGGCGAGGCGGATCGCCGGCACGACGGTGGCGATGTCCTTCGTCGGGCCGCCGGTCGGGGCGCCCGGATGCGGGTCGAACGTCTCGAGCTGGCTGGGGCCGCCCTGCATCCACAGCAGGATGACCGACTGCGCCTGCGCAGTTCCCCTGGCGCGCTCTTCGCGCTGCGCGAGGACCTGCGCGACGGGACCGAGCCAGCCGGCGCCGGCGGCGCCGGCCAGGCCGGTGATTTTCAACCAGCCGCGGCGGTCGATCCTGTGTGTCAGTGGTTCCATGGCGATTCCGTGGCGTGTAGGGTGGGCGGAGCAAGCCCGGCCGTTGGTGGGCCTGCGCTCGCGTGAGATTGCACTAGCTGCGTTCGTGTCAGGATCGCGGCGTCACTGGCTTGCGACGCCCACCTTCGGTCGGCGCGAGCTTGGCCCACCCTACAAGGCGGCCCAAGTGCGGCGCTAATGGTTCCATGAGAACTCCGTCGCATTCAACAACGTGGCGTAAATGTCCTCCATCGCGCGGCGGCGGTCGTTGTCCTGCGCCTCGCGCAGCTTCGCCGTGAAGTGGTCCCGCTCCTCGACGGTCGGCCGGCGGGTGAAGCAGGCCAGAAACGCCGCCTCCACGGCCAGCTTGTCGTCCGGCGCGAGCGACGCGATCTGCGTCGACGCGTTGCTGACGATGTTCTCCTCCGTGCGGTCCTTCACCAATTCGCCGTTGAGCATCAAGAGCCGCTGGGGGATCGTGCCGGCGCGGAAGCCGAATTCGTCCTCGCCCACGTCGCCGTAGCGTTCGACGAACTGCCCCTGCTGAATGAGCCGCACGACGCGGAACAGCACGTGCGTGTTGTAATCCAGCGTTTGCACCGACGCCGCCTGCAAGATGCTGCTAGACACCTGGTCGGGCCGCAGCCGCGTCATCGGGAACACCGCCCAGTGTTCGAGCGCGGCCTCCGCCTGGCCGTCCGACCACTCCTCGCGGTCGCGGCTATCGAGGCGAAAGACCTCCGTGGCCGTGATCAATTGGACCAGCCGCTGCACGTCGAACCCGTGCGCGGAAAAATCCTCGGCCAGGATATCCAGCGCCGGCTGCCGCGGCTTGTCCAGAGGAATATTGTCCACCGGCTCGATCAGCGGCTTGCCGAACAGGAGCGCCCAGACGCGGTTCACCGTCGCCCGTGCGAACGCGGGGTTGTCCTCGTGCGTCGCCCAAACGGCCAGGCGCTTCCGCGGGTTGTTGCGCGGCTCGGCGGGCAGCAGCTCCTTGGCGAAGGGCACGCCGGGGTCGTCGGTTCGTTTTTCGTGCGTGGCGTGGTGCTCCCACTCATACGGCCCGCGCTTCCGCTCGTCGCGGACGCCCGTGAACGACGGCACCGTGCGGCCGAAAAACGCGGCCAGGTGATGGAAGTCGTCCTGCGTCCAGCGGTCGAAGGGATGATCGTGGCACTCGGCGCAGTCGACGCGGATGCCCAGGAACGCGCGATAGACCCGCGCCGCCACGAGCGTTTCATCGACGCCTTCGTTGGAGTCGGGCTTGACGGTGGCGGTGATGAAGTTCGTGGCGGGTTCGTCGGTCCACAGGCCGTCGCTGGCCACCAGGTCGCGGACCATCGCGTCATAGGGGCGGTTATCGTGAAGCTGGTCCGAGAGCCACGAGGCAAACCGGCGGCGGCGGTAAATGAGGAAGGGCCCGTCGGCCACGCCCACGTAGGCCCGCGCCAGCCGCTCGGCCATGTAGTCGCTGTAGCGGCGGTCGTGGAGGAGGCCGAGCGTCCACCAGGCGATGCGGTCGGGCGTTTTCCGCCCCTCGAACATGCGGACTTCCTCGAGCGAGGGAACGGTGCCGGTGAGGGCCAGCGAGACACGGCGGGCGACGGTCAACTCGTCGGCCGGATGGGCCGTCGCGATGCCGAGCGATTTCCAGTCCTCGCGGAACGACGCGTTCACTTTTTGCAGCGTCGCCTGGAAGCTCTCGTCCTTGGGCAGCGACGGGGCGACGCGCCAGTTGTCGGGCTTGCCGCCGGGCAGCAGGCTGAAGGCGAAGCCGCCGGCCCCCGCCAGCACCACGCCGACAAACAACAGGTTTTTGGCCCAGGTCATCGCGATGGTTCCCGTGGTGCGATCCGCCAGAGAGTATTCGTCCAGAGTCGCGGGTTGTTTGAGGCTTCCCGCTCCGCGGAACCAATAATATCCTTCCGTGGTAGCAATGCCGGGCGGGAAATCTGGAAACCTCCTCCCGGCCCCCAGTAGTATAACCTTTTGCTAGGAAGGGAAGTTTCACGTGCAGTCAACCGTGGCTGGGGTCGAGCGCAGCGAGCCTCCAGTCAGCGACATAACGCAATGCAGCCAATCACGACGACGCCGACGCCCGCGCTGCCGAACGACGCACCTCTGGTTGCGGAAGCGCTGGCGGTCGCACCGCCGGCCGATAGCAACGGCGGCGCCACGGATGCCGTTGTCGTCGCGCAGCCTCTGCTTCCGCCGCCCAACCGAATCGGCGCGCCGACGGCGCCGCCCGCGGCAAGCTCACCCGTTGCACATCCCGTTATCCGCCGCGATCCCGTCGCCGCCGCGCTGGCCTGGTGCTTCTGGGCCGTGATCTCGATGTTCGGCGCAGCCACGATGATCGTCGTCCTGGCGGTCCTGGCCACGCTGCCGATTTTGCAATTTCTTAGCCTGGGGTACCTGCTGGCGGTCAGCGCCCGCATCGCGCGCTCCGGGCGCATCCGCGACGGGTTCATCGGGCTCCGCGCGGCGGGCGTGCTGGGAATCCTTGGGTTCTTTCTATATCTCTACTGGCTGGCTTTGAAGTTCGCCGCGTCGATGGCCGACAGCGCGCGGATCATCGCGCCGGGCAGCGGGGCAGCGGCCGGCTGGGCCGGCGGCGTCATGATCGGCCTATGGGTGCTGGGCGGCGTGGTGCTTTTGGCGTCGCTCGTGGCGTTTCTGATCTGGCCGCGGTTCTACGTTTTCCTGCGCGACGGCGTGTGGACGTTTTTCACGCGCCGGCTGTGGTACTACGCTTGGCTCGGCCTGCGCGGCTTCGTGGGGGGGCTCGTGTGGCTGGCCGTGCCGGTGTCGATGCTCGTCGTGGCGTCGCTGATTCCCGGCGCGGACCGGCCGATTGCGATTTTCGCCAGCACGATGCTGCGGCTGGTCGGCAGTTTTCTCCTGATGGTCGTCGTCATCTACGTGCCCTTTTTGCAGGGGCGGATGGCCGCCGCCAACCGGTTCGCGGAGGTGTTCGACATTTTGAGCGTGCGGGCGGAGTTTCGCCGGGCGCCGATCGCCTTCTGGCTGGCGGTCGTGACGACGCTGCTGTTCGCCTTGCCGCTGTACCTCCTCAAGATCGAGGTCGTGCCGCGCGACGCGGCGGCCCTGCCGGCCCTGTTCTTCGTGGTGTTCATCTTCCCGGCGCGGGTGCTGACCGGCTGGGCGATGGCCCGCGCGCGAAAGCGCGAGCGGCCGCGGCACTTTGTTTTTCGCCAGCTCGCACGGCTGGGGATGATCCCGGTGGCGGCGTTCTATGCGCTGATCGTCTTCTTCACGCAGTACACGGGCTGGCACGGCGTGTGGGGGATGTACGAGCAGCACGCGTTCTTGCTGCCGGTGCCGTTTTTGGGGGTGTGAGCCCGGCGGCGCGACCTTCTGGCCGGCGAGCGTCTGGCGTCAGCCGGTCGCCGTGTGGTCCGACGATTCTCGTGCGAACCGGCGTAGCCCAAGTACCCCGCGGCGGGCTAGAATGAAGTGTCGCTCCAAGTCACGGTTCGCAAGGCTCCGCCATGCTCCGAATTGAGTCCGTCAACATCAAGTGGTTTCGCGGAATCCGCGAGGGAAGCATCAGCGGCCTGACGGACGTGAACGTGCTCGTGGGGCGGAACAACTGCGGGAAGACGACGGTTGTTGAAGCGATCCTCCGATTGGCCGCGTCAGGGAGCGGCGAGCCGCGCGACGCCCTGGGTCGCAATCGCGACGCGATCGTGAGCACTTTCAGGAATGAGGCGTCGCCCATTGAGCCGTCAGCCTGGCACCAGTCAGACCAGTCCAGGCCCATTGAAATCGCCGCTCGGATCTCCGACGAGGCGGAGAAGAACGCAGTCGTCCATCATTGGATTGGGACGGTGTCGCCGAAGACGCCATACGAGGAACATGGTGTCTCGCGTGACCAAGCAAAGGTCTTTCTGAAGGGAATCGCCTTTTTCCATCCTGCTGATGCGCGTGATCAACGAGTCGAGCGCAATGTCTGGCCTCAATTGCTTGCAACCAGGAAGGACAAGTCGCTGACGCGCGCACTCAACAACGTTTTCGCGCTGAACGCCGACGGCTTCCAATTGCTCCCCGACCAGTCGCTCATGGTGCTCTTCGAAAACGCGGGCGTACGCCTGGATGGCCAGGGCGATGGCACGCGCGCTGCTTTGCGTGCGCTCGTGCTCCTGGCGACACGCAAGTCAACGATTTTCATCTTGGAGGAGCCCGAGTCCCACCAGCATCCGGGGTCCCTGGAACGGTTTGCGCAGGCCCTTTGCAAACAAGCGCGCGAGCAACAGGTTCAACTCATTCTCTCGACGCACAGCGGGGAATGTGTGCGAGCTTTCTTGAAGGGAGCGGAGGCAGCACAGTCGGAAGCGGCGGTCTTCCATCTGACGCTCGAGGATGGCAAGTTCGACGCACGGCGTCTCGATGCAGAGGCGGTCGAGACGCTTCAGGGCACGGGCATCGACGTGCGGGCACTAGACCTTTATGCCTGACCCAAGGCTGATTCGAATCTACTACGAAGGCGACGACGATCGGAGCCTGCTGCAGGGCCTTCAGTCGGCCAAGCTGCTGCCGGCGGAATGCGAGCTTGCACTGCGGCAGGATAAAAAGAGGGCCGGCGGTCGGGAGGGACTGTTTGCTGAACTGGCGCCGTTTGTCCGCCCGGAGAACGGCGTGGCAGGGCGCGCCATCGTCGTTTTGGACCTCGACGACAACACGCCGGAAAAGCTCGCCGCGTGGTTCCGACGGCAATTGACCAAGGCGCTCCGGGCCGATGCGGCGTCAATGCGGGAAGTGCAATCGCCAAGGCCCGGCGTTGTGATGTTCTCCATTACAAAGGGAGAGCACACCGGCTGCGCCGTGCTCATTCCGCTGGGCTTGCCCGATGACGAAGAGTTGCGCAAAACCTTGGGTATCGAGAGATTTGCCCTTGACGACTACGTCCTGCGGCTGGTGCGGGAACGACGCGTGTACGAGTCCGTGTCCGACCTCAGGGGCGCGAAGTATGACGTGGCGATGCGGAAGATGACCGAGGTGGCCGACCTGCTTCGGAAAAATGGGCTTGCCGTGCGGCAGTCCAAGCGGTTGCTTCATATTTTGCGGGCCACGGCGGGAGTCCGCCCAAGTTCTGCGGAGTTCATCCATCAGCTCATGAAGGGCGCGGCGAAGGTGCTGACCGAGGGCGAATTTCGATCGTTGTTCAGCCCGCTCGCCGACGACATCGCCGAGGCGGCAAAGCTCCTTGCACAAGTTCCCTGAGTCATCGGAGCGGCGCTGACCGCCGAAGTTTCAGAGTCATGACACTCAAGACTACCAGCATCGTCATCCTGAAAATCTCGGAGCATTTTTAGTTTCGCGTTGCCGCCTTCACGTGTTTCTCCATCCACGCCCAGACCTCCCCCACCACCGTCACGATCGACTCCCGCGCCTCGTAGCCGTGTCCCTCGTGCGGCAAGAGCACCAGCCGCGCCGTTTTCCCCAGGCCCTTCAGCGCCTGGTAAAACCGCTCGCTCTGCATCGGGTACGTGCCGGAGTTCTCGTCGGCCTGGCCGTGGATCAACAGCAGCGGCCGGCGGATTTTGTCGGCGTGGTAGAAGGGGGAGAGCCGGGCGTAGGCGTCGGGCGACTGCCACAGGGTGCGCTCCTCGTACTGGAAGCCGAAGGGCGTGAGCGTGCGGTTGTAGGCCCCGCTCTGGGCGATCCCGGCGCAAAACAGATCGCAGTGGGCCAAGAGGCTCGCCGCCATCGCCGCTCCGTAGGAATGTCCGCCGACGGCGATGCGTCTGGGGTCGGCCACGCCGCGGCGCACGACCTCGTCGATGGCCGCTTGCGCCCCGGCCACAAGCTGCTCGAGGTGCGTGTCGTTCGGCTCCTTGCTCCCCTCGCCGACGATCGCCAGCGTCGGCCCCTCCAAAACGGCGTATCCCTGTGTGAGCCAGAGCAACGGCGAATAAGGAAACACCCGCACGAACCGGTGCGGCGAATCGGTCAACTGCCCGGCCAGTTCGGCGTTTTTGAACTCCCGCGGATAGGCCCAGACGAGTGCGGGGAGCGGGCCATCGTCTTCGGTCCAGCCGGGGGGCGTGTGGAGGCGGGCCGTACACTCCAGGCCGTCGGCACGCTTGTATCGCAATAGTTCCCGCCGCGCCTCCTTGAGCTGCGGCGTGGGATGGGGAAATCGCGTCAGCGGCCGCAAGGGGCCGCGCGACAGGTCGCGGACGAAGCAATTGGGAGGCGCGGCGAGCGATTCCTGCTGCGTGACAAGGAGCGTGCGGGCGTCGTCCAGAAACGCGACGGCCGATTCGTAAAACGGAAACTCGCACTGCCAGAGCCGCGTCGCCTGCCGCGTGCCAAGGTCGAACCGGTCCACAAACGGCCGGCTCCCCTCCGGGGAATCGCCGCCGCCGGCGAAATAAACGCAGCCGCCCGGCCCGCGCAGCAGGACGCGCTCCCCGGCGCGGTTCCGCTTCGTGAGCGGCATGCCCGGGTCGCCGTAGCGGTCCTCGAACGAGCGGTCGAGCACGAGTTCCGGCGCGGCGCCGGCGCGGTCGGGCCGCAGCCGCCACAGCCGCTCGCGGCGCGTCTTCCACCACGCCAGGTCGCATGGCGCATCGGCCCGCCAGTGGACCTGCCGCGGCCCGCGGCGCACGGCATCCATGGCCACTCCCACGTCGTCGGCCAGCGGCAGATCCGCGATAAGTCGCGTTGTCCCCCCGTCCGGCGACCAGACTTCGATCCGCCGCGGGAATCGCGAGGCGGGAACGACGTACGAGTACGGCCGGCACAGCCTTTCGACCAGCAGCCACTGTCCGTCGGGCGACGGATCGGCCGCCGTGAAAGCGCCCGGCTGCGCAAGCGGCGTGACGCGGCCATCCAGGTCGACCCGCGCAAGCTGCGACGAAAGGTAATGATCGAAGAGCACCGCGTCCTGCTCGTTCCTGAGGAGGTCCTGAAACGTCCTTCCAGGCGTCGAGCGGCCGACATTTTCTTGCACGATAGGAGCGACGTTCGGCGCCGGTTCGGGCAGCGGCTCGTGCGCCGGCGGAACGAAGCGGCAAATGAGCGAGCGGCCGTCGGGATGCCATTGAAATGGCGTGCCCGCGACCGCGTTCAGTCGATCGTCGCCGAGCGGCCTTGCCCGTGCGGACGCAACGTCGACCAGCCAGAGCCTACACGCCCGCTCGTCCTGGAGATAACACGCCAGGTGGGCCGCAACGGGCGACCAGACGGCCGCGGCAATCCTCGCGCCGCGCGGAAAACCCTCGATGGAGTGCTCCTTGCCGCCGTCAACCTCCAAAAGCGAAAGCTTCGCGAAGTGCCCGCCGCGGCCCTTCCCCCAATTCAGCGGATCGAGCCGCAAGCCCGCCAGCCGCAGCTCGCGCCGCGCCAGCTCAGCAATCGGCGGTAGGTCGGATGGCTGGGCGACGAGCAGCCAGCGCCGATCGGGGCTGAGGCCGACGACCGGCAGCTTCGGCGCGTCGATCAGGTCGATCAAGACTTGCGGGAGCGTTTTTTCCATGCGATTTCGCGTGCAGATCACGGCGTCACCGACGGCCGAGCCGTCTCCTGCACCAGCGCCGGCGCCAGCCGCGCGAAGCGCTCTTGCAGCGACTGCACGGTCATCTCCTCGGTGCGCAAGGCTTCCATCGCCTTCACGGCCGCCTGCGCCGCCTGGATCGTCGTGATGCAGGGCACGCCGTAGATCACGGCCGCGGCGCGAATCTTCCCTTCGTCGGTCCGCGCCCCCTTGCCGCGCGGCGTATTGATGATCAGCTTCACGCGGCCGTCGATCAGGTAGTCGATGATATTTGGGTGCCCTTCCTGGATTTTCTTGAGGGAGGCGATGGGAACGCCGGCGGCCGCCAGCGCGAGCGCCGTGCCCTGCGTCGCCATCAGCTCCAGGCCCAATTCCACCAGCCGCCGGGCGAGATCGACCACTTGCTGCTTCGCCCGATCGCTGACGCTCAGGAAGATGTGTCCGGACGTGGGGAGGACCACACCCGCCGCCACCTGGCTTTTGGCGAAGGCGATGGAAAACCGCTCGCTGATCCCCATCACCTCGCCCGTGCTGCGCATCTCCGGACCCAGCGCCGTATCGACGCCGGTGAACTTGTTGAACGGAAACACGCTCTCCTTGATCGAGACATCGAGCGGCAAAGGCTCCTGCGTGAACCCCAGTTCCGCGAGCGAAAGCCCGGCCATCACCTTCGTGGCGATATTCGCCACGGAGACGCCCGTCGCCTTCGAGACGAACGGCACCGTGCGGCTGGCGCGCGGGTTGACTTCCAGGATGTACACCACCGGCCGGTCGTTCTCGCGCTTGACGGCCATCTGCACGTTCATCAAGCCCTTCACGCCCAGCTTGAGGGCCAAAGCGTGCGTGGCCTCGCGGATTTCCTGCACGACGGGACCCGGCAGGCTGTAGGGCGGGATGACGCAGGCCGAGTCGCCGGAGTGCACGCCCGCCTCCTCGATGTGCTCCATGATGCCGGCAATGACGACGGATTGGCCGTCGCAGACGGCGTCGACGTCCACCTCGGTCGCATCCTCCAGGAACCGGTCGATGAGCACCGGCTGGCCTTGCGAGGCCGCGAACGCCTCGCCCAAAAACCGTTCGAGCTGCGATTGGTCGTAACAGATTTCCATCGCCCGGCCGCCGAGCACGTAGCTCGGCCGCACGAGCACGGGGAATCCGACCTTCGCCGCCTCGGCCCGCGCCTGCTGCATCGTCCGCGCGATGCCGTTGGGCGGCTGCCGCAGGCCGAGTTGTTCCACAAGCTGTTGGAACTTTTCGCGGTCCTCGGCCGCTTCGATCGTGTCGACGCTCGTGCCGATGATCGGCGCACCCTGCGTAGCCAGCGCCCGGGCCAGGTTGAGCGGCGTCTGACCGCCAAACTGCACGATCACGCCGATCGGCTCGATCCGGTCGCAGATGTTCAGCACGTCCTCCGTCGTCAGCGGCTCAAAGAAGAGGAGGTCGCTCGTGTCGTAATCGGTGCTGACGGTTTCGGGATTCGAGTTGACCATCACCGACTGGATGCCCATCTCGCGCAGGGCGAAGCTGGCATGGCAGCAGCAATAGTCGAACTCGATCCCCTGCCCGATGCGATTGGGCCCGCCCCCCAGGATGACGATCCGCTCCTTGCCGGGGATCTTTGCGGGCGTTTCGTCTTCCGCCTCGTAGGTCGAGTAGTAATACGGCGTGTAGGCCTCGAACTCCGCGGCGCAAGTGTCGACGGCCTTGAACGTGGCCGTGATCCCCCGCCGCTTCCGCTCCTCGCGGACGGAAAACTCGTTGACGCTGAAAATGTGCGAAAGCTGCCGGTCGGAAAAGCCGAATTGCTTGGCCTTGCGGAGCATCGCGTCGGACAGCGCCGACAGCGACGGCTGCCGCCGCAATTCCTCCTCCATGTCCACGATCTCGGCCATGTTATCGAGGAACCACGGGTCGATCGCCGTCAGCTCGTGGATTTCCTGAAGCGTGAAGCCGGCCTTGAGGGCGTATCGAATGTAGAACGGCCGCTCCGCGTTCGGCACGGAGAGCTTGCTGCGGATTTCGTCGTCGGAAGGCTGCTCGGCCGTGCCCCAGAGGTCCTTCGAGTCGCTCCCCAGGCCGAAGCAGCCGATTTCCAGGCCCCGCAGCGCCTTTTGCAGCGACTCCTTGAACGTCCGCCCGATGGCCATCGTCTCGCCCACGCTTTTCATCTGCGTGGTGAGCGTGGGGTCGGCGTCGGGAAATTTCTCGAACGCGAACCGCGGCACCTTCGTCACGACGTAATCGATCGTCGGCTCGAAGCAGGCCTTCGTTTCCTTGGTGATGTCGTTGGGCAGCTCGTACAAGAGATACCCCACGGCCAGCTTCGCCGCGATCTTCGCGATCGGAAAGCCCGTCGCCTTCGAGGCCAAGGCGCTCGAGCGGCTGACGCGCGGGTTCATCTCGATGACGATCATCCGCCCCGTCTGCGGATGGACGGCGAACTGGATGTTCGAGCCTCCCGTCTCGACGCCGATCTCGCGGATCGCCGCCAGCGATGCGTCCCGCATCCGCTGATATTCCTTGTCGGAGAGCGTCTGCGCCGGGGCCACCGTGATCGAATCGCCCGTGTGGACGCCCATCGGGTCGAAGTTCTCGATCGAGCAGATGATGACGACGTTGTCGTCCCGGTCGCGCATCACCTCCATCTCGTACTCTTTCCAGCCGAT
Source organism: Planctomycetia bacterium (assembly GCA_016177915.1). Taxonomy (GTDB): domain Bacteria; phylum Planctomycetota; class Planctomycetia; order Pirellulales; family S012-138; genus JACOUI01. The sequence goes on from JACOUI010000379.1 coordinate 19,505, forward strand.
GATCGCCTCCTCGATCAGCACCTGGCCCACGGGCGAGAAATCGAGACCCCGGCGGACGAGATTGTCAAAACCTTCCTTGTTGTACGCGATCGACGAGCCGGTCCCGCCCAGCGTAAAGCTCGGCCGCACCACCGCCGGCAGCCCGATCCACGACAAAACCTGCCGCGCCTCGTCGATCGACTTCACCGTCTGCCCGCGGCAGCATTCCAGGCCGATCCGCTCCATCGCCGCCTTGAACTGGTCGCGCTCTTCGGCCTTGGCGATGACCTCGGGCTTGGCGCCGATCATTTCGACGCCGTACTGATCAAGCACTCCGTGCCGCCAGAGGTCCATCGCCAGGTTGAGCCCCGTCTGCCCGCCGAGAGTGGGCAGCAGCGCGTCCGGCCGCTCCTTCTCGATCACCTTGGCCGCGATTTCCCAGGTGAGAGGCTCAATGTACGTGCGATGGGCCATCTTGGGGTCGGTCATGATCGTGGCTGGATTGGAATTGATCAGCACGATCTCGTAACCTTCCTCGCGGAGGGCCTTGCAGGCCTGGGTGCCGGAATAATCGAACTCGCAGGCCTGGCCGATGACAATCGGCCCGGACCCGATGAGCATGATCTTCGAGATGTCGTTTCGTCGCGGCACGATTTCTCTGGGTCTGCGTTATCTCCCTCCCCCTTGTGGGGGAGGGTTGGGGTGGGGGTGTTGGGTGGGGGGTTGTCAGTGGGTGGCACGCCCTTAGGTACTCCGCAGGGCGTCCGTGCGTCTGGCGTCTGGGGGAGTGCGTATAAAATTGCTCGAAATTATAACCCGGCTGGGGGCATTGCAAGAGGCAGCACCGCCTTGCGTCCCCAAGACCATTATCGCCGCCAGCCAGCGAACGCAAAGCGGCCGTCGCGCCAACGGCTGGGGACGAAGGTTGTTGGAAGGAGCAAGGCGACCGTAGAATTCGGATGGCACGCACAGCCTCAGCGTGTAAAATGGAGTGGCGGTCCCCGTTAGGCCGATGAGAAAAATGGCAATTCTGGTCAGGTCCTAGAAATCGCCTGAAAGCCAATGTCCTGCCTTTCCGAAGCCGACGCGTTTGCACTTTACTCCTGCCACGGCGAGGTGTGGCGCGCGCTTTCCGCCGACGACCGGTGCTTTTGGAGCGATGAGATTAAGGCCGGGCCGACGAATCTCACCCAGGAGTTCGTCTTCGCGCCGCACGTCGTCCATCTCGAAAACGGCGCCGAAGCGCTCATCGCCCGCGCCACCGACGCGGTTCGAAAAGCCACAGCGACCAACTAGCGATCGCCACGCTCTGTGCAGCGCGACGTTCCGTTGGTCTGGAGCGACGGCAGCATCACGCGCGTCCTTGATACTTCGTTGAGCGCTGAAGCCAAGACGCTGGTTGTGCTGTTTCACAGCCATCCCGACGCGATGACTGATGTGGGCCTTCAGCAAGCGGTCGAGTACTCAGCAATCAGAAAGTATAAGGCGAATGTCCTGCGGCCGCTTCACAGGCACGCCAAAGTCGACTACCGCGACAGCTTGGTCAGGCTGCTGCCACCTGGCATCCAGGCGGCAGTCGAAATCGCAAAGAGTTCGCGAGCCGGCAACACCCCTCGCGATCCATCTGCGGCAGGACTGTCCGTCGGGCAAGTTGCTTAGGGCTACGCTCACGGTTTCTGTTGCGCTCGCATCTCGCCTTTCCCCCCTCGCCCCATCGCGATATCATTCCGGCGCACGATGGCCCTTGCACCAAGTGCCGCGCAGGATGCGTCCGGGCAGTTGAAGGAACTCGCCGGACGGTTGACAGCGCTAGCGGGCTTCGCCGACGTGATCGCCGCACTGAAGGCGGGACACGGGGCGACGTTCGACGGCGTATGGGGATCGTCTTGCGCGCTCGTGGCCGCGGCCCTCGAACCGCACGTCGCCCGCTCCCTCGTCGTCGTCTGCCCGCACCCCGGCGACGTCGATTCGTTCTGCGACGACCTGGCGGTCTTCTCGCCGCTTGCGGCCGAGCGGTTCCCCGCCTGGGAAACGACCTCGCGCGAAGTCCTCCTCCACGACGAGGTCTACGGCGAGCGGCTGCGGGTGCTGAAGCGACTCTCCGAGGGCGACTTTCCGCGGTTTCTCGTGACCAGCGTCCAGAGCCTGATGCAGGGCGCCCCGCCGCCCGCGGCCGTGCGCGAGAGCACGCGCGTCGTCCGCGTGGGCGAGACGCTTGACGTCGATGAGCTGGCCGCCTGGCTTGTCGCACGAGGGTTCACAAACACCACGGCCGTCGAGCTGCCGGGCGAGTTCTCGCGCCGCGGCGGAATCGTCGATCTCTTCGTCGCCGACTGGCAGGAGCCGGTGCGCGTGGAACTCTTCGGCGACCTGGTAGAGTCGATCCGCCGATTCGACATCTCCAGCCAGCGCAGCCTGGCCCGCGAACATGAGATTGCGCTCACCGCCCTGCCGGCCGAGGGCATCGACCGCGATCACGTCACTTCCTACATGCCCCCGGGCACTTGGTTCCTGCTGCAAGAGCCGCACGAGCAGCGCGAAGAGGCCCGCCGCTACAAGGACCGCCTCGACCAGCCCGGCGACGCGCATGACCTGGACGAGGTCCTGAAAAACGTCTTCCGCTTCCCGTCGATCACGGCCGAGAGCATTTCGGCGGGGACGTTCGAGGCCGCCTGCCGGCTGCCGGTGGAGACGGTCGAGCAGTTCAGCGGCGACGTGGCCAAGGTGAAGAAGGAGCTGGACGCCGCCGCCGCCGGCCAGGAAGTGTTCATCGTCTGCCAGACGCAGGCTGAGGCCCAGCGGCTGGGCGAAGTCTTTGCCGGCTCGGACCTGGCTACATCAGGTCACCTCCATTTTCCCGTCGGCCGGCTGCAAGCGGGCTTTCGGCTCACGACCGAGAAGATCGCCATCATCAGCGGCGCGGAGCTGTTTCACCGGGTGGACGTGCAACGCCAGGCCGGCCGCCGCCTGGGCCGGGCGATCGACAGCTTCCTCGAGCTGCACGAAGGCGACCTCGTCGTTCACGTCGCCCACGGCATCGCCCGGTTCCTCGGCCTGCGGCTGATGGACAAGGCGGGCATCGTCGAAGAGCACCTGGAGCTGGAATTCGACGGCGGGACGAAGATTTACGTCCCCAGCAGCAAGATCGAGCTGGTGCAAAAGTACGTCGGCGCCAGCAAGGCCCGGCCGTCGCTGGCGCGCATCGGCGGCAAGACCTGGGTCCGCCAGAAGCAGCAGGCCGAGCAGGCCGCGATCGACCTGGCGGCGGAAATGCTCGACCTGCAAGCGCGGCGGGCGTCGCAGGCGGGCGTGGCCTTTCCGCCCGACTCGGAATGGCAGCGCGAGTTCGAGGCCTCGTTCCCTTACAACGAAACGCGCGACCAGACGAAAACGATGGTCGCCATCAAGGCCGACATGCTCCGCCCCCAGCCGATGGACCGCCTCATCTGCGGCGACGTGGGCTACGGCAAGACGGAGCTGGCGATCCGGGCCGCGTTCAAGGCCGTCGACAGCGGCCATCAGGTGGCCGTGCTCGTGCCGACGACCGTCCTGGCCGAGCAGCATTTCCGCACGTTCACCGGCCGCATGGCGGAGTATCCCTTTTCGATCGGCCGCTTAAGCCGGTTTTGCTCGGTCAGGGAGGAGCGCGAAATCCTGGAGGGGGCGCAAAGCGGCAAGATCGACATCATCATCGGCACGCACCGGCTGGCGCAGCCGGACGTACACTTCCGCGACCTGGGCCTGCTCATCATCGACGAGGAGCAGCGCTTCGGCGTGGACGTGAAGGAGCGGCTGAAAAAAATCCGCGAGCTGGTCGACGTGCTCACGCTCACGGCGACCCCCATCCCGCGCACACTTCACATGGCCCTCCTCGGCCTGCGCGACATCTCGAACCTGGAGACGGCGCCGGCCGACCGGCAGCCCGTCGAGACGCACGTCTCGCGCTTCGACGCGAACCTGGTGCGGCACGCGGTCCTGCGCGAGCTGAACCGTGGCGGGCAGATTTTCTTCGTCCACAACCGTGTGGAGGACATCGAGGAGGTCGCCAAGCGCCTGCGGCAGGTCGTGCCCGAGGCGCGCCTGGAGATCGGCCACGGCCAGATGCCGGACCACGAGCTGGAGCAAGTCATGCTCCGCTTCGTGAATCACAAGTTCGATCTCCTCTTGTCGACGACGATCATCGAGAGCGGACTGGACATCCCGTCGGCCAACACGATCTTCATCAACGAGGCCGACCGCTACGGCCTGGCCGACATGCACCAGCTTCGCGGCCGCGTGGGGCGCTACAAGCACCGAGCGTATTGCTATCTGCTCTTGGACCCGAACAAGAGCATCGCCCCGATTGCGGCCCGGCGATTGCGGGCGATCGAGGAGTTCAAGCACATGGGGGCGGGGTTTGCCGTCGCCATGCGCGATTTGGAAATCCGCGGCGCGGGGAACATTTTGGGGACGGAGCAGAGCGGGCACATCAACGCCGTGGGCTACGAGCTGTATTGCCTGCTGCTGGAGCAATCGGTGCGGCGCTTGCAGCACCAGCCGCCGAAGGTGTCGGTCGATGTGACGCTCAACCTGCCCGGCGAGGGCTACATCCCGCGGCAGTACGTGCCCGACCTGCGGATGAAGATCGACCTCTATCGCCGGCTCGCGCGGCTGCAAAGCGAGGAGGAGCTGGCGGAGATGCGGGCGGAGCTTGTCGACCGGTTCGGGGCGCTGCCGGAGGCCGTCGAGCGGCTTTGGGACCGGATGCGGCTACGGATCATGGCCCACCGCTGGCAGATCCACACGATCCGCGTCGAGGACAAGTACCTGGTGCTGGGCTACGCCTCGCGGTCGCGGATCGAGGAGCTGGCGCGCAAGCACGCGGGCAGGGTGCGAATTGTGGACGACCGGTTCGCGTACGTGGAGCTGCAGGCAGGCGCGAAGGCAGGCACGGCGGAGGACGGGCTTTTGCAGCCGGCGGGGCTGGCGGAGACGGCGGAATCGCTGTTGCGGGTGGCCTAGGGGCGTTCCTATAATCTCGCCCCATTGTTCGTAGTGACCCGCATTCATGCGGTCGCATCGTTCGCATTTAGGCGGTCACTGCGACTGAAAGGACCGCATGAATGCGGTCACTACGAACGAATGCGGTCACTACGAACAAAGACCCCTCGCTTCGCGTCAACTTGCCTTTGGCATGTGCCGATCTTGATGTCGGGCTTTTGCCGCTTGGAACCTTCGGCATGAAACTGCGCCTGTTACCATCGTGCATGCTGGCGGCATTGCTGGCGCTGGGGCTTTCGTGCCTGGGCGCAGGGCGGCTGGCCGCGGAGCCGCCGGTGCTGGGAAACGGCGATCAAATCGTCGGCGGCGTCGGGCAGGAGGTCGTGCTGCTCAGCGACGTTTTGCCGCAGGTCGAGGCCACGCTCAAGCAGAACGGCATCGACGAAAAAACGCCGGACTACCAGAAGATTCGCGCGGCCGTCGTGCAGCGGGCGATCCAGCCCGTCCTGCAGCGCAAGATGGTGCTGGCGGCGATCCGGCGCAAGCTGCCGGCGGAGGCGATGGAGAGCATCTTCAAGCAGATCGAAGCGTGGGACTTCGAGAAGCGCGAGGTCCCGCGGCTGATGAAGGAGCTGGGCGTTTCCACGCGCATCGAGCTGATCCGCGCCATGGAACTCCGCGGCACGGCGCTGAAACAGTACAAGCAGGACTACATGGAGGCGATGCTGGCCGCGGAATGGATCAAGGAGCAGACGAAGAAGGAAGACTCGATCACGCACGAGCAGATGCTGAAATATTACTTCGACAACTTGCCGCAGTTCGAGTTCCCCGCCAAGGCCCGCTGGGAGCAGCTCACGGTGGAGTTCGGCGCGAAGCGGACGAAGAAGGAGGCCTACGGCCGGTTGGCGGCGATGGGAAACGACGTGTTAATCAGACGTGTCCCGCTTGCCGAAGTGGCCAAAAAGGCCTCGGAGGAGCCGCTGGCGACCGAGGGCGGCTATCACGATTGGACCAGCAAGAACAGCCTGGCCTCGAAGGTCCTCGACCGGGCGGTCTTTTCGCTCGACGCGGGGAAGTTGAGCGACATCATCGAGGACGAGTCCGCGTTTCACATCGTGCGGATCATCGAGCGCCGGGCGGCCGGACGCACGCCGTTTGCCGAAGCGCAGGTCGAGATCAAAAAGACGCTGCAAAAAGAGGCCAAGGCGCAGCGGCAGAAGGCATACGTCGAAAAGCTGATGGCGGAATGGACGGTGTGGACGATCTTCGACGAAGCGCCGCAGACGGCCGTCGTCCCGCAGACGCAGCGCTGAGCATGCCATCTCTGCCAGCGCCAGCACTCGCAAAGCGGCCTTGACATCTCCCCCCGCCGCCGTGTACGACCGCGACCCCTTGTCCCTGTCCTTTTCCGTCCGCTTCGCGGTAACGACATGCTGGGATCGATTCGCGCGCTTTGCGCTTTGGGGCTGGTGCTGCTGGCGGCCGTGCCGGCCTTCGCACAGGCCGTTTATCCGACGACGCCGGCCGATGCCGGCGCGACCGTGCAGCCCTCGCTGCAGCCGGGCGTGGCCACTCTCGACGGCACGGCGCAGTTCGACCCCTATGCCGACCCCAACCAGGCGCCATCGCTGGCGCCCTCGACGAACCCCGCCGCCCCAAGCCCCTGGTTCGCCCAGCCGGCCTGGGGAACGCCGATCCGGCTGGTGCAGAACGTCGGCCTGGAATATACGATGCTGGGCGGCAACGGCGGCGGCATCGAATACCTGGGCCTGGATGAAGTCGAAGTCTGGGGGACGTTTGCTTTGCCGCTGTCGCCCGCCATGGCCCCCTTCGAGCTGACGCCCGGCTTTGCCACACAGTGGTGGGACGGCCCGGGCTTTCCCGTCTTTCCGCCGCGAACGTACAGCGCCTATCTCGACATCGGCTGGCGGCCGCAGATCACGAACCACACGTCGCTGGAACTGGCCGTGAAGCCGGGGGTGTATTCCGACTTTCGCGACGTGGACAGCGAAGCGATCCGCATCCAGGGCAAGGGCCTGGTGATCGTCGCGCCCAATAACGTCTGGCAATACGTGGCCGGTATTTTGTACCTCGACCGCGTGGACGTGAAGCTGTTGCCGGCCGGCGGCGTGATCTGGACGCCCACGCCCGACGTGCGCTACGAGATCCTCTTCCCGCAGCCGCGGTTCGCCAGCCGGCTCGTCACCTACGGCAATCTCGATTGGTGGTGGTTCATCGGCGGCGAGTACGGCGGCGATTCCTGGTCCGTGGCCACGACCGGCGGCCGCGCCCAGACCGACTACAACGACATCCGGATTTTCGGCGGCCTGGAGTTCAAGCCCTGCCCCGGCGTGGCCGGCTGGCGTGGGCACATCGAGCTGGGCTACGTCTTCGACCGCGAGATCCAGACGGAGACGGGGATCGTCACGACGCCGGACGACACGCTCATGCTCCGCGCGGGCCTGAATTACTAACTTGCAGGGTGGACCGAGCTCGCGGAAGCACCATGGTGGGCGTCGCGAGCCATACGGTGAATAACGACCGTCGACGGGATCACCTCCACTGTTCCGCGAGCGAAGGCCCACCACGTTGGGCTTGCTCCACCCACCCTCCAAACAGAGCTCGCGGCCAAGCAGCTTCTCAACGTGCATGATGATCGCCGCCCGGAACATGCTGCCGACCCTTGCCGCCATCCTGGCGCTGGCCGTCTTACCGCGCCTCGCGCCGGCGATGGACGCCGTGAAGGCCGAGGATCCGATCGCAGTGGATGCTTCGCCCAAAGCGGCGCCGGCCGGCGGCTGGAAGGCCGCGCCGCTTCAAGACCTGACCGACGATCATCTCCACACGGACGACGACGTGTTCCCTGTCCGGCCGGCCTCGTTCCTCGATCCCACTATCGACGGGGGCGAGATCCCCGGGCAGCGGCGCTCGCTCGAGGACCCCGCAGGCTGGCTGCCGATGGGACCCTTGCGCGAGCTCCGCTTCGACATGACCTGGATCGAAGCTGACGACCTGGCCTTTGCCGACCTGGAGGCCTGGGCGATCTTCGCGGTGCCGACGTACTCCGAGGAATCGCCGCTGGTTTTCACGCCGGGCTACGGCCTGCACTTCGTCGACGCCGAGACGCCGCCGCTGCCGTTCCTTCCCGTCCACGTCCACGACGTTTACATGGATGTCATGTGGCGGCACCGCTGGTGGTCGATGCCGCAGCTTACGACCGACGTCGCCATCACGCCGGGCCTCTACAGCGACTTCGAGGGCAGCCTCGACGGCGACGCCTTTCGCCTGGGTGCCCGCGCCGTCGGCGATTACATGGTCCGGCCCGATTTGACGATCCGCGCCGGGCTGGCGTTCCTCGACCGCGACGACGTGCCGGTGCTCCCGCTGGGCGGCGTGATTTGGAAGCCCGACCCCGACACCGCCTGGGAGCTGGTGCTGCCCAAGCCGCGCTACGTGCGGCGGTTCTATTGCGACGGCTGCACGGAGCGGTGGTGGTACGTGGGGGGCGAGTTCGGCGGCGGAAGCTGGTCAATCGAAACTCCCGCCGGCGCGAAGGACGTCTTCAACTACTCCGACTGGCGGCTCGTGCTGGGCCTGAAGCAGAAGACGCGGGGCGGGGCGATGATGCTCTTGGAGGCCGGGCTCGTCTTCAACCGCGACCTGGAGCTGGAAAGCGGGGCGGAATTCGACCCGGACAACGCCTTCATGCTCCGGGCAGGGATTGGTTTCTGACCGCCCGCTGTTTTGCCGCCGTCTCCCTCTGGCCCAATTCCCTTTATCCCTGTGCCGTTGTTAAGATGGACCCGTGCGCCCGAACCGTCGGGCGCAGACCGGGAGCCATCCATGAGCGCGCACGCTTCGACGCCGCCGGCACAGCAGGAACCTGAGGTTTCTCTGCGCCCGCTGGAAGGCTGGCATTGCAGCCACTTGTACTATTCGTTCGACCGCGGCGTGCTCCGAGGACTCGACGAGCGGAGCCTGGCCGCGGGTCGGCAGGAGATTATCGGCATCCTCGACCCGGCCGCCCCCGATGCCCCCTCCCGACTGCAAGTGAGCGTCGTCGCGGGCCACAAGGCCGACTTCGGCTTGCTGCTCTTGGATCCCGACCCGCTCGTGATCGATTCGGTCCACCAGCGCCTTTTGGCCAGCACGCTCGGCCCGGCCCTCCGGCCCACGTACTCGTTCGTCTCGCTGACGGAAGTATCGGAATACGTGCCGACCGTCGAGCAATACGGCAAGCGGCTCGTCGAGGAAGGCGAAGACCCCAAGGGCCCCGCGTATACCGCAAAGCTCAAGGCCTACGAGCAGCGCGAGGTGATGATGCGCCGCCAACGGCTTAACCCGGACTTTCCGCCCTGGCCGAGCACGTGCTTCTATCCCATGAACAAAAAGCGCGAGGTGGGCGAAAACTGGTTTTTGCTCGACGTCGATTCGCGCAACCGCCTGATGGCCGAGCACGGCCGCACCGGCATGACCTTCGGCGGCAAGGTGACGCAGCTCATCACGGTCGGCCTGGGCCTGGAGGACTGGGAATGGGGCGTGACGCTGTGGGCCCGCAACCCGCAGTTTCTCAAGGAAATCGTGTACCGGATGCGGTTCGACGAGGCCTCGGCGCGGTACGCGCAGTTTGGGCCCTTTTACGCATCGTACATCATGCCGGCGGCGGCAATGCTCGACCACTGCCGGATCGGCAAGGTCGAGCCGGCGGCACACGCGAACCGGACCGTTCGTTCCTGATTTCTTCTCTCCTCCTCGTACTCGTACTCGTACTCGAATTCGCCGCCAGTAACATCCTCCCTGCCGGCTTCAGCCGGCATCCTCGTTTGCCGCCGGCTTCAGCCGGTGGGGGCGGACCACAGTAAATCGCCACAGCCGGCTTCAGCCGGCTTTCCGCCGCTTTAGCACTCGACCCAACCTCGCCGTTCCACCCATGACCCGATACCTCACACTTGCCGCCCTCGCCACCGCGCTCCTCGGCTTTCCCGCCCTTGCCGACGACATCCCCAACGAGATCGACGGGCTGCCCCTCCTCGTCAGCGAGGACTTCGAAAAAAGCGCCGACGCCTGGGAGCCCTCCGACGAAAAAGCGTGGCGCATCGAGGACGGCCGCGGTGGCAAGGTCTATAGCCAGTTCGTCAAGAACAGCAAATACGAGCCGCCCCACCGCAGCCCGCTCAACATCGCCCTTTTGAAAGACGTCTCCGTCGGCGACTTCATCCTGCTGGCCAAGGTGAAGAGCACGGTGCCCGACTACGGCCATCGGGACGCCTGTCTTTTCTTTGGCCGCCAGGGCGCCGCGAGCTTGTACTACGTTCACTTCGGCAAGAAGACCGACGACCACGCGAACCAGATTTTCATCGTCAAGGACGCGCCGCGGACGAAGATTTCGACCAAGACGACGCCGGGCACGAACTGGGACGACGAGTGGCATGACGTCAAAATCGTCCGCCGCGTCAAGGACGGCACGATCGAAGTCTATTTCGACGACATGAAGCAGCCGGTGATGACGGCCCAGGACAAGACGTTCGCCTGGGGCCGCGTGGGCATCGGCTCGTTCGACGACACGACGCAGTGGGACGACGTGCGCCTTTACGGCCAGAAGGTCGACAAGAAGTAGGGTGGCACCGCCCACCGTTCCCTTGAGTCCTCACGCCCTGCATGTCTCCCCAACCCCGCGACCCCGTCGAGCCGCCCCCGCCGCGCGGCTCGCGTCGCCTTCGCGTGCTTGTTGCCGTCGTTCTCGTCCCGTTGCTGGCCGGTCTCTATGTCCTCGGCGATTGGTGGTTCGGCATCCCCGAAGGAACAGAGGCCACCTACGTCGGCCGCGATTCCTGCGTCAAGTGCCATGCCGCCCAGCACGATCTCTGGCAACACTCCGACCACGACCGCGCGATGGACCTGGCTACGGACGAAACCGTCCTGGGCGACTTCAACAACGAGGAGTTCGAGTACCACGGCATCACGTCGCGGTTCTTTCGAGACGGAAAAAAATTCCTCGTCACGACCGACGGGCCGGACGGCAAGCTCGCCACGTTCGACGTGAAATACACGTTCGGCGTCCGGCCGCTGCAGCAGTACATGGTCGAGATGGAGCGCGGCCGCGTGCAGGTGCTGCCCTTTGCCTGGGACGGCGTGCAAGGACGCTGGTTCCACGTCTACCAGGACGATCCGCAGGCCATCCGCGCCGGCGATCCGATCCACTGGACGGGACCGGGCGGCAACTGGAACCACACCTGCGCCGAGTGCCACTCGACGGACCTGCGCAAGAATTACGACCTCGCAAAAGACGAATTCCGCACGCAGTTCGCCGAGATCGACGTGAGCTGCGAGGCATGCCACGGACCGGGAAGCGTTCACGTCGAGCTGGCCGCGGCCTGGTCGCCCTTCTGGGACCGGCGGTTGGGCTACGGCTTGCACAAGATGAAAGGCCAGGTGAACACGGCCGAGATCGAGACCTGCGCTCGCTGCCACGCCCATCGCGCCCTCGTGGCCGAGGGCTTTCACGCCGGCCACGCCTTTCTCGACCACTACTCGCCGGCCCTGCTCGACACGGGCATCTATTTCGAGGACGGGCAGCTCTTGGAGGAGTCGTATGAGTACGGCTCGTTCCTGCAGAGCCTCATGTATCGCAAGAACGTCAAGTGCAGCGATTGCCACGACCCACACAGCACGCGCATCAGACTCCAGGGCAACGATCTCTGCCTGCGCTGCCATCAGCCGAAGTACGACACGGAATCGCACATTCGTCATCCGCGCGGGCGGTCCGGCTCGATGTGCGTCGATTGCCATATGCCGGTGCGCAACTACATGGTCGTCGACCCGCGCCGCGACCACAGCCTGCGCATGCCCCGGCCGGATTTGAGCGTGCTGCTGGGAACTCCCAACTCCTGCACGGGCTGCCATCTGCAAATGCCCGGGCCGCGCGTCGGGCCCGAGCTATCGCCGGAGAATGTAGCGCTACACGAGAAGTACAAAAGCTATGCGGCCTGGCTGGAGGCGGCGCGCCGCGGCGACGCGGCCGCCCGCGATACTCTCCGTTTCTTCGACCGCTGGGCCGCCGAAAAGGTCGTCGCCTGGTACGGTCCCAAACGGCGCGACGATCCGCACTTCGCGCTGGCCTTGGCGGCGGGCATCCGCGGCGAACTGGAAGCCGGCATCAAGGACCGCGACGACCCGCGCGCCGCAGCGGCCGAGATCGTCCGCCGGCTGGCCGATCTGTCGCGGCGCGACGCCGGGCCGGTCGTCCGCGCCAGCGCGGTCTCGCTGCTGGCGAACTATCCCGCCGACGAAGCCCGCACGGCCAACGAGCAGGCGCTCGCGGACAAGGAGCCGCTGGTGCGCCTGGCGGCGGTCCGCAACCTGGCGAACTTCTACGCGATCGACCCGGTCGACGTCTGGTCGTTCGATCAACTCGACAGCCCGGCCCGCGAAGAGCTGGACCGCCGTCGTCTGAGGCTCGCCAGGTTGGCCATTCCGCTCCTTTCCGATCCCATCCGCAGCGTGCGGATGGAAGCCGCCCGCGTGCTGGCCATCGTCCCCTCCACGTATTTCACGAGCGCCGAGTGGGAACAGTGGAAGTCGGCCTTCGCGGAATTCGAGAAAGGCCAGCTTGCTAGCGCCGACACCGGCGCCGCCCACGTGAACCTCGCGCAGGTTTACGCCCGGCAAGGCCGGCTCAAGGACGCGGAGCAGGCGTATCTGACGGCCATCAAGGTCCAGCCCAGCTTCGTCCCTGCCCGCACCGGCCTGGCGGGCATTTACAACTACCAGCGCCGCAACGACGAGGCGGAAAAACTCTTGCGCGAGGCCCTGGCGATCTATCCCGACGGCGCCGACATCCACTACAGCCTGGCCCTGCTCCTGGCCGAAAGCGAGGGGCGGCTTTCCGACGCGGCCGAGTCGCTGGCCGAGGCCGTGAAGCTCGCCCCGCGCCACGCGCGCATGCGTTACAACTACGGACTGATGCTGGAGCGCTTGGCGCGGTACGACGAGGCGGAGGAGCAGCTTCGCGAGGCGAGGCGACTCGATCAGGGGTCGGTCGACGCGCTGTATGCCCTGGTGCTTTTGCTGCGGGACCGGCAGAAATGGCGCGAGGCGTTGCCGCTCGTCGAGGAGCTTTCGCGCGCCCTTCCCGGCCAGCCGGCGGTGCTGGCGCTAGTGGCGGAGATTCGCCAGAAAGCCACGTAGCCCGTAGGGTGGGTGGAGCAAGCGCCGGTGCTCGCCAGACTGGCTTGCAATTCGACGCCGCGTCGATCGGCGACGCGGCGTTTGCAACCGCACCGCTTGCGACGCCCACCGTCGCGCGAGAGCGAGCGCTTCACGGCCAATCTGCGAATCTGCGCAAACTTTTCCCGTCGGGCCGGCGCTGCCGGTCATTCTTGGCAGGGAAGTGTGGACGACTGGGCGAAAAGGTGACGATGTATGGATTACGCCGACCGTAGGGCCGCGCCGCTGGCGCGCGGACCCCCTCAACGTGCTAGCAAGGACGCATACTGTGACGAGAATCAACCGGCATCGCTCGCGTGTAACAGCGGTCATCGGCCTCGCCGTGTGCTGCGGGGCCGCGACCATCGCCGCGCTCGTGGCAGTCGCCGACGCAGGCGACGGCGTCCGCCCTCGCTATAACCGTCGCGATGCAGCGCCCGCCGAACTCTCCCGCACGCAACTCGAGCGGCTCCTCCTGCCGGTCGACCAATTCGAAGCGGCGCAGGACCAGGGTGAACCCGACTCGTCCATTCTCCAGCCGCCCAAGCCGCCCGCCAACGGCCAGGCCCCGCGCACCGACCCCACGCAGACCGACGCCGTCGAGTTTCCGGACCTCAGCCGGCCGCTCCGCGATTCGCCGCGCGGCATTCGCCTCATGACGCGCGACTTCGTTCCGCCCAATCCCGCGGGCGAGTATTTCGCCGGCACGGGCGAGGTGACGCACGACGAGGGCTTCCAGCGCCCCTGGCCGCACGTGCAGTTCTTCTGGATGGCCTCCGGCGCCGTTCATTACCCGCTCTACTTCGAGGACATCAACCTGGAGCGCTACGGCTATTCGTATGGTTGCGCGCAGCCGGTCGTGTCGGCGGCGCATTTCTTCGGGCGGATTCCCGCGCTGCCGTATCTGATGACGCTCGAGCCGCCCTGCGAATGCCAGTACGCCCTGGGCTATTTTCGTCCTGGAAGCTGCGCGCCCTACCGGCTGCACTGGCCGCCGCTGGATGCCCGGGCGGCCTTTGTCGAGGGCGCCACGATCACCGGACTCGTATTCCTCATTCCGTAGGGTAGGCGGCCCGCCTGCCTCCGCTCGTGGGGCAGGCGTCCCGCCTGCCGTCTTCGTGCAACCAACGACCAGCCCCCCACGAAAATCGACCATGATCCATCGACCCCGACTTTTCCTGGCGGTTTTGCTGCTAGCCGTGACGGCCTGGGGCTGCGCCCAGCGCTGCAAGTACGAATTCTTCGAGGGCGGCGACCTGTCGTTCTACGAGGGCGTGGCCACGCAAATCGAGCACCCGCTCGTCGCCGACGAGTGCCTGGAGCATCCCGAGGCGCCGCCGCAGCCGATCACGCTGGAGAGCTTCGAAGCGCAAGAGTCTTGGGACCTGTCGCTGGAGGAGGCGGTTCAGACCGCGCTGGCCAACAGCAAAGTCATCCGCCAGGTCGGACCGTCGGCGCTCGCCGGTGCGCAGGCCGCCCGAGGCCAGCCGCCCGATACGTTGCTGTCGCAGCCCGAAAGCCTGCCGACCATTTACGACTCGGCTATTCAGGAAACGAACGTCGTGGGCGCGACCGGCGTCGAGGCGGCGCTGGCGTCGTTCGATGCGCAGCTCTCCGCCAGCATGTTCTGGGACCGCCGCGAGCGGCCGATCAACCTGGGCGGCTTTGGAAACCTGATCTTCGCCCGCGACTCCCAGCAGGACCTGGGCACGTTCCAGGCCGAACTGAGCAAGACGACCGGCATCGGCGCGCGGTACTACTTGCAGCACAACGCGGGCTACGAATTCTCCAATTCTCCGACGCGCGGCGTCGCCAGCGACTATGAAATCGACTACATCGCCGGCGTCGAGCTGCCGCTCTTGCAGGGCGCGGGCGCCAAGTTCAACCAGATCGCCGGACCCTCGGGCGCGCCGGGAGTCTACGGCGGCGTGCTCATCGCCCGGATCAACGAGGACATCGAGCTGGCCGAATTTGAGACGGCCGTTCGCAATCAGCTTCGCGACGTGGAGGACCAGTATTGGGGCCTCTACGCGGCCTACCGAGCGCTCGACGCGGCCCGCGAGGGGCGCGACTCCGCCTACCGCGACTGGGAGGACTTCAAGAAGCGCCAGCAGCGCGAGGGCGGCTGGAAAGTCGAGGAGGCCCAGGCCCGCAGCGACCTGGCCGACTTTGAAATCCAGGTCCAAGACGCCGTCCGCAACATCCTGGGCACGGAGAATCGCCTGCGGTACTTGATGGGAGTTCCGGCCACGGACGGCCGCATCATCCGCCCGACCGACCAGCCCACGCTGGCCCGCGTGCATTTCGACTGGGAGGCGATCCACCTGGAAGGAATCGCCCGCAGCCCGGAGCTCCGCAAGCAGCGCTGGCGGATCAATCAGCGCGACCTGGAATTGATCGCCGCCAAGAACTTCCTCTTGCCGCGGCTCGATGCCGTCGCCCTCTACCGCTGGCTGGGGGCCGGGGACGACCTGATCGACCCCAACGGCGCGGGCGTGCCCCCCTTCCTCGGCAGCGACGCCTACTCCACCCTCACTTCAGGCGACTACCAGGACTGGCAGCTTGGTTTCCGGCTCAACATGCCGCTTGGTTTCCGCCGGGAGCTGTCGGCCGTCCGCAATGCGCAGCTCATGCTGGCCCGCGAGCGCGTCCGCCTGCATGACCAGGAGATGGAGGTCAGCCAGCAGCTCACGCACGCGATCCGTACGCTCGATTTCGACTACCAGTTAATGCTCTCGCGCTACAACAAGCTGGTGGCCGCCAACGACGAGCTGGATGCTTTGACAAGAATTCAGAAGTCCGGGGCGCGCGTGCCGGCCGGCGGCCGGCCCGAGGTGCTCTACAGCGACGTCGTCCGCGCCCGCGCCGACCGGACGGCCGCCGAAGCCGACTTCCACTCGGCCGTCGTGTCCTACAACATCGCCATCCGGGACGTTCACTTCCGGAAGGGTTCGCTGTTGGAATACAGCGGGGTGTACCTGGCCGAAGGGCCGTGGCCGGCCGAGGCCTATGCCGACGCGCACCGCCTGGCGGCG
Organism: Planctomycetia bacterium; assembly: GCA_016177915.1. GTDB lineage: Bacteria > Planctomycetota > Planctomycetia > Pirellulales > S012-138 > JACOUI01. Next base: position 35,704 of record JACOUI010000379.1, read on the forward strand.
GCCCGCGGCCGCGGGCCGCAGCTCAACTACGCCATGAGCCGGCACGTGCAGCAGTGCCCCGGTCCGATCTCGCTCGGACCCGAGGCCGGCCCGCCGTCGCCCGAGCCGCTGCCGCCTTTAGAACAGATTCCGCCGGGCACGGAAGAAATGACGCCGCCGGCGCCGCCAACGCCGGCCGACGCCAATGCACCAGCCGAAAAGAGCCAGCCGACGGAACCGCGATCGCAAGAAGGGGCGCCGGCTGAGAAACCGCCGCGCGAGGCCAAGCCCACGGAATCGCCGCCCGAATCGCCGTCGGTCGACGAGGACGCAGGGTCGCTGTTGCCGCCGATCCGGACCGCGGGCGCCCGCCGCCGGTAGCCTATGGCTTCGGCTCCGCTGGCACCGGGATCTCCGGGAGCATCTGGTACTGCTCTTTTTCGGGAATGATCTTGACCGGCACCGGTTCAGAGCTGCACGCGGCAAGGGGCAGCAGGAACGAAAGCACGGCGGCAACGAGCAGCAAATGGCGCATGAAATGGTCTCCCGCGCGTCCCCCGTGGCCCGCGCGACGTGTGCGATGGAACAAGAGCGCATTCAGGATACCTGCGGCGCTCGACCGCGCTCAAGGCCCGCGGCTGGCCGCGGTCGGCGGCATCTCACGTTCATCGCTGGCGCAATTCCCGGATCGGCTTGGCCGGCCGCGCGCGGTAGCGGTTGCGGTTGAGCTTCTTTTGCAGCGGGACGAGTTTGGTGGCGGGCCGCGGCAAGATGCTGGGTCGTCGTGACATGGCCGGTTCTCCAACGTTGGATGTCTGTTGAGGCAGCTTTCAAATCGATGGAGTTCTCTGTCGCCCGAGACGGACCGTTCGGATGCTATTCGTCGTCTTCGTACCCCTCCTCGTCTTCCTCCTCTTCGTTGTCCGGGTACTGTGGCGGCGACTTGCCGCTGGCCTTGACCACTCGCGGATAGTCGCCGCCGTCGGCTTGGCCGTCGGCGCTTTCAACGGTGATCTCGTGCCACCAGCAATCGCCGTAGTCGAACAGGTATGCGAATTTCTGCCCCTTCCGAAGGCGAAGCGACTCGATCGTCGTCTTTGCGGCGTCCTTCACACGGTCGTCCTCTTCGGTCATGGAACCGTGCGCGACCTCCAGCGCGTTGCGACTGAGGTCCCGGCCGCGGTAGCCCGGACGCGGAAAGTAGAACGAGTAAAGATGCTCCTCTTCGCGATCGAATGCGTTGAAGATCTCCGCGTGGAGGTCGTCGAACGATTGATCGCCGCGAATGGCGATCGTTCGCCAGATGCGCTTGTTTCCCTTGAGCGCAACCTTCAAGACGTAAACCGTCATCGTCTCCCTCCTCCGCACCTAGCGCTCCGTCTTCCGTCCGACCCCAAACTGGTCCCCGTTCCGCACCGGCTTTCCCCTCTCGAAGTGAATCTCGACCACCTTCTCGCTGTGGACCTGCTGCCCCGTCTCGTCCGCGAGTCCCGTCACGATCTTTCGCGTGGCCACGTCGATCACGTCGCCCGTCGAGGGGTAGGCCAGCTTGCCGTCCAGGCTGAAAGTGACCCAGCCCGGCTGCTCGCGGAGCTTGATGCTGCCGGTCTGCTTGGGCGGCATGACGGTCGCGTCGAAGACGTGCAGCCGTTCGTTGGCCGCGTCGCAGACCCAGACTTGCTTCTCGTCGGGCGTGAGTCCGACGCCGTGGCTGGGGCAGCCGTGCCGCTTCACCATCCCCTGCTGGAAGCCCTGCACCTTCACCCGGTGGAGCAGCTTGCCGGTCTGCAAGTCGCCGATCTCGAAACCCAAAAGTCCGTTGACGGTCGCAAAGCACAGCGTCTGGCTGCCGTTGACCGTGAACGGCCGCACGCTGCCGCCAAACGGCCCGATCTCTTTCACGACCTTGTGGCTCTTCGTGTCGGCCACGGATAGCAGGGTCGATTTGAGCCCGGCCAGGTAGCAGCGCGTGCCGTCGAGTCCGTAAACCGTGTTGTGGGCGCCGGAATTGGGGACGACCTTGGTGATGACGTCGCCCGTGTCGCCATCGACGACGTGCCAGTGCGGGCCTTCGAGCGACGGCAGGTAGATGAGCTTGCCGTCGGGCGAAATGGCCATCCGGTCGCAGCCGCCCTCGTATTTTTTTCCCCACAGCAGCTTCTCGGTGACGAGTTCCAGGCACTGAAGCTGTTTCGTCGTGCTGATGTAAACCCGCCCGGTCGCGGCGCAGGCGCAAATGCCCTTCACGTTGAGCGGCTTGCCATTGTCATCGAGTCCCGCCGTGGGAATGCGCTTCACGAAGCGGTGGTCGCGGTCGATGTCGAACACCAACAGGCCATGGCCGCCGAACTCCAGATAGTTGCGGATGCCCGGCACGGCGACGTAGAGGAACCGGCCGGACGTTTTGGCCTTTTCCGGGTCCTGTCCTTTCGCGGGCACAAAGCCGGTTGCCAGGACGACGAGCGAAACGATGGAGATCAAGACTGTGGCAGGGCGGCGGAGCATGGGGGCCTCGAAATCATGGTGCGAGCGCGCGACGACACGGCGCGATTCCGCCCAATGATAACGCAAGCCCGTGCCGCCCGCGACAGATTTGTGATCGGGCCGCAGGACGCTTGGAAATGCGTCGGCTGGGACGGCACGATCAAGCGGAGTCGATTGCTCAATCGCCTGCGGCCGACCAGGCGTCCGCTCGCCGCCACGACGCATTTCCCCATGCGTCCTACGATTGCGGCGCCGCGCTCTCCTGCGCGCCCTTCGCATTTTCCTGCTCGCGCACCGAAATGCCGTGCTTCCGCACGGCCTGCGTGAGGACGTACTCGATCTGCCCGTTCACGCTGCGCAATTCCTGCGCCGCCCACCGCTCCAGCGCTTCATAGAGCGCCGGATCGAGCCGCAGCAGAAATGCCTTGCGCTGTTTCATCGCCGCACTCAGCGTCGCGTCCGCCGATCTTCAACTCCACACTCCCAACTCCACACTCCGCACTACGAGTAGAGCGTCCCCGTATTTACCACCGGGTGCACCTCCGACTCGCCACACAGCACGACGAGCAAGTTGCTCACCATGGCCGCCTTCCGCTCCTCGTCGAGCTGCACGACCTGCTTATCAGACAGGTCCTTGAGGGCCATCTCCACCATGCTGACGGCGCCGTGGACGATCTTCGTCCGCGCGGCGATGACCGCCTCGGCCTGCTGCCGACGCAACATCGCCTGGGCAATCTCCGGGGCGTAGGCCAGGTGCGTCAGCCGCGCCTCGTCCACGACCACGCCTGCCTTATCGAGCCGCTCTTGCAGCTCCTCGCGCAGCGCGCCGGACACCTCGTCCACGCCGCTGCGCAGCGTGATCTCGTGCTCCTCGCCATGGTCGTAGGCGTAGCCGTTGGCCAGGTGCCGCACGGCCGACTCGCTCTGCACGCGCACGTAATCCACGTAGTTGTCCACGTCGAACGACGCCATGGCCGTGTCCCGCACCCGCCACACCACGACGGCCGCGATCTCGATCGGGTTGCCCTGCTTGTCGTTCACCTTGAGCTTCGCGCCCTCCAGGTTTCGCGCCCGCAGCGAGAGGCGGTCCTTTCGCATGAACGGGTTCGTCCAGTGAAACCCGCTGTCGATGACCGTGCCCTTGTAGGAGCCGAAGAGCGTGAGCACGCGGGCCTCGTTGGGGAGCAGCGTGAAGTGCCCCGCCGCCCAGATCAGGCCCGTGGCGAAGACCAGGGCGCTGGCGACCATGAGGACGACGGCCACGGTAACGTGGAGTCCCGATTGATGCGCGTTTCCCAAGTAGATCGACGACAACACGAACGCCACAATGCCGCCGGCGATCAGGCCGATCGTCAGGGGCAGCACGCTCCAGCCGCTTCGCACCTTGATGATCCGCTCCTGTGTCATGGCAAAGCCTCCCGGGTTGAATATCGAAGTGAAATCTAAATGATATCATACAGTCCGAGCGGGCAGAGTCAACTACCCGACCTCGCCACCCAGGCATGATAATCGACTCAAATCACTTTACAGACAGGAATTGTGACATGGGGAGGATTCAATCTAGACGAATGTCAAGATTGACCGGTGCAACCTTACGGACGCGACTGCGGCAGGATGCGCAGCGTGTAAAATGCCTCGACGGGGCGCAAAGCGACGCCACGTGGGCCGAGGTCCTTCACTCGGATTTCGTAGACGAAACCGGCGTTCATCTTGTCGACCGCCAGACGCACCCGTCGGCCGTCGTCGGCGACCGTGACTCCGCTGACCTGCGCCGTTTGGCGGTCCACATCGGGTCCGCCGTAGGCCGGCGTCGAAACGCGCCGGTAGAGCGAGATGCTGTAGTTCTCCCTTCGCGCAGCGGCGCGCGCATCGACCGCCCCGGTGAAGTCGATCTCGAAGCCGCCGGCCACGGCGCGGACCTCCGCGATCCCCAGCGGCCAGTCGCCGCTCCGGGTCAATCGCACGATGTTCCCCACGTTCGACCCGCCGCCCCAGCCGCTGTCGCGCATGTTGCCGACGTAGATTTCGCCGGCGGGAGAAACCTCGCACACGACGGGGCCAAGGAATCCGTGCTCAACTTTCTCTGGCTCCACGCTGAACGGATACGCCGCCCCCTGGTACGTGTGCCCGACCTTCTGCAGCGACAGCCGCACCAGGCGACGCGTGTCATACTCGCAGCCCAGGAAGTGTCCCTCGAACGGCCCGAATGGTCTTTCGCCCTTTGCCGCCAGCGCGGGCGGCGTCCGTAGCAGCGCGATGCTGTTGACGCTCCGCGTCCAGGGGTGCGGAACGTCGATCGCCGGCTCGGTCAGTTCCGGCCGCGCGCCGGCTTTGAAGTCCAGCTTGTTGATGAAGCCGTAGTGCCGGCCGGGTTGCAAATGGTTCAGCTCGTTAAAGGGGTTGTAGTTGCCCTGGTTGTCGGTCGCAAACAGTTCGCCCGTCGCATTGAACGCCAGCCCCATCGGAAACCGCAGCCCGCGGCAGATTTCCTCGACCGAAAATCGCCGCGGGTCGAAGCGCGTGGGTTGTCGCGGCACGAGGCGCAAGGCCGTCCCGCGCAGCCGGGCCGCCTCGCGCGAGCGGTCGTCCTGCTGGCAGGGGAGGCCAACGTAGTAGTTGCCGGCCGGATCGCGCGGCAGGCCGACGGCCCAGTCGTGATAGTCGCGCGTGTGCCCCCAGCCGGAAGCGAGCGTGACGATGCGGTCGGCCGCGTCGTCTTCGTCGTCGTCGAAGAGCCGCAAGAGCGCGTACTTGTTGATCACGTCGATCGAGCCGTCGTCGTTGGCGGCCACGCCGTAGGGCGCCGCCAGGCCGTCGCAGAACAGCACCAGCCGCTCTTCCGCCGTGCCATCCGCCGTTTTCGCCTGCTTCACGAGCCAGACCTCGCCCTTGAGCGAGCAACAGACGAGCGTGCCGTCCTTCCGCCAGGCCAGGCCCGTCGGCATGATCTCCTCGGCGAGCGGCAGTTGCGTCGCCGAAAAGCCGGGCACAACCGGTAGGTCTTTCGTTTCGACGACGGCCGCGGGCGGCGGCACATCTAGAAACCGATCGACCGGCAGCGACGTCAGGTGATCGACGATTACGGGCGCGGGCTTGCCAACCGCGGCGGGCCGCAGCGTCACACAACCTTTGTCGTCGAGCTGCGACTGGCCGCGAACTTCGAGGGCTGCCGCCAGACCTCGCAACTCCGCCGTTTGACGGTTTGATTTGACCGCCAGCGGAACGTACGCGGGAACGAGCCGCAGGCGCAGCTCGGCATTGGCGCCGGCCGGCTCGATTTGCAGCTCCACCGTCCGCCGGAATCCGGTTCGCGCGGCGACAGCACGCGCGCCGGCGGTCGGCCGAGGACCGTCGCCCTCCGTCAGCGACTCGAACTTCTGGGTCACGAAGACGAGCAGTTCCCGCTCGCCCGGCAGCTCGTACCTAAGCCGTTGCCGGAACACGACTCGTCCCGGCAGCATTCCGACCTCATCGAACTCCGTCACAAACTGGCCGTCCTTCGTGGGCGAAAACGATTTTCCCTCCGAGACGACTTCCAGCTCCGGCGCGGCCGGCTCGATTTTCCACAGAGGTGTGCCGCCAATTTCCCAGTACCACGTTTTCCCCCGCGTCCCCTGTCGCGCCGTGTCGCCGATCCACCAAGCGGCCAGGCTGCTCGTCTCCAGATCAAAGAGCAGGTTGTGCCGGTTGGAAAGGCCCACGACGAGCGGCTTCGTGAACGCTTCGTCGGCGGTCTCGATCACGTCGGTCAGCACCGCCGCTTTCTCCGGCCGCTCCGGCAGGTTGCGGCGTCGGACGACGCGGACCGGGTCGGGAAGCGGCGGCTCGAAGTCCGGGTCATTGAGCACGCGCCACACGGCCGCGAGCTGCGCGTCCAGGTCGTCGTGCAAGACGCCCCGCACCGGCACCACCAGCGACGGCATCTCCATCCGCGGCACGACTCGCGCCGGATTGCGCACGAACCCGTCGTACCACTCGCGGCGGATGCGCTTGCCGAGCATCGCCAGGTCCGGCCCGCGCGACTTCAGCTCGACTTTCTGCGGCACGGCCTGCCCGATCGCGTGGCAGCTCGTGCAGCCGAAGCCCGCCGACGTGACGAGCCGCCCGCCGGCCACGCGAATCGCCGCGTCGCTCGGTAGTTTTTCGGGCGGCGACGGCAGCGGCGGCCGGCGGTCGTTGTCCACGAAATGCCGCACCAGCGCCGAGCGCTCCACGTCCGACAAATCGAACCGCGGCATGCGCACCGCGAGCCACGGCCTCCGCGGATTCTTGGCCTGAATAGCCTCCAGCAGCGCCTCGTCGCGCAACTTGTCGCCGACCGCCACGAGCGACGGCGGCCGCATGCCCGGCAACAGCGGCGCAAGCTCCGGCTCGGCCGCGATGACGGCGTCCGTCACCGCGGCGATTCCGGCCGAGGCGTCGCGCGCGTGACAGGACAGACAGTTCCACTCGGCCAGAACGAGGTCGCCGGGAAGCGTCTTTCGCGTCACTGCGGGCGACGCACGCGCAGTGCTCATGGCAGCAAGATACTCGCGCACGGCACGGGTCGATTCGTTGCACAATCCATATTCGGGCCGTTCCGGCTTTGCCGCACGATCAGCCGGCGGCGCGAGACAACTGTTTTGCCATTTCTTTTCGCCGGTGGCGGCGGGCAGCGGCAGTTTCGCCGGCGGCTTCAATCCGCCCGGCATCTCGTGGCAGGCCGCACAGCGCAGGCGCTGGACGAGCTGCCGACCGGCTTCCACCTTGCCGGCTCGATTTCCACCGTCGGCGCGCGCCTGCCCGGCCGGTTTGCCCAGCGTCTGCAAATACGCCGCCAGGTCTTTCCGTTCCTGCGACGAAAGCGCGAAGACCGGCATCCGGTGCCGCGGGTTGAGCCGCGCCGGGTCCGCCAGCCACGCCTCAAAGAACTCCGCCGGGCGCTTGGCGGCCACGTGGGTCAAATCGCCGCCATCGAACAGCGACCGGCCCCCGAGCTCGCCCACGCGATGGCAGACCAGGCAACCGACCGTGCGAAACAGCGTTCGTCCGATCGCGGCGTCGGGCGCGCGGCGCTTTTGGGGCTGATGGTCGTCGTCGGTCGGCTTCGACTTTTCCACCGGCACGGCCGGTTCGGGGGAATCGGTACTGCGGACCTCGACCTTTTCGGACCTGGCGATCAGAAATTCCGCGATCGCCGCGGCCTCGTCGCGCGACAGCGAAAAATCCGGCATCCGGCGGTCGATCGGCGCCTCGGCCGGCATTTTCGATGGCGGCGCCGGCACGTTCAGGGGTGCGTGTCGCCGCTGCGTCAGCCAATCGACGAGCCACGGCTTCTGCATGGCTCCCGCGACGCGCGCGAGCGACGGCGCAGGCGGAGCTTCGGAGACGCCCGGCGCTTCGTGGCAGGCTGCGCAGCGCAGCGCGTGCACGAGAACGTTGCCACGCTCGAAGGCATCGTCCGGCGCGTCGGGCGGTTCGCAGACGAGGTGCCGCGAAGGAACGACCTCGACGCGAAAGCCCGGCCCTTCCCAGCAGAGCACGATCCCGCGCGGGCCGCCGTTCGCCGCGGCCGGCGTTTGATATTCGATTTCAAGTGCGTGATGCCCGTACTCCAATCGCACCGGCTCGGCCGAGTGCCAGTCGTAGTCGGTCGAGCGGGAGTCCAAGAGCGTCTCGCCGGCCAGCGACAGCTTGACCGATCCCGCCGCGTGCGCGTGCAGCCGATATGTGCCTGGCGCCGGAACGAAGAGCTTTCCCTTCCACCGCGCTGAAAAATCGCCGGCCGGCAAGCGCGGGTCGGGCGATCCCGCGTCCCAGCGGAAGGCCAGGCGCGGATCGAGGCGGCGGACGGTCTTGCCGTCGGCGGCGGCGTAGTCCGCCGCCAGCCCCGCGCGGAATTCGGGCGTCGGCTCCTCGCCTTCCTCCTGCGCCGCGAGCCGCGTACCGAGGGCCACAACGACGAGCGGCAACACCAACCCGATGCGCCAGCGAGCGAGCGTCTTCACTAACCCGAAGCGCAAGCGAGGGGGGAATCGGCGGTCGGCGGTGGTTGCCGCGTGACGCATCGTGGCTGGAAAACACTGAGTACGAGGACGATTACGTGTACGAGTACGAGTACGAACGAGACGAAGACGGCGCTAGGTGAGTTCCATCGCCTTGCACAGGCCCTCCACAAGAAAGAATTCCCCCCATATCACCGATTCATCGACGCCCAGGTTTTTCCGCGTGTGGTAGACGCCGTGTTTCAAGATGCCCTCCCAACCGGGCGTTCGATCTGCCAGATACTCCGGACCGGCCAGCGCATCGAGCATCGCCAGCGCCGTGTTGTGGTATTCCTCGGCGCGCTCGCGCGACGCCGTCTGCCGCGCCAAATCCAAGAGGCCGCTGGCGAAAATCGCCCCGGCCGAGCTGTCTTTCTGGGCTCCCCAGGGTGGCGGCTGCGACGTGTCGGCGTCGAAGTCCCACCAGGGAACTTTGTCTTCCGGCAATCGCCGCAGCAAGAAATCCGCGTTCAGCTCGGCCGTCGCCAGGGCCTCGTCCCAGCCGGTCAGCCCGTACACCTGGCTGAAACCGTACATCGACCAGGCCAGCCCGCGTGCCCAGGAGCTGTCGTTCCTAAGCCCCTGGTGCGTCGTCTGCCGCAAAAACTCGCCGGTCGTCAGGTCGAAGATGCCCTCATGCGCCGTCGAGCCGTCGCCGCGCACGAGGCGTTTCCGCGTCGTGCGGCAATGGGCCGTGGCAATCCGCCGCAAATGGTCGTCGCCTGCGTGATGGGCCGCGTAAAAAATGAGCGGCACGTTCATCATGATGTCGATGAACAGCGACTCCGGCGCGACAAACGACCGCAAGTATTGCCCCTTCTCCATGAACCGCATCGCCAGCGTCCGCCCGGCCTGAATGAGCACATCGAGCAATTCCCGCCGGCCGGTGAGGTCGAACCAGGGGCGATAGGTGTTGAGGAAGATGAAGCCCAGGTCGTGGACGTTCCGGTCGTGCCGCCGGTGCTCAAGCAGCTTGGAATAATGCTCGGCCCGCTCGCGCCACGCCGCGTCGCCCGTCCGCTGAAAGAACTTCCACATCATGCCGGCAAAAAACCCGCCGGTCCAATCGGTCCACAGCTCGCCCTGGTGAAACCACTTTCCGGCGGCGGTGTAGATGGGAAAGTAATCGGGCGTGCGGTCGATCGTGGCGGCGACTTGCCGCTGGGCGAAGTCGAGGGCGGCGGCGTAGCGCGTTTTTCGCGATGCGTTCATCCGCTTTACCCAGGAACGAGATTCGGACGTTGCCATTGTACTTGTGTCTTTGCCGCTTGGCATGGAGCCAAGGTAATTCCCGTTCATTGACCGCACAGGCCTTGCCGGCTTCAGCCGGCATCGTCGTTTGCCGCCGGCTTCAGCCGGTGGAGGGCGGAGCATTAGAAACTGATTTCCAGCCGGCTCCAGCCGGCTTGCCGTTTCGGTTCAGCATCACGCTCCTCAAGTTTGCCTCGACGCGCGGCGAAAAGTAGGCTGTCGTCCGGTGCACCACATCGCAAGCGATTCCTCACCCCATGCTCAACGCCACGAAGCGCCGGCTCACCACCGCGCTGCCGACGCTGCTCGTGCTCGTCGCGGCGGCGTCGGGGCTCAAGGCTGCGCTGGAGCTGAAGTGGTCGTGGACGTTCGAGGCAGCCCAGTGGCGCGACCTGGGGCTGGCGGTGCTTGTCGTGGCGGCCAGCGACGGCGTCTTGCAACTGTCGTTTCGCGCCCTGTTCGGCAAGCCGTACATGGCCAGGTATCGCGCGTTCGTCGAGTTCTTCCGCACGCAGCGTGCGCCGGAGATCGTCGCCGCGGGGCTACAGGCCGGCGGCGAGGAGCTTTTGTTTCGCGGCGTGCTCTTGGAGTGGCTGCAAACGACGGCCCAGTGGCCCGCCCCGGCCGCGGTCGCCGCCGCGGCCATCACCTTCGGTGCGGCCCACGTCATCCCGCGGCGGCCGTTTCTGCCGTTCAACTTCTGGGCCATTTGGGAGGGCGTTTTGCTCGGCAGCGTGTACGTCCTGTCCGGCTCGCTGGCGGTCGTCGTGATCCTGCACATCCTGCACGACATCGTCGGCTTTGGCCTCTTCGCCTACCAGCGCCGCACGGGCTGGCTGATGACGTAAGCCGCGGCGCGGTATGATAGTGATGGAGCAACCATCGCATGCAGCCCGACGACGAACTCTGCCTCTGCTTCCACGTCACCAAGCGGAAGGTGATCAACTTCATCCGCGTCACGAAGCCGCAGCGGGTGAGCCAGATCGCGGAGTGCTACGGAGCGGGGACGGGCTGCGGCTGGTGCCGGCCGTTTTTGCAGCGCTATTTCGATCTTGCCTCGGCCAGCGGCGAAATCCCGCCGGACGACATCACGGCCAGCGAATATGCGAAAGGCCGCACGGCCTACGTCCGGGCGGGCAAGGGGACGCCGCCGCCGGGCGCGACGCCGATCGGGGAGGAGGGGGAAGAGGCTAGAGGCTAGAGGCTAGAGGCTGGAGGTCGGAGGGGGCTGGAGCGCGGTACAATGAGGCGGCCGACCGTGATTGCGCTTCGTTTACTCCATCAAGTTCGCAAGGCGGAGCGTCAAAGTGCCCAAGTCAGCAAAAACATCGCACGTCGTCATCTCGCAGGAATACGCCGGGCTCTGGATCGCCTGGGACAGCAAGGAAACGAAGATCATCGTCGAGCGGGCGCACGCTGGACGAGGCGCGCCAGGCCGCCCAGCGCGCCGGCGAGCCGGCCCCGGTGCTTGAGAAAGTGCCGCGAGCGGACGTGCGCTTCGTGGGCCGGTCGGTGTTGAACCCTGTTGCGGCCTGATTCTCATTTGTTCGCGCGGAGTTGGAGGCCCTTCACGATGTCTCAGCTCACCCGTCGTGACTTTCTCGCCACCTCCGTCGCCGCCGGCGCCGCAGCCTGGCTGCCGCGATCCGCCTTGGCCCAGGAGAAAGCGGAAAAAACCAATCGCGAAAAGCTCCCCGTCGCCATCGTCGCCACCGAGTACCGCAAGAACTCCCACGCCGACGTCATCGCCGGGAAAATCCTGGAAGGCTACGCCCAGGACGGCGGCCGCGGGCCGGACCTCCGCGTGGCCTCGATCTACATCGACCAGTTCCCCGAAAGCGACATGAGCCGCGACCTTGCCAAAAAGCACGGGTTCCTACTGGCCAAATCGATCGAAGAGGCGATCACGCTGGGCGGCAAGGGCGTCGCCGTGGCGGGCGTCATCAGCATCGGCGAGCACGGCAATTATCCCTATACGCCCGACACCAAGCAGCACATGTACCCGCGGCGGCGGTTTTTTGACGCGATCGTGGCCGCCCTGGAAAAGCACGGGAAGATCGTCCCCGTCTTTAGCGACAAGCACCTGGCCTACAACTGGGACGACGCCAAGCACATGTACGACACGGCCAGGAAGCTCAAAATCCCGTTCATGGCCGGCTCGTCGCTGCCCGTCGCCTGGCGGTCGCCCGAGCAGTCGCTGCCGCTGGGCGCCAACGTCGAAGCGGCGATCCTGAACGGCTACGGCGGCCTGGAGTCGTATTGCTTTCATGCCCTGGAGTCGC
>JACOUI010000380.1 GCA_016177915.1 Planctomycetia bacterium
ACGGGGCCACCGCACGGGGCCACCGCACGGGGCCACCGCACGGGGCCACTGCACGAGGCCACTGCCAATGAAACTCCTCGACGTCTGGAATCGCCTTTTCTCCGGCACGTGGCTGGCGCTGCTAGCGGCGCTCTTGCCGATGCCGGCGCTTATGTCCGCCGAGCCAAAGGCGCCCAAGGCCGGCGAGCTGCGCGTGATGTCGTTCAACATCCGCTACGGCACCGCGCCCGACGGCGACAACGCCTGGACGAAGCGGCGGGAGATGGTCGTGCGGACGATCGCCGACTTTGGTCCGGACCTGTTGGGCGTGCAGGAAGCGCTCGACTTTCAGATCGATTACCTGGCGGAGAAGCTCAAGGGTTACGAAACGCTGGGCGTCGGCCGCGACGACGGGAAGAGCGAAGGCGAGTTCTCGTCGGTCTTTTACAAGACAGAACGATTCGAAAAACTCGACGGCGGGACTTTCTGGCTCAGCCAGACGCCGGACAAGCCTGGCTCAAAGAGCTGGGACAGCTCGCTGCCGCGCGTCGTCACGTGGGTCAAGCTGAAGGAGAAAAAGAGGAACGCGGAGCTGCACTTTTTCAACACGCACTTCGATCACCGCGGCCGCGAGGCCCGGCGGCGAGGCGCGGAGCTATTGCGAAAGCGCATCGACGCGCTGGGCGCGAAGGCGAGCGTGATCGTCACCGGCGACTTCAACTGCGCCGAAGACGACAAGCCACACAGCATTCTGGTGGGCAAGGACGACGCCGCGCCGAAGCTCACCGACAGCTTTCGCCGGGCGCATCCCGAGCGCGGCCAGGACGAGGCCACGTTCCACGGCTTCACGGGCGTCAAGCGCGGCGCGAGAATCGACTGGATTTTGCACACGGCGGACTGGAAAACGAAGGAGTCCGCCATCGAGCGGCGGGAGTTCGAGGGGCGCTATCCCTCGGACCATTATCCGGTGACGGCGGTGCTGGAAAGGGCGAACTAGCCGCCGTGCCGTCGCATCGTTGGCGCTGCTAGTGGGCGTGACAAGCCTGCGCGACGCATCTAAAGTAGTTAATGCTTCGCTGCGACGTGGCACACAACGAATCTGCGCCCATGCCAAAATCGATCGGCCGAACGACGCGATCGTTGCCGGCGATCCTGCTCGCTGTGGCCTCGTTATGCGCGCTTTCCGCTCGCGCCGCCGACCCCAAGCCGGAGGACATTGAGTTCTTCGAGAAAAAAGTCCGCCCGGTGCTGGCCGCGCGGTGCTTCAAGTGCCACGGGCCGACGAAGCAAGAAGCGCACCTGCGGCTCGATGCCCGCGCCACGATGCTCAAAGGCGGCGACTCCGGGCCGGCGATCGTGCCGGGAAAGCCCGAGGAGGGGTTTCTCGTCGACGCGATCAACTACGGCGAGACCTACAAGATGCCGCCGGACGGCAAGCTGCCGCCGGAGCAGATCGCGGCCCTGACGCAGTGGGTGAAAATCGGCGCCCCCTGGCCGGCTGGCGACAAACCGGCCGACTGGCAGCCGGAAAAGGTCTTCAACCTGGCCGAGCGCAAGAAGCACTGGTCGTTCCAGCCGATCGGCCAGCCGCAGCCGCCGGAGGTGAAAAACAGGGCGTGGCCGAGGTCGGATATCGACCGGTTCATTCTGGCAAAGCTAGAGGCCGCGGACCTTTCGCCTGCGCCGCCGGCCGATCGGCGGACGCTCATCCGCCGGCTGTACTTCGACCTGGTCGGCCTGCCGCCGTCGCCCGAGGAGGTCAGGCAGTTCGTCGACGACGAGCGGCCCGAGGCGGTCCCAATTCTCGTCGATCGGCTGCTGGCCTCGCCGCGCTTTGGCGAGCGGTGGGGGCGGCACTTTTTGGACCTGGTGCGGTATGCCGAGTCGCGCGGGCACGAGTTCGACTACAACATCCCCAACGCCTGGGAGTACCGCGATTACGTGATCCGGGCGCTCAACGCCGACGTGCCCTACGACCAGTTCGTTGTCGAGCACGTGGCCGGCGACCTTTTGCAGCCGCCGCGGTTGAACGCGGAAGAGGGTTTTAACGAGTCGATCCTGGGGACGGGTTTTTGGTTTTTGGGCGAGGGGGTGCATTCGCCGGTGGACGTGCGGCTGGATGAAGTCGAGCGGATGGACAATATGGTGGACGTCTTCAGCAAGGCGTTCCTGGGGCTGACGGTCGGCTGCGCCCGCTGCCACGACCACAAGTTCGACGCCATTGCGCAGAAGGACTACTACGCGCTGTTTGGGTTCTTGGAGAGTTCGTCCTACCGGCAGGCGCGGTTTGCGGCGATCGAGCGCGACGAGGAAATTGTGCAGGAGCTGGAGGCGGCACGGCGCACGGCGCAGGAGGAGATTGGGAAGGCAATCGAAGAGCAGCATCGGGAAGTGTTGAAGCGGCTGGCGGATTACTTGTTGGCGGCGCGCGAGGCGATCCGGCTGGGTCCGCAGTACGACGAGCCGGACAAGAATCCGCCCGGCGGCGGGCACACGCGGCAGTTCGCGGCCGAGTTCCGCGAGAAGGTCGATCGGCTGGCGAAGGAGCGCGGGCTGGATGCCGCGGCGCTGGCGCGGTGGGTGGCGGAGGTCGATGCGGCCAAGGACAAGCCCGACGACGTCTTGCACGCCTGGTCGGTCGTTTGCCGCGCGGAGAAGACGGAGACAGCCGGCGATATTGCCAAGACGCTCGAGCCGCTGCGCCGGGGGTGGGAAGAGAGGCGGAAGGCAGCGGAGACGGCGCTGGCCGGCGCATCGGTCATTGCCGATTATGGGAGTCCATCGACGACGGTGTTTTTGCCGGATGGGCCGACGTTCGGCACGGGTCCCGTTGCGGCGGGCGAGCTGCTGCTCGGCGAGGGATCGTGGCCGGTCGAAGTGGCGACGTTCGGCGCGGCCCGCCGCGATCCGTTCTGGAAGCCCGTGGGCGTTTCGCCGGGCACGCAGGTCGATCCGGGAAGGCAGGAAAGCTGGCTGCGGCCGGGCCGGTCGATCAAGACGCCGTCGTTTACGATCGAGCGCGGGTCGCTTTATTACCTCGTGCAGGGGGCGGGGCGGGCGTATGCCTCGATCAATTCGCACTACCTGCAGAACGGGCCGCTGCACGGGTCGTTTGCAATCGAGTGGAACGCGGAGCCCGCCGCTCCCCCCCTTCCGAAGGGGGGGCCAGGGGGGGTTGGCGGGGACAGCGGCGGGGTCCGCTGGATTCGGCATGACGTGTCGGCGTACCCGGGCCAGCGGGCGCACGTCGAGTTCACGGCCAAGGGGGACGAGGACCTGGCGGTCCTGATGGTCGTGCAGGCGGACGCGCCGCCGGGCGACGTGCTGGCGGCGCGTGATTCGAGCCTTGGCATTGCGCTGGCCGGCGCGACCGATCTGCGCGGCGTCGCCGACGCATATCAACGGTTGTTTGCCGGCGCTGCGGAGAGTCTCGCGGGGGGTGCAGGGGCGAAAGGGTCACGCGCGGGCGACGTGCCGTTTGTGCAAATCCTTGTTCGGCACACGAGCGGCGATGCGCCGGCCATCCAGGAAACTCTTAGACGCTATACGGCGGCGGTCGAATCGCTCGCGGCGAAGGCGATGTTCCCATCGCGCACCGCCCCGGCGATGTGGGAGGGAACGGGGCGCGATGAGCACCTTTTGATCCGCGGAAATCACAAGACGGAAGGCGACGTCGTGCCGCGGCGGTTCTTGGAGGCCCTGGCCGGGCCGCAGCCGCTTTCCGTGGCGCAGGGCAGCGGCCGGCTCGAGCTGGCGCGGCAGATCGTCGATCCCAAGGTCAATCCCTTTGTGGCGCGAACGGCCGTCAACCGCGCGTGGCAGCACCTGACGGGCCGGGGAATCGTCGCCTCCGTGGATAATCTCGGCGTGCTGGGCGAGCGGCCGACGCACCCGGAGCTGCTCGATTATCTATCCAACCATTTCGTGCGGGACGGCTGGTCGCTGAAGCGGCTGATCCGCTCGATCGTGCTCAGCTCGACGTACCAGATGGCCAGCCGCGTCGAGGGCGGAAGCGCGGCGGCGCTGCGGGCGGAAGAGATCGACCCGGCGAACCTGCTGTTACACCGCATGCGCGTCAGGCGGCTGGAGGCCGAGGCGATCCGCGACTCGATCCTGGCGACGTCCGGGCGCCTCGACACGAAGATGTACGGCCCGAGCGTGCCGGTCTACTTGACGGAGTTCATGCAGGGGCGCGGGCGGCCGGCGGCGAGCGGGCCGCTGGACGGCGCGGGCCGGCGGAGCGTGTACCAGGCCGTGCGGCGGAATTTTCTCTCGCCGATGATGCTGGCCTTCGACGCGCCGATCCCGTTCACGATGATGGGGCGGCGGAACGTCTCGAACGTGCCGGCGCAGGCGCTGATTCTGATGAACGACCCCTTCGTGGTCGAGCAGTCGCAGGTTTTTGCGCGGCGCGTGCTGTCGCGCGGGGAGGCATCGCGGCGGGAGCGGATCGCGTGGCTTTACGAGACGGCGCTGTCGCGGCCGCCGAGCGACGAGGAAGTGCAATCGGCGATGTCGTTTTTGGAGAACCAGGCGGCGGAGCTGGGTCTATCAGGCGAAAGGCGCGACGACGTGCGGCTGTGGGTCGATTTGTGCCACGTGATTTTCAACGTGAAGGAATTTGTGTTCGTGGAGTAGCGTGATCTCACGTCTCCACCGACCTCGCGTCGGTGGTCCGGCGATTGGAGGCTAGACGCCCCGCAGCTTTATGGGGGGTTGGGTACGTCGACGACAAAATGGGGCGGTGCCCTCGCGTAGCCGTCAATCACGTTTCCACCGACGCGAGGTCGGCGGGGAGGCGCGTCAGCCGTCGTTTCGCGCATCCTCGTTCAGCGTCAGCACCGCTGGCGGCGGGCCGGGGAAGTGGTGGCGGGCGAAGAGCCACCACCCGGCCGCCAGTGCGGCGATCGAGCCGACGACGACGTAGATCGCCTTGTCGTTCGGCGGCTGCATGCCGATCACGACCAGGCCCAGGCAGCCCAGCACGCTCACGATCGCCGCCGGCCGATAGAACCGGCCGATGTGCCAGGGCCCGCGCCGCGTTCACCAGCGGCCGTAGGCGAAAAACCCGATCGCCGCCGGCAGCACGTAGGAGATGTAGAGGAAGATCGTGCAGACGACCGTGATCGTCGAGTAGACGGGCGTGTAGACGGTGAAGAGCACGGCCGCCGCCGCGACCGTCCAGATGGCCGCGGCCGGCGTGCGGAAGCGCGGGCTGACGCGCCTGAGCCGCGGCCAGAAGGGGAGCGAGCGAAGGCGTAGGCCATCCGCGAGGCGGAGGTGACGGTCGCCAGGCCGCAGAGGTATTGCGCCAGGGCGATCGCGCCGCAGAGGATTTTTCCCCAGGCCGCGGGGAGCACGGCGCGGAGGATGAAGAAGAAGGCGCCGTCGCCTTTGGTGGCGGCTTGCTGGACGTCGGGGACGGCGAGCACGATGGCGATCAGCATGGCCCAGCCGAACACGCCGGAGACGAGCACGCTCTGCACGATTTCGCGGGGGGCGTTGCGGGCGGCGGAGATCGTTTCTTCGGCGGTGTGGGCCGAGGCGTCGAAGCCGGTGATCGTGTAGGCCGGCAGCAAGAAGCCGAGCAGGAAGAGCCAGGCGACGCTGCCGGTCGCCGGCCAGACGGAGCCTTTTTCCGGCGGCTGCGCAAGCGCGTCAATGCGGCGCCCGGCGCCCCGTGACGGCGGTCCGCGAGCTTCCAATCGCCTTTCCACCGACGCGCGTGCGGCACTCCGAAGGCCGTGGCCCGCGGTTTCTTCATCCTACTCGTACTCGTAATCGTACTCCT
>JACOUI010000381.1 GCA_016177915.1 Planctomycetia bacterium
GAAACCGCATCGATTCGTGTGCCAGCCGGTCATTTCGCCATGACCGACAGCGAGCCGCCACTGAATCCTACGAGTCACCTGCCCGAAAATCGCCCTTTTTCCGACAGACTGTAACTAAACCTCCATCAACATCCGCGACGGTTCCTCGATCGCCTCCTTCACCCGCCGCAGAAACATCACCGCCTCGCGGCCGTCCACGACGCGGTGGTCGTAGGTCAGGGCGACGTACATCATCGGCCGGATCACGACCTGGCCTTCGCGCGCGACGGGCCGCTCCTGGATGGCGTGCATCCCCAAGACGCCGCTCTGCGGCGGGTTGACGATCGGGGTCGAAAGCAGCGAGCCGAAGACGCCCCCGTTGGTGATCGATCCTTCACTCGGGTGGAGGGAAGGATCTCACGGACGGGGTAAAATGCAAGCAAGAAGGTCTTCACTACACGCCGAATTGGCGATGACAACGCCATCGCCATTGGGTTTATGATCGATTTTGGACTGAAAAAAGTTGATTTTGTTTCGAAAGTCTCTAACTTGGGCTAAAGATAGAATCTGCCAGTGCCTCGTAACGACTTTTTTCCACGTGTTTCACCGGAGCAGAACGATGACAACCCGATTCCTGGCGGCCGCGCTTTTCTCGCTCGCCCTGGCCGGCGCGCTGGCCGCGCAGCCCCGCGAGACGAAAGTCCGCGCCGACCGCGAAAACTTCGCCGACGACGAGCACTGGGTCTATAACGACCTCCCCAAAGCCATCGCCCTGGCCAAGGAGCAGTCCAAGCCGCTCTTGGTCGTCTTCCGCTGCATCCCCTGAGAGTCCTGCCATGAGTTTGACGAGCAGTTTGCTCGTCGCGACCAGCAAGTGGCGGGCGCGATGGACCAGTTCGTCTGCGTCCGCATCGTGCAGGCGAACGCGATGGACCTGTCGCTCTTCCAGTTCGACTACGACCTGACCTTCGCGGTCTTCTTCATGAACGCCGACGGCACGATCTACGGCCGCTACGGCAGCCGCGCCGGCCGCGACAAGGATGGCGAAGCCATCTCGCTCGAAGGCCTGCGCGAAGCGATGGAGGCCGCCCTCGCGCTCCACAAAAACTATCCCGCCAACAAGGCCAGCCTGAAAGGCAAACAGCCGGTTCCCGTCGCGCGGAAGCGGCCCGAGGAATTCACGGAGCTGGCCAAATACCAGCCGACGCTCGACTACCCGGGCAAGGTCGTGCAAAGCTGCATGCACTGCCACCAGATCATGGACGCCGAGCGGAAGGAGCTTCGCTCCGCGCAGAAGCCGTTTCCCGACGACGTGCTTTATCCCTGGCCGATGCCGGACGTCCTGGGCCTTGCCCTCGACGTCAAAAAGAGGGCGACGGCCGCCGACGTTCGCGAAGGCTCGGCCGCCTGGGCCGCGGGCTTTGAGCCGGGCGACGAGATCGCCACGCTCCAGGGCCAGCCGATCGTGTCCATCGCCGACGTGCAATGGGTGCTGCACAATGCGCCCGCCAAGGGAGCGCTCGACGCCGAAATCCTCCGCGCCGGCCAGAAGAAGCGCCTCCGCATCGCCTTGGCCGACGGCTGGCGGCAGCGCAGCGACCTCGCCTGGCGAACCACGACCTGGGACCTGCGCCGCATGGCCACCGGCGGGCTGCTGCTCGAAACGCTCCTGGCCGAACAGCGCCAAAAGCTCGGCCTGGCCGACGGCGAGCCGGCCCTCCTGGTCAAGCACGTGGGCCAGTACGGCGACCACGCCGAAGGCAAGAACGCCGGCTTCCGTCAAAACGACGTGATCGTCGAGTGCGACGGCGAGCCTGTGCCCGCGACCGAATCGGCCTTTATCGCCCGCGTTCTGGCGGAGCACAAGGCCGGCAGCCAGATGAGCCTGACGGTGCTGCGCGGCGGCGAGAAGCTGACGCTCAAGATGCGCGCGAAGTAGCGAATGTCGTCGCACACTAACCCTTAACCAAGCGAGCCCCGTGCGGCTCGCTGAGAGTGTTCACGAAAAAACTCGAAATCTTCGGCGTTCTCGGGCGTCTGAGAGTTGTAAGCAAAACTCAAGACCACGAGCACGGAGGATTTCGAGTGAACCCTAGCATTGCACAGCGGCTGGCCCTTCGCAAGCGCAGCATCGAAATTCGGTTGGCACGCGGAATCGGGGAGATGAAGCACGGCTCGCAACCGTTCGACGGCCCCGTGCTCTCCTCGGCCGGAGTGAAGTACGAGCTCAGCGACAAGACGCGCGGCCTCGTCTGCGGCGGCATCGGCGCGTTTCATCGCCTGGCCCACAAGGTCGGGCTCGCCGCGGCGATCGACCGGCACACGCGATGGTGAAGATTCCCTGTCAGATCGTGCGGCAGGCGCGGCGGATCGTATTTCGCGTCTTGCATTGGAACCCGCACTTGCCTGTATTTTTCCGGCTGTGCCGCGTGCTGCGGTGTTGAGACCGACGAGGCGGCGCGGGAAACCGCCCGCCGCAAGAGCCGCGGCTGCGGATGGCCGTGGCGCCCCGCTCCCTTCACCTTTCACCGGCCCCAGGCCAAGAACGAACGAGATGAAGCAGGTACAATGCGAAGCAACGAATCGACCGCGCCGCGGCCGAGCGCTCGCCGCTGCGCCCGC
>JACOUI010000332.1 GCA_016177915.1 Planctomycetia bacterium
CGACCAGGGGGACGAGTCCCCTCCCCCTGGACCCCCTACCCTCTTCTCTTTTCCGGGGGTGGGAGGAAAGCGAAGGTACCGAAGGGAGCCTTACACAAAATCGGGCAGAAAAATTCCAGTTGAACCCCGCGCTAAGACACGACGGCATCCTAGTGCGCCACGACGCGGCGCTGCAATCCGAGGCCAAGGTGCGATGTGCGCACTCAAACGAGAGCCTCGCAAACGTGGCACCGCAATTCTCGGAACAACTAATCCACTTCCCCACGGACCCGGCCGCGTACGTTCCCGGCAACGGAGGTCCGAGAGTCACTTTGACGAAGCAAGGACCCGCCGGCGCGCCGCAAGAGTCTCTGACGTTACGTCCCGTTATTTACGGGACGACCCAACTTCCGGGTGGCTTTCAGATCCCTCCGCCACCTGCGCGTCCGATTTGCCTCGTCGCCGTTGAGAATGAGCTCGACATCCAACTGCATGGTGTAGTTGTACCCTGTGACTTGCCGCGCAAAGCAGTCGAACGCGATGTCGACCGATTCATCGCACATGCTCGCGTGAAGCTGAAGGTTGGCTGGGAAACGATCGAAATCTACCCGCTGCTTGGCGACGAATACTGGAAACCAGAGTATGCGGCGACATGGGCGGAGGGCGACCTGCTTGCCACAATTGCTCAACGGAATCTAACAACCTTGATGCTAACCGGCCTCGACAACCGCGGTGCATCAAGGAAAAAGTACGCCGCGTTGCTCGAACAGTTCGACACACTCCTCGCTGGACCCGAGGAGCCAGTTCATCAGTTCTTAAAGCGCCATCCCGAACTTGTGTGTCCGACCAACAATGGTCACTGGTCGAAATTGAAATTTGGACACACAATTAGCGACTTCGTGTTTCGCGAACCTCACAACGACTATTTGCTTGTGGAAATCGAAGCTCCGATCCGGAAACTGTTCTGCAGGAATGGGCAGCAGCGTGCAGAGTTGACCCACGCCATCAACCAAATCGCAGACTGGATTCAATACATCGCGAATAACAGGCAAAAGGTAGAAGAGGAGCTCGGCCTGGTTGGGATTTCTACAGATCCGCGCTCGTACGTCGTAATTGGCAGGTCCGCATCGCTTTCCCAGTCAGACCGCGAGAAGCTTGTCACGCTTCAGCGGCAGTATCCCAAGCTCCGGATTTTCACATATGACGATCTGATTGCCAGCGCCCGTGCGAATCTCGAGCGGCTTTTCGGTCCGCTGACGCTAAAGGCGCAAAACGCCGAACTGTATTTTTGGCGCCAACCTCTAAACGCGCCGACGCAAGGCGGGGTCTTTTGGGGGTTTCTGTGAATTTGCGGCTGGGGGAAGAAAGGGGAAGAAAAGCTGGCGGGAACCGTTTCCCCCTTGATTGACCCGCCGGGTGCCAGGCATCTTGCCGGTGCCCGTCGGCCAGGCTCTTGCGGCTCGGACCCTCGATCCGCCTCCGCCGGCGAGCCGCCCGGCCCTTGCTCTCCCAAATCGCCGAATAACCCCCGTCAGCCGTCCGCGAGCACTCCGGCGGAACGCCGACGGCCCGATCGCCAGGCTGCCGGAATAACCGCGCTCCATTGCGTTCTTTGAGCGCACTTGGGTGACGTTTTGCGCACCATTTGCGTCCCGGATGCGCCCAATTGCACCCCTATTCGGCGCTTTTCGCCCCAAACCGTGGGTCCAGCACGGCATTTCAGGACCAAAAAAGATCCAAAATACTCTTGACGCCTGACCAGCTTTTCCCCGTCAATCGAAACAGCGACGATCCCAAAACGGCGACGACCGCGTCCCGACTCGTCGGTCCCTGCAAACTCTACGCTCAGGCTCCCCGTGTTTTTCCCTTCGCCCTATCTTCGCCATCGCGCTTCCAGCGCGGTCGCGCGGGAAACGACTTCCGCGCCTACCCCCCCTTGCCCCCCCTTCGGAAGGGGGGGATGAAAGCGGCCGCGACCCAAGAAATTTTTTCCCAGCCGCGTCCCAAGAGCGCTCCCCCACAATATGTGGCCCCTGCCGATCGCCCGACCACAACCGGCAGCAAGAAACGATTTCCCGACGCCCTCACGCACCTGCTTCGTGCCTGTCTCGTCCCTATCCCGTCCCTGCTTCGTCCCTATCCCGTCCCTGCTTCGTCCCTGTCCCGTCCCTGTCTCGTCGCGCGCCGATTTCAAGTCTCTGCGGCCGTCCCCCCGCGCTGGCCGCGCCTCGCTTTGACCGCTATCACCCCGCCCGGTATCCTGAAAGGACAGGGATCGCCCGCGAGAATCCGCGACAACCAGAGGTTTTCGCCATGGACCTGCGACTAGAGCTCGCCCGCGCCGTCACGCGCCGGCATTTCCTCAGCCAGTCCAGCGCCGCGCTGGGCGCGATCGCCCTTGGTTCGCTGTTGTCCGAGGGCCGCGCCGCCGAAGCCGATCCCGGCGCGAACCCCAACGAGGCCCGCCCGCCCCACGTCCGCCCCAAAGCGCGGAACGTCATCTACCTGCACATGTCCGGCTCGCCGCCGCAGCACGAGCTTTTCGACTTTAAGCCCAAGCTCGTCGAGCTGAACATGCAGCCCTGCCCCGAGGAATTCCTCAAGAACCAGCGGTTCCCCTTCATCAAGGGGCACCCCAAGCTCCTGGGCACGCCCTACAAGTTCGCGCAGCACGGCCGGAGCGGGACCTGGGTCAGCGAGCTGTTGCCGAACATCGCCGGCATCGTCGACGACCTGGCCGTCGTCAAGTCGATGCACACCGATCAGTTCAACCACGCCCCAGCGGAGCTTTTCATCTACACCGGCTCGCCGCGCGCCGGCGGGGCGGCCATGGGCTCCTGGATCACCTACGGCCTGGGCGCCGAAAGCCAGGACTTGCCCGGCTTCGTCGTCATGATCAGCGGCGGCACGGACCCGACGGGCGGCAAGGCGCTCTGGTCGAGCGGCTTTTTGCCGTCGGTCTACCAGGGGGTGCAGTGCCGCACGACCGGCGACCCGATCCTGTACGTCAACAACCCCGCCGGCATGGACCGCGACGTCCGCCGCCGCAGCCTCGACGCCCTCAAGAAGCTCAACGAGTTCGAGCTTGCGGAGATTGGCGACCCCGAGACGATCGCCCGCATCGGCCAGTACGAGCTGGCCTACCGCATGCAGGTCTCGGTGCCCGACGTGATGGACATTGGCCGGGAAACGAAGGAGACGATCGAGACGTACGGGGCGTCGCCGGGCGGGGCGAGTTTTGCCAACAACTGCTTGCTCGCGCGGCGGCTCGTCGAGCGGGGAGTGCGCTACGTGCAGCTTTTCGACTGGGGCTGGGACACCCACGGCACCGGCGCCGGCGACGACATCGTCCAGCACTTGCCGAACAAGTGCAAAGAGGTCGATCGGCCCGTCGCGGCCTTGATTCGCGACCTCAAGCAGCGCGGCCTTCTCGATGAGACGCTGGTCATCTGGGGCGGCGAGTTCGGCCGCACCTCGATGAACGAGGCCCGCGGCGGCTCCAAGTTCCTGGGCCGCGATCATCACCCGCACTGCTTCACGATCTTCCTGGCCGGCGGAGGCATCAAGCCGGGCATGGTCTACGGCGCGACGGACGAGCTGGGCTACTTCATCACCGAAGGCAAGACTTCGGTACACGACCTGCAGGCGACGATCCTGCACCTGCTGGGCCTGGATCCGCTCCGCTTCACGTATCCGTACCAGGGCCTGCAGCAGCGGCTGATCGGGCCGGAGGGGAACGCGAAGGTGCAGAGGCAGCTTTTGGCATAGAATTACTTCGATCAACACAAAAAATCACTGCGCTCAATGCGTTTCGACCGAATATCGCAGAATCGCAGGCACCCTCAGGAGACGGAGATGACCAATCGAGTCCTTCGTGGCGTTGTCCACGGGAAAACAATTGAATTGCGTGACGACGCGGGGATCTCCGATGGTCAGGAGGTCGAGATTGTCGTGCGGCGCCTCCTGCCCAAAGATCGAAAACCGGGCGAGGGTTTTTTGCGCACCGCGGGCGCGTTGGCGGACTATGAAGAATGGGACAAGATCATGGACGAGATCCAGCAATCCCGGAAGATGGAACGGCGCTCGCAGTGGAGCGATCAATGAGGTTCCTGTTGGACACGAACGTCTGTTCGGCTCACATGCGCCGATCTGGCTCAAGGCGACGTAGGCGCGGATCGTGCAGCAGACCGTTCAATTCGCCTTCGCGCTCTTTGCATTCGGCTCTTCTCCCCCCGGCCAGTCCTGCCGCACGAACTCCACGAACTTCCGTGCCGCGGCGGGCAGCGGCTCGCCCTTGCGGACCAGGATGCCCGAGTCGATCGGGCGGATTTGGCCCTCCAGGCTGCGGATCGCCACGCGGCGGCCCTGCGTCACCACGCCCGAGGGCATCAGCGGCACGATCGACAGGCCCAGGCCGGCCTCGACCATCCGCACGATGAGGTCGGTGTTGGTGGCTTCCATTTCGACGCGCGGCGAGAGGCCCAGGCGCGAAAAGGCCTCGACAACGTGCTGCCGGCCCGTCGAGCCGCGCTCGTAGAGGACCAGCGGCTGATCGGCCAGCTCGGCCAGCGTGAGCATCTTGTGCCGCGCCAGCGCGTGCCTCCGTGGCGCGATCACGCTCCAGGGCATCGAAAACAGGTGCGTGTAGAGCAGGTCCGGCAGCGACTCATAGGGCGCCGCCACTCCCAGCGCCACGTCCGGGTCCGAAAGCAGCGTCTCCTCGATCGTCTGCTCGGTCCGGGCGCTCAAGCGAATGCGGATCAGGGGGTGGGCGTCGTGAAACCGTCGCACGGCGTCGATGAGCACGTACTCGATCAGGTACTGGCTGGCCACGACGTTCACCTCGCGGACGTAGTCGCCCGTGGCAAACAGGTCGCACAGCTCGGCGGCCTGGTGCAGAAAGGCCATCGCCTTGGGAAGGAGCAGCCGGCCCTGGGGCGTGAGCGGCGTGACGCGGCGGATGCCGCGGCTCTTGCGGTACAGCTCGACTCCCAGGCGCGATTCCAGCGCCAAGAGGCGGTTCCGCACGCCCTGCTCCGTGATGTGCAAGGACTCGGCCGCGGCCCGCAGGCTGCCGGCGTGCGCGAGCGAGACGAAGGCGGCGATCTGATCGGTGGAGAGCGAGTGAACGGGTTCCATGGGATTTTGGATCTTCGATTCTGGGTTTGGGATTGGCGGGCGAGGCCGAACACGACGGCTAAAACAATAATAAAGGCTATGGAATCAGAAATAAACAATTATGTCTTTCTATTCCGCGGCGGATACTCTTCATGGAGCGCTGGGCGTCATCCTCGTCCCAAGGAGCCAACCATGTCCACCACACGTTCGTTCTGGCCGCGCGTTCTGGCGGCCGCCGCAGCGGGCCTCGTCGCCGGGCTGTTCGCGCCGGCCGGCCTCGCCGGCGACGACATTCTCACCGTCCACGAATGGGGCACCTTTACTTGCCTGCAAGACGACCGCGGCCGGGAGATGACCGGCATCAACATCGACGACGAGCCGGTGCCGAAGTTCGTCCACAACCTGGCGCCCTTCATCCAGAGCCAGGCGGTGCTTTCGACCACGCACTGGGAATACCGCCAGAAGGCCGCCCCCAGGCAGCACCCGCTCGTCACCATGCGGCTGGAAACGCCGGTGCTCTACTTCTATCCGCCCAAGCACCAGGAGCAGCCCATGACGCTGCACGTCGACGTCCGCTTCCGCGGCGGCTGGCTGACGGAGTTCTATCCGGAGGCCGACGCCGACCTGCCCGGTCTGCGCGACGGCGGCTTCCGCTTTTCGGACCTTTCGTCCAAGACGATTGGCCGGCTGTCGTGGAACGACCTGAAAGTCGGCACGGAGGGCGTGGGCCCGGAAACCGACGCCCACGTCTGGCTGGCGCCGCGAAAGGTCAACTCGGTGAACGTCACGGCACAAAGCGGGGAGAGCGAAAGGTATCTCTTCTACCGCGGCATCGGGCAGCAGCGCTCGCCTCTGAGGGTCGAGCGCGGCAAGAGCCGCGATCAGCTTCGCATCTTTGGGAACTTCGACGAGGCGCTCGATGGGGGCGAGAAGGCCCGGGTGCCGGCGCTGTGGCTGGTCGACGTGCGGCCCGGCGAGACCCGCTACCGCGCGCTGCCGGCGATTACGGCCGGCACCAAGACGACCGAGCTTCTGGCCGAGGTCGATATGGACTCCGGCCAGTGGAAGACGGGCCTAGATGCCCTGCGGGCCGAGATGCACAAGGCCCTCGTGGCCGACGGCCTTTACGAAGACGAAGCCACGGCGATGCTCTCGACCTGGAACCGGGCCTACTTCCAGAGCGAGGGGCTGAGGCTTTTCTTCCTCGTGCCGCGCAAGTGGACCGATCACTACCTGCCGCTGTCAATCTCCGAAGAAGCGCACATCAACCGCGTCATGATCGGGCGGATCGAGCTCGTCACGGATCGGCAGCGGGCGCTTTTGGAGCGGCTGTCGGCCACGGCCCCCTCCAACGGCCGCTGGATCGACGAGGTCCGCCAGTCGCCCGCCGCCGAGCGGTTCTTCGCCGGCCGCAGCGACTTCGGCGACCTGGGCGTCAAGATCCCGGCCGATTACCAGATGTACCTGGCGCTGGGCCGCTTCCGCAACGCCTTGGTCGTGGCCGAGGAGCGCGCCCGCCGCACCGACTCGCTGACGACCTTCATCAACACCTACGGACTGCACCCGTTCCGCATCCCGCCGCCGGAGGCGCGGCAGACCGCGGAGAACGTCGCCGACGATGAGGAGCAAGACAAGTAGCGCGAAATTCACCGCAAAGACACGCCCGCCTCGGGCCGCCAGGGTTGTTCTGACCGGCATTCCTGGCCGCCGCCCGGGGCGGTTTTGTTTTCACGCTGGCGGACAATGCGACGTTGAGGAGGGCGCCAGGCGTCGTATAATTCGATTCGAGGATTCGAGGGTAGGCAGGAGCATCGTATGACCATCGAAAAGCTCCGAGAGATGTACAATGCCCAGCCATTTCGCCCGTTTGTGATCCATCTCGCCGACGGGCGAGAGATTCCCGTTCATCATCGGGACTTCATCATGTCGGTGCCAAGCGGCCGCACGATCGTCGTGGCGCAAGCTGATGACACGCTCAACATCATCGATCTTCTCTTGATTACGGACCTTGAATTGAAGCCGACGGGGAACGGATCGCGGCGGCGGCGCAATCCGTAGGTCTGTTCGATCAGGCCGCCGCCCCGTTTGTGTCCCCGGCCGGCCTGTTCTACACTTGCGCATGCGTAAGCGACGCCAGGCCAACGGAACTCTCGTCCTCCCGCGCCCGATGTCCGACCGGCAGACGCTCCTTTCGCCCGAATGGCGGCCGCGGCTGGCCGTCATCGACATCGGCACCAACAGCATCCGCCTCACCATCGCCGAGGCCACCAGCGCCCGCGAATACCGCGTCCTGGACGACGAAAAGGAGACGGTGCGGCTCGGCCGCGGCATGACGAAAACGGGCCGGCTGGACCCGGTCGCCGTCGAGCGGGCGTTGGCCGCCCTGCGGCGCATGAAGCAGATCGCCGCCGGCTTCGAGGTCACGCAGCTCAAGGCCATCGCCACCTGTGCCGTCCGCGAGGCCGACGACGGCGCCGACTTCTGCCGGCGGATTCAGGACGAGGTCGGTCTGGAGGTCGAGGTGATCTCGCAGCGCCGGGAAGCGGACCTGGCGTTTTTCAGCGTCGCCCGCAGCTTCGACCTGGAGGGCAAGAGCGTCGCCGTCGTCGATATCGGCGGCGGCAGCGCCGAGCTGATCCTGAGCCGCGGCAACATCGTCGAGGAGACCTATAGCCTGCCGCTGGGCGCCGTCCGCGTCAGCGAACGCTTCCGGATCGGCGACAGCCTCGGCACCAGGGAATTTGACAGGCTGCTGCGGCGCGTCGGGCGGCGCGTGAGGAAGCTCGTGGGCAAGCCGCTGCTCGTGCCGCACGTGCTGATCGGCTCGGGCGGCACTTTCTCGGCCCTCGGCTCGATGGTCCTGGCCCAGCGCGGCAAGGCGCACCTGCCGCTGCAGGGCTGCCAGGTTTCGCGGGCGGAACTCTCGACGCTCCTCAACCGGCTGCGAAAAATGTCGCTCAAGGCGCGGTGCGGCGTGCCGGGCCTCAGCCCCGACCGGGCCGACATCATTTTGGGCGGCCTGGCCGTCATCGACCGCATCATGCGGCACCTGAAAGTGAACAACTTGCAGGTGCACACGGGCGGGATCCGCCAGGGGCTGCTGCTGTCGCTCCTGGGCGCGCTCGTGGAGGACTCGCCGGCCGACCGGCAGCAGGCGATTGAGCGCTTCGCCGCCCGGTGCGGGGTCGACGTCCGGCACGACCGCCACGTCGCCGCCCTGGCCGCCAGCCTCTACGACCAGCTCGCCCCGGAATACGGCCTCCCCCCGTCCGATCGCGAGCTGCTGGAGGTCTCCGCGCAATTGCAGGACGTGGGCTATCTCGTCGATTACGACGACCACCACAAGCACAGTTACCATTTGATCCTGAACGCCCATTTGCCGGGCATCGACAGCCGCGACCTGGAGGTGATCGCCAACGTGGCCCGTTACCACCGCGGCGCGCTCCCCAAAAACAAGCACGAGAACTACCGCCGGCTGTCGTCCGACGACCGCCGCCGCGTGCGGGTGATGGCCGCCATCTTGCGCCTCGCCGGCGGGCTCGATCGCAGCCACACGCAGCAGGTGCGCGGCCTGTCGCTCTGCCAGGCGCCGGGGAGCCTGCTCCTGCAAGTGCAGGCCGAGCAATACCCGGAGGTCGACGTCTGGGGCGCGCGTCGCCGGGCGGAGCTGTTCGAGCGGCAGTTCAAGACGCCGCTGGACATCGAGTGGCAGCCGTCGGGGGACGGGCAGGCAACGTCGGGTTGAGCGTCTTCCGTAGCCGTCTCGCTCCGCGAGACGAAGCGGGCCGCGCGGACCAAGTATCCGTTGATCGATCCGAGCGGCTGCCGTTCTTGACGGCAATGCGCCCGCAACCGTCACTCGCGCGCGCCCCCCACCCCGACCCCCCCGACCCTCCCCCGCAAGGCGGGAGGGAGACAACGCGCAGCGTGACGGCTACTACAGCTCGTACTCGTCCAGCCTGCGGCCGTCGAACGGCGTCTCCGGCAGGTCGTCGGCGGCCGTCTGGATCGCCCGCGCCGCGGGACGTCCGGACCGCTTCTCGTACCCCAGGTCGCGAATCACTTCCAGGATTTCGCTGCACGTGGGGAACATCCGGCCGCTCTTGCGCTTGTAGTCGTCCATCGCGCTCATGAACTCGACTTCGGCGTCCGAATAGTCGCGTTCGCAGGTGGTGGGGTCGATCTGCCGGCGGCGCTGGACCTTGACGCGCCGCTCGAGCTGCCGCCGTTCGACGGCGACCGGGGCGCTCGCCTTGCGCCGCTCCGTGCCGCGCCGATCCTTGTCCTTCTTGCCCCGACGATCCATCACCGCGCCCGACTCATGACCGCTCTTGCTTGTCTTTGTCACGGAGAATGACCTCATTGCCAGGGCCGTTTTGGGACCGAGTTTTTCTCGCCGCGAGGCACGCGCCCGCCGGCAAGGGCACCCTCCGTTGCCCGACCGCTAACTCCCTCTAATTTTACCCCCTCGTTGTGCGTGGACGGCGCCAAAGCCGCAGAGAACGAGATCGGCCGGCGTCGGCGGGGAGTTGACCGCCTGGCGAAAGTCTGCGCGTCGTGCGGGTTGTGCGGACGCGACGCGCATGTTTCGGTTTTGACGGCCTTTCGGAGCGCCCCTCACCTGTGGGACGCATTGGATTGGAAATGCGTCGCGTGATCCGACCAGCAGAGCGGCGTGCTTGAGAAACGAGCGCACGACCAGCGAGCCTCCTTCGTCCTGCGCGACGCATTTCCCAACGCGTCCTACGCAGGAGGCGGCAACGGAGTGTGCCTTCCGGCCGGCAAAGTCTATAATTCCCACGCGCGCCCAAGCGCTGCCTCACGCGGAGCGTGAGGGCTACTTTCGTGCGGCCAGGTGCCCAGAGGAGCGCTCCATGAAGACGGAACAACCCGTGCAAGCCCCCCCAACCGAAAAGTCGGCGGAAAGCGCGCCGGAAAGTCCCCGGCAAAACGAGCCGCGATCGGGCACGTCGTTCGCCGAAGCGGCGATGCGGTTGGGGGGCAAGAGCGAAGACGAAGCTCGCCGCATGGGCGCCGTCGACCGGGCCGACGAACAAGTCGAAGACCTGTTTGCTCCGCAATATCAGACCACCAACAGCCCGGTGCATCTGGCCATTTGGGACGCCAAGGTCGTGCCGGCGCTGTTCACGGGCCAGGAGGAATCGACGCCGGCGGACGTGAAAAAGGTGATGGACGATTCGATCGAGGTCGTCCTGCGGCACCGCCGGGCCAAGACGCTTCTGGGCCCCGACCGAAAAATCACAGAAACGGTGTTCGGCGACCTGGCCAAGGTCGGCTATTGGGGCCTGTTGGTCGACAAGGCCTACGGCGGCTCGGGCGCGCCCTTTCACAGCTTCGCAAAATTCCTCACGCGCATGGCCATGGCCGACCCAACCGTCGCCGGCCTGGCCTCGGTTCACGGTTGCATCGGCGCGGTCGATCCCGTGCGGACCTTCGGCTCGACCGAGCAGAAGAAGCGATACCTGCCGAAACTGGCGAGCGGCGAGCGGCTGTCGGCCTTCGCCCTGACGGAGCCGTGCGCCGGCTCCGACCTGACGGCCCTGCGCACGACGGCGCGGGTCGAAGGCAGCGACTACGTCGTCAACGGCGAAAAGCTCTTCATCACGAACGTCATCCCCGGCCGGACGATCGGCCTCGTGTGCCTGATCGACAAGAAGCCCGCGGTGCTGATCGCCGACTTGCCGCCGCGGGAAGACGAGCACTTCCAGCTCAAAAAGTACGGCCTGCACGCCCTCAAGCACGCGTACAACCAGGGGATTGTGTTCCGCGATTTCCGCGTGCCGGCCGAGAACCTGTTGCGGCCCACGCGCGGCGACGGGCTGACGGTCGCGTACCACGGCCTGAACCTGGGGCGCGTGTCGCTGTGCGCGAACGCGGCGGGCGCGATGCGGCTGATGATGGCCAGCATGATTCCCTGGGCGCGGTTTCGAAAGACGTACGGCGCGACGATCAACACGCGCGAGCTGGTGCGGCGGCGGCTGGGGCTATTGGCGGGCTTCGTCGTGGCCTGCGACGCCTTGGTCGATTGGTGCGCGTCGCTCCTCGACCGGGGCTACCGCGGGGAGATGGAATGCGTCATCGCCAAAATCTTCGGCAGCGAGCTGCAAAAGGAAGCGGCGATCGAGCTGTTCATGAAAACTCACGGCGGGCGATCGTTCCTGGCCGGCCACATGTTCGGCGACAACGTCCACGAGTATCTCGCCCCTTGCATCTATGAAGGCGAGGGCGAGATGCTGGGCATGGCCTTCTTCAAGTCGCTCGTCAAGAAGCACGGCGTCGATTACTTCCAGCCGATCGGCGAGGCGCTGCAAAAGGCCGGCATCAAGAAGCCCAACTTCGCCAACCCCGCACACGCAATGGCCCTGCGCGGGCCGCTGTGGAACTACACGAAATGGTATTTTCGCAAGTGGCTGCAATCGTGGCCGAACATGTCCTGGCCGGTCATGCCGCGCGAGCTGGGACGGCACGCGCGGCGGGCGGCCGAATGGCTGCAGCGGTCGCCGTTTGAGATTTCGGCGGCCATGCGCAAGCACCAGCTCAAGCTGGCCGACCGGCAATGCCGCATTTCGGAAATCTCCAGCCGCGTGCAAACGGCCGTGGTGATCCTCTGCACGAGCCTCTATGCCGCGCGGCAGGCCGACGAGATCCTGCACCAGGCGGCCGACGTCCTGTGCCGGCACCTGTGGCAGAAGCTCGACGGCCAGCGGCCGAGCGACAGCTTCTTCCGCGCGGCCACGCGCCTGGGCGAAGCGATTGCGGATGGCAAGTTTGCCTCGATCGCGGGCCTTCGGCCGGATGAGATTTTAATGCCGTATGAGGCGTGAGGATGGCGCCGATACTGCTGCATGTGCGTTGTTTTCAAGGTCGTGCTCGTAATCGTACTCGTACTCGACCGTACGATGACAATTCGAGTACGAGTACGATCACGAGTACGAGAATACAGTTACTAACTGAAACGTGAACAAGCTCCCCACCGAACCGCCGATTTCCGCCAAGCCCGACGTGGCGCCCTCGATCCTCCTGCGCCAGTTCGACAACGGACTGGTGCTGGTCGGCGAGCCGGTCGCGTCGCTCGAATCGACCGCGTTCACGTTCCTCGTGCAGGGCGGCAGCGTCACCGACCCGGAGGACCGGGCCGGCGTCTGCGACCTGACGTGCGACATGCTGATGCGCGGGGCCGGCGAGCGCGACGGTTTTGCGCTTATCAACGAACTGGATAACCTCGGTGTCGCGCACGGCGAGGGCGTGAACAGCTCGTACATGTCGCTCAGCGGGGCCACGCTGGCCGACAAGCTTCTGCCCGCCCTCGACATGTACGCCGACGTTCTGCTCCGCCCGCGGCTGCCCGCCGACAAGCTCGAGGCCGGCCGGCAGGCGATCCTGCTCGCCATCGACGCGGTCGAAGACGACCCCGTGCAGAAGATGATCGAGGAATTGCGGCGGATGTACTTTCCGCACCCCTACGGCCGGCCGGTCCACGGCACGCGCGAGACGGTCGAGAACATCTCGCTCGACGACGTCCGCGCCTGCTACGGCTCGCTCGTCCGCCCCAACGGCACGATCCTGGGCGTGGCCGGGCGGTTCGACTGGGACGCCCTCTGCCGGCACGTCGAAAAACTGCTGGGCAAGTGGCCGATGCGCGACCTCGCGCCGGTCGTCGTCGGCAATCGCGGCCCGCGGCAAAGCCATTTGCACCATGCCTCGAACCAGACGCACATCGGCATCGCCTACCCCAGCGTCCCCTACAGCCACCCGGATTATTTTCTGGCCTCGGCGGGCGTGGGCGTCTTGGGCAGCGGCATGAGCTCGCGGCTCTTCACGCACGTCCGCGAGCGCGAGGGCCTGTGCTACGCGGTCTTCGCGTCGTACTTCACAACGCGGGAGTCCGGCGGCGTCTATTGCTACGGCGCCTCCAGCCCGAAGGTCGCCCAGCGGACGCTCGACCTCATGCTCCGCGAGCTGCGCCGCCTGCCGCAGGGGATCGACGGCGAAGAGCTAGACCGCCTCAAGGCCCGCGTCCTGTCGGGACTCGTCATGCAGCAGGAGTCGAGCCGCGCCCGCTCCGGCAGCATCGTCATGGACTACTACTACCTGGCGCGCGTGCGGACCCTGGCCGAGGTCGAGGCGATCATCACGGGGCTGTCCGTGGCCGACGTGAACCGCTACCTGGCCGAGCACCCGCCGGACGACCTGACGGTGGTCACGATTGGCCCGGCGCCCCTGGAGGTCAAACCAAACGGCACGAAATGATCTCGTCACGCGGCTTGGCGGCCAACGTGCGTGCGTCACCACGCGGCTTGCCCGCGTGGAACGATGTTTATGCCCCAGCCCGCCGCCCACCCCCCCTTTTGGATTTTGTGAGCTAACCGTGGACTTCCGCCGAACCCAACTCGACAACGGCCTGGAAATCATCGCCGAGTGCAACGGCGAGATGCACACCTCTGCGCTCGGCTTCTTTGTCAAGACCGGCGCCCGCGACGAATCGCCCGAGCTCAATGGCGTCAGCCACTTCCTGGAGCACATGGCGTTCAAAGGCTCGGCCACGCGCTCGGCCGAGGACGTGAACCGGGGATTCGACTCGCTGGGGGCCGATCACAACGCCTACACCTCCAAGGAATCGACGGTCTATTTTGCCGTCGTCGTTCCCCGCTATGCCGACGCCGTGCTGGAGCTGCTGGCGGACCTCTTGCGGCCCGCGCTGCGGCCGGACGACTTTGAGACGGAGCGGAACGTGATCCTCGACGAAATCTTGAAGACCGCCGACGAGCCGCCCTTCAACGCCGACGAAATCTGCGATGCCAAACATTTCGACGGCCATCCGCTGGGCAAGAACGTCCTGGGGACCGACGGCTCGATCCGCGCCTTGTCGCTCGACGCCATGCGCGACTATCACGCCCGGCGCTACGGGGCCAAGAACGTCGTCCTGGCCGCGGCCGGAAGGGTCGATTTCGACGGAC
>JACOUI010000333.1 GCA_016177915.1 Planctomycetia bacterium
ATAGTTGCTTTCATCGGGAAAGTCGGCCACCAGCTTTTCATAAGCAGCGATGGCCTTGCGGCAGGCCTCTTCGGCCTGCTGCGGCCGTCCGGTTGCCAAGAGCGCGCCCCCGAGGCCCAAATGCGCCTGGGCCACGCGTTCGCGGTGCAGGGGAGCCTGAGGAAACTCGGCAAGCAGTTTCTCGGAAAATGCCAGACTCGCCCGATAATACTGCTCGGCCTCCCGCGGCCTTCCCCATTCGCGCCGCAGACAGTCGCCGAGGCGCTTCTGGACATACGGCAATTCGTGCCGGTGCGACCAATGCAGGTCGTCGACGACCTTTTCGTAGATCGCGATCGACGTCCGAAATGCCTCCTCGGCCTGCTTTGGCTGCTTGACGTGGAAAAGCTCGCCCAGGTCGCGGTAACTCAGGGCGAGATGGCGCTGGTAATCCGGCTCGTTGGCAAACTCGTCGGCCAGATTCTGGAACAGCGCGATGGCCTGCCGCAGGGCTCCTTCAGCCGCCTGGTCCTTCTTGTCCAGGTGCGTGCGAAGGTTGAGGTAGATGTTGCCCACGCGCTGATAAGCGCGCGCTTTGGCCAGTTGCATCTGTGGGCCGTCGGCCTTCTGTGCGGCGAGCTGCTCGTAGAAGGGCAACGCTTTCTCCAGGAATTGCACGTCCCGCTGACTGAGTTCGAGCTTCTCCGGGAACTCCGCCTCGGCCAGCGGCAGGTAGATTTGTTCCAGGGCATCGAGGGCCAGTTGCACGTTGGCTTCCACGCGCTTCCGCTCGGCCTCGACCTGCGCCCGTTGCTCTTTGGCGTCACGAGCCGCTTTCCGCTCCCGGCCCAACGCCTCTTGGACCTGACCCAGAAGCCGCTCCGCGCGGCTGCGCTCGCGGACCTCGGCCCGATAGGCCCGCGCGATGAGCAAGCTGCTGACTGCCGAGCCCAGCGAGATCAGCACCAGCGCGACGGCCGCGGCGCCGACGAGGCCCTTGTGCCGGCGCGACCACTTGCGCAGCCGAAGGACCAAACCGGGGCGGCGGGCCTGGATCGGCTTGTCTTCCAGATAGCGCCGCAGGTCGTCGGCCAGTTCCTGGGCGGTGGCGTAGCGCTCGGCGGGGTTCTTGGCGACGCACTTGAGGATGATGGTCTCCAGCTCGTGCGGGATCGCGCTGTTCAGCCGGCGGGGGGCCTTCGGCTCCTGGAAGAGAATCTGGTTGAACAGCTCATGGCGGTCGCGGCCGTCGAAGGCGGCGGCGAGCGTCAGTAGCTCATACAGCGTGACGCCCAGCGAATAGATGTCGGTGCGGTGATCGACCACGACTCGCTTTCCCATCGCCTGCTCCAGGCTCATGTAGCGAATCGTGCCCACCACGTCGCCGGTCATGGTCAGCGAGACGGCCCCGGCGCCGGCCTCCACGTGCGCCAGCCCGAAGTCGGTCACAAAGAGGTTGCCCTTGGCGTCCAAGAGCAGGTTCGAGGGCTTGATGTCCCGGTGGATGATGCCGTTGTCGTGGGAGTGTTCTAGCGCTTCGGCGGCCTGGATGCCCAGCCTGGCCACCGTGCGGAAGTACGCCGGGTTTTGGGTGGACTTCCCAAACCCCGGCCTATCGGTGGAGAGCGCGCCCAGCGGGCGGGTCTCGACCAGAGCCGAGGCGGGCGCCTCAGCTCGCGGATGGGGCGGTGCGGATGGGCCCACAAGCGGAGAGTCCGCCGCCGGTGCAAGAGCGTCGGTTTTCTGGGGCGGCGCGAAGCGGCCGGAGGCCAGCTCGCTGGCCAAGTCGCAGGCACCCCTACCCTGGCCCTGCTGGCCCTCCTGGCCCTCCTCGGCAGAGGGGGAACGCAGGTGCGGCTCGGCCGGAGCCTCGACCGCCTCGACCTCCCGACCCTCCAGCCCGGAAAGCTTACGCAGTTGTTGGATCACCGCGGCCAGGCTTTGGCCCTCGATGTGCTGCATGGCGTAATAGTGCACGCCCCGCTCCACACCGACCGAATAGACCGGCACGATGTTGGCGTGCTGCAACAGCGCCGCCGCCTGGGCCTCGTTCTTGAAGCGCGCCAAGCGCCGGCGGTCCATCACGGCCGCAAAGGGCAGCACCTTCAGCGCCACCCGCCTGCCGAGCGACACCTGCTCCGCCTCATAGACAACGCCCATGCCGCCACGGCCGATCTGGCGCAGGATGCGAAAATCGCCCAGCGCCGCCGCCGGAGGGATGTGCGAAGAGGGGCCGCTCGAAGGCCAACCTTCTTTACCCAATTGAGGCGCCACATCGTTAATGAAGTCGATTCCGTCCAGGCAGACGGCCAACTCTTCGGCGACGTCCGGATAGCGGGCGAGGAACTCATGGCGCTCGAGCGACTCGCCCGCATCCAGTGCGGCGCGATACTCGTCCATCGCCTGGACGAGGCGGTCTTCCTCGACTGCGGCCGAGTCCGCTGTGATCGTCGCTTGGAGGTCGGTTCCACGAGCCGGGGGAGCCGGGGGATCAGGTTTCATGGGAGTGGTCTCTCAACGCATGACGCAGCTTGACGATGGCGCGGGACCACAAGCCCCGCACGCTGTCGAGGCTGCGGCCCATTGTACGGGCGACTTGCTCCATAGTCTTGCCTTCCAAGTGATGCAGGATGATCGCCTCGCGGCAGTCTGCGGGCAATCGGGCCAAGGCGTCGGCCAGCGCGACGGCGCGCTCGCGACGCGCCAAATTCGCGCTGGGGGAGGTGCCTGGGGCAACCAGCGCGGCCCCCATGGCGCGTGAGGAACGCTCCAGCTCGCCTTCCAGCTCCCGTTCCAGATGCACATCGCGCTTTTTGCGAGAGTACCGGCGAACGACCTCAGCGGTCTTGTTTGCCATGATCGTCCTAAGCCACATCACAAACTCGCCTTCCGTGCTGCCCCGAAACTGCTCAAAGTCCCGGTGGGCGTCGGCGAACGTCTCCTGCACAAGGTCGGAAGGATCGACCTTGCCCTGCAGACGCGCGTCGATCTGCACCCGCGCCAGAAGGCGAAGATACTGGCGATACAACTCGAAAAGACGGCCGAGGTCGCGGGCCGCCCCGTCTCGCGCCCGCCGCAACAGTTCTTCAGGGTTGGTCGCAGCCGATGGCGCCATGATTCCGGGCCTAGTGGTATAGGTGCCAAAACTCGCAAAGTGGCGCGCGAAAAATTGGAAATAATGAGCGTCTTCGGAAGATCGGCCTGCCAGGTCGTGGACATCGCTCCGGGCACGCGCGTCTCCTCGGCCTTCCCATGCTACGCGCTTTTTTGTGGGCGGGCATTGCTATTCTGACCGGATACGCGACAAGTTGCGTTGCAGGGCGGCCTTTCCAGGCCGTCAATTGCGCGACGGAAGGGCCGTCCTGCAAACGGTTGCTCCGCGCGCGTGTGAAGCTCACAATGGGGCTCGAGCATCGTCACTGCCAAAGTCCGAGCGAGACCGAACATGCCTTTCTCGATCAAACTCGCCCTTGGCGCGTGCTGCCTCTTCGCCGCGACCGCCGGCTCTTTGCCCGCCCAGGACTGGAAAGCCGGCGCCGCCGCCGCCGTCATCATGCCGCAGGAGCCGACGTGGCTGTCGGGCTACTCCAGCCGCACCGCCCCGGCGGAAGGGAAAGTCCACGAACTTCATGCCAAGGCGCTGGCCATTGAAGACGCCGCGGGCACGCGCCTCGTCATCGTCACGCTCGACTTAGGCTCCGTGAGCCAGGAAATCACGGATGCGGTGTTTGGCGAGGTTTCCAAGCGGCACCATGTGAAGCGCGAGGGGCTGATCCTCAATTGCTCGCACACGCACTGCGCGCCCGAGGTCGCCGCCGAGCGGCGCGTGTTCCATGCGCTGCCGGACGGCGAAGAAGCGAAGCTCGCGCGATACATCGAGTGGCTCAAGGGCCGGATCGTCGAGGCGGTCGACGGCGCCTTTCGCGAGTTGTCGCCCGCCAGGCTCACTCTTTCCAAAAGCTCCGCCAACTTCGGCCACAACCGGCGGTTGCCCACGCCCACCGGCTACGTCAACAGCCAGAACGACGAGGGCGTCACGGACCACGACGTGCCCGTGCTGCGCGTGACCGATGCCGCCGGCAAGCTGCGGGCGGTGCTGTTCGGCTATGCCTGCCACAACACGACGCTGGCGTTTCAACTCTATTGCGGTGACTACGCGGGCTTTGCGCAGCAGCACCTCGAAGAGGCCCACCCCGAATCCAAGGCGCTCTTCTTCATGGGCTGCGGCGGCGACCAGAACCCCTACCCGCGGCACGGCCCGCGCGGCCTGGAATATTGCCGGCAGCACGGCAAGGCGCTGGCCGGCGCGGTCGAGGAGGCGCTGGCGGGCCAGCAGCGCGAGGTTCGCGGGCCGCTGCGGCTGGCGTATGAGGTCGCGACGCTGGAACTGGAGCCGCTGCCGGCGATGGAAAAGCTCCAGTCCGACGCACAGAACGCAAAGGACCACCGCCAGCGGAAGGCGCTGTATCTCCTGGATCGCCTGGCCAAGGAGGGGAAGATCGAGCTGGCGCAGCGTTGCCCCTTGCACGCGGCCCGCTTTGGCGACGACCTGCTCCTCCTCGCCATCAGCGGCGAGACCGTGGTCGATTACAGCCTGCGGTGCAAAAAGGAATTCGCGCGCAGGGCCGACGGCGGCAAAGAGGGCGAGGGCAAAGACGACGGCAAGAAGGGCGCCCCAGCGCCCGCGCCCTTTGTCTGGGTCTCCGGCTACAACGACGACGTCTTCGCCTATCTGCCGTCGCAGCGCGTGTTGCGCGAGGGCGGCTACGAGGGCCGCGACGGCATCATTCACCAGCTCACGCCGACGCCGTTTGCGGAGACGGTGGAGGAGCGGGTGATGGGGGGGATCAGCAGGCTGGTCGAGAAGGTATCCAAGTAGTGCCGTTGTCCCGTCGCCTGGCCATCGGTAACATCAATCACAGGTGGATGGGGACGTACGTAGCGCGGATGAGAGTCTTTGCCATGATGCACCGCGGCCGCACCGTCCGACGCGTCAAAGCCAAGACATCGTCACGCGCGCGAAAAAAGGGCCGGGCCGTTTCGGCCGCGCTGCTAAAGCTCGCCGGGAAGGCCCGCGGCTTGCCGCGCGATGCGGCGCGGAACGTGGACCATCACTTGTACGGGCACAAGCAGCAATGAGCGAAGCTCGGTCGTGTGCATGACTTCCCCGATGAAACCACTTTCGATTCGAGTTCCAAGGTCGCTTCGCGCGGCTCTGGAAAAACTCGCGCGCGAAAAGCGCGAACCGGTAACCAGCATCGTTCGGCAGGCGCTGCGAAGCTACATCGCCGTGCAGCGGTTCCGGGCGCTGCGGCGCAAGACGCTTCGCTTTGCCGAGGCCCAGGGATTTCTGACCGACGAAGACGTCTTTCGCGCTGTTTCCTAGAGGCCGGTTATGCGACCCGACGAATTGCTCGACGCTGCGCTTCAATTGCCCGAGAACGAACGCATCGCTCTGGCGGCGCGATTGCTGGAGTCCGTCCCTCCGGACGAAACAGGCTTGTCGATCGACGACCCGAATTTGGCGCACGAGTTGGACCGGCGATTCAACGATCCAGGCGAAGGCGTTCCCGCATCGGAGCTCTGGGACCATCAGGAGTAAGCGCGACGAACGGAGTGTCTACGTCGCCGCCTGCGGCGCCGCATCGCGGGGGAGTCGCGACGCACTCTCGCACACCTCCCGATAAAGCTGCATCGTCCGCGCCGCCATCTCGCCCGCGTGGTAACGCGCGTGAACCGCCGCGTGGCCAAGCCGGCCCAGTTGCGAAAGTAAATCGGGCTCGACCATCAGCCGCCGGATCGCCTCGGCCAAGGCGCTCGCGTTCTCCGGTTCAAAGAGCAGCCCCCCGCCCGTGTCGTCGATCACTTCGGGAAACGCCCCGTGCGCGGGCAGCACGACCGGCACGCCGTTGGCCAGGGCCTCCAGAATGCTGAGGCCCTTGCTTTCGCGGTAGACGGTCGGCACGGTCATCGCGTCCAGCGATTGCAGGATCGCGATCTTCCCGGAGCGGTCCGGCTCGCCGAGATACTCGAAGCGATCGGCCAGCCCCGCCTCCGCGAGCTTCCTTTGCTGCTCCTCGAGAAACGGCTTGTCCCCGTCGGAAAGATATCCCGCCGCGCGCAGCCGCAAAGGCGGCAGCCCGTTGTCGCCGCAAAGAATCCGGAAAGCGTCGATCAGCACGTGAAAGCCTTTGGCCGGGCAGACGTGCGCGAAATAGCCCAGCGTGAACGGCTCGTCGGCAGTTTTGCGATAGTTGCGGCCCGGCTCAACCGGTGCGTGGCCGGCCAGGTTCAGGCCGTGCGGAATGACATGGACCCGCGACGGATCGAGGTCCATGTACTTGATCGCGTAGTCGGCGTAATACCGATTCAGCGCGACATAGGCTGCGGCGTCGCCGGCATGTCGCCGCAAGAGATCGCGGGCCTGGGTGTAGTACGGCTCGCGGAGGGCCTCCAAGAAAATGTCCTCCCCGGCCAGGCCGCAGACGATCGGCGCGCCCGTCGCGGCCTGAACGTCCGCCGCCATGCCGACGAGCAGCGCGTTGGAAAGGTGAACCACGTCCGGCTGCGGCTGCAACTTGAGCCAGCGCGTTAGCTTTTTCAGCTCCTTCGCTTGCCTGCCGGCCGAGCCTTTGAGCATCGAGACGGTCAGGTCGCCAAGCTGCGAAGCATCGACGGTCGCCTTTCGCCGCGACAGCCAGCCCATCACCACCCGCGAGTCCAAGAGCGAATCGACGAACTCCGGCGTGTGCCGGAAGATCGCCAGCTTCTGCTGCAAGTAGACGTTCACGCCGCCCAGAAAGACCCGCCGCTGGCTGACGCTCTCCTCGTCGGTGCGGATGGGGGTGTAGGTGGGCACCAGCAGCACGTCGGCCCCGGCCTTGAGGAGCGCCGCCGCCAGCGTGTTGTCGTGCAGGCAGCTTCCGCAGTACATGCCCGCGGCGCCGGAGGCAAGGTAGACGATGCGCATGAGGGGGTGGCGAGAGGCTGGTGGTTGGAGGCTACTGGCTAGCGGGCGTTGGCGGGGGCGGATTCGGGGGCGTGCGGTCGTGGTGAATTCAGTTTAGCGGGAAGGGCGGAATACGGCCAGTTAATGGTGAACGTCGCGCGTGCCGGCCATCGAGTACGAGGACGAGAAAGCCGGTCCCTACTCAGCCTCGCCCCGCCCCTGCTACAATGCGCCCGATGAAGCGGGACATGGTCGCGATCATCGGCGTCGGGCTGATCGGAGGATCGATCGGCCTGGCCCTGCGCCGGCGGCAACTGGCCGGGCGGGTCGTCGGCATCGGCCGCAGCCGCGACAGCCTGGAAACGGCCCGCCGCATCGGCGCGGTCGACGAGATCACGACCGACGTCGCCAAGGGCGTCGCCGGCGCGGACCTCGTCGTCGTCTGCACGCCCGTCGGACGGATCGTGGAGCACGTGCGGCTGGCGGCGGAACACTGTCGCGAAGGAGCGCTCATCACCGACGCCGGCAGCACCAAGGCCCAGATCGTCCGCGGCTTGCGGCGCTTCTCGCAAAAAAACCCGCCGCGCGGCGTGCGGTTCGTCGGCAGCCATCCGCTGGCCGGAAGCGAGCGCTCCGGGCCGGCCGAGGCACAGGCGGACCTGTTTGTGGATCACGTCGTCGTCGTGACGCCGTTGAGATCGACGCCGGCAGGCGACATTGCCGAAGTGCGCGAGTTCTGGGAATCGCTCGGCGCCCGGACCGTGACGATGTCTCCTTCGCAGCACGACCGGGCGCTGGCCGCGACCAGCCACGTGCCGCACCTGGTGGCGGCGGCCCTGTCGGCCAGCGTGCCGGAGGCCTACCGCGAGCTGGCGGCCGGCGGCCTGCGCGACACGACGCGCATCGCGGCCGGCGACCCGGAACTCTGGCGGCAGATCTTCAGCACGAACCGCCGCGACGTGCTCCGCTCGCTCCAGCGCTTTCAGAAAACGCTGCGCACGTTCCAGCAAGCCCTCCGCAGCGACCAGGACGGAAGGCTGGCCAAGCTCCTCGCGAAAGGAAAGAAGCATCGCGATGCTCTGGGAAATTGACATTCATCCTTCGCCGGGACAGAAGGACCGGCTCGCCGTGGGCGTGGCGGCCTCGGCCCGCGACCTGCACCTGGCCGGCGGGCTCCAAGTCTCGGCCGCCTCCGGTTATTTGTTGCAAGGCACGCTCTCGGCCGATGAGGCGCGAAGGGCTGCGCGGGAATTGCTGGCCGATGGCGTCGTCGA
Source organism: Planctomycetia bacterium (assembly GCA_016177915.1). Taxonomy (GTDB): domain Bacteria; phylum Planctomycetota; class Planctomycetia; order Pirellulales; family S012-138; genus JACOUI01. The sequence goes on from JACOUI010000333.1 coordinate 8,203, forward strand.
GCGGACGGTCGTCGCCCCCATTGGCGATCCGGCGCTGACGAAGCTCGCGGACGAGGCAGCGCACCAAAGGCCGCCCACGCTCGTCCACGTCCTCCCCAAGCCCGGCGTCATGGACCCCGTGGCCGAGAGCACGACGCGCGCGCTGACGGACATGGGCCTGGCGGTCCGCGCCGTCCGCACGCTGCGAAAGTTCTGGCTCTCGGGCCTTTCCGACGCCCAGTTGCGGACGCTCTGCTCCAAGGTGCTGGCCAACGACGCGATCGAACAGGTCGTCATCGGCCCGCTCAAGCTCAACCGGCTCGACATCGGCTCGGAGTACACGTTCCAGCTCGTGACCGTGCCGCTGCGCTCGCTCGCCGACGACGAGCTGGTGCAGCTCAGCCGCCGGCAGCAACTCTCGCTCTCGCTGGCTGAGATGCGGACCATCCGCGATCACTTCGCGTCGCTGTCGCGCGACCCGACGGACGTGGAGTTGGAGACGATCGCCCAGACCTGGAGCGAGCATTGCAGCCACAAGACGCTCAAGGGCCGGATCGCCTACCACGACGAACGCGGCCCGCGGCAATTCAAAAACATGCTCCAGGAGACGATCTTCGCCGCCACGGTCGAGGTCCGCAAAAAGCTGGGCTCCGACGACTGGTGCGTCAGCGTCTTCGAGGACAACGCCGGCGTCGTCCGCTTCGACAGCGAACATAACGCCGTCTTCAAGGTCGAGACGCACAACCATCCCTCGGCCATCGAGCCGTACGGCGGCGCGAACACGGGCCTGGGCGGCGTGATCCGCGACACGCTCGGCACGGGCCTGGGCGCGCGGCCCGTCGCCAACACCGACGTCTTCTGCTTCGCCCCGCCCGATTTGCCCGCCGACGGCCTGCCTCAGGGCGTCTTGCACCCGCGGCGCGTGATGACGGGCGTCGCGGCCGGCGTCCGCGATTACGGCAACCGGATGGGCATTCCCACGGTCAACGGGGCGATTTATTTCGACGAGCGATACCTCGGCAACCCGCTCGTCTTCTGCGGGAACGTCGGCATCCTGCCGCGCGACAAGTCGAAGAAGAACGCCCGGGCCGGCGACCTGATCGTGGCCATCGGCGGCCGCACGGGCCGCGACGGCATCCACGGGGCGACGTTCAGCTCCATCGAGCTGACGCACGAGAGCGAAACCGTCTCCGGCGGCGCCGTGCAGATCGGCAACGCGATCACCGAAAAGATGCTGCTCGACGTCGTGCTCGCCGCCCGCGATCGCGGGCTTTTTACCGCCATCACCGACTGCGGGGCCGGCGGGTTTTCGAGCGCCGTCGGCGAAATGGGCGAACGGATCGGCGCCGAGGTGCAGCTCGACCGCGTGCCGCTCAAGTACCACGGCCTGTCGTACACCGAAATCTGGATCTCCGAGGCCCAGGAGCGGATGGTATTGGCCGTCCCGCCCGACAAGTGGGAGGCGTTCACGGCGCTCGCGGCGGCCGAAGGCGTCGAGGCCACGGCGCTGGGCCGCTTCGTGCCGACCGGGCGCCTCAAGCTCAAGTACGGCGACCACGAAGTCGCCGACCTGTCGATGAAATTCCTGCACGACGGCCGGCCGCCGGTCGTTCGCGAGGCGGTCTACACGCCCCCGCCCGTGCGGCCGCTCGCGCCGCCGGAAAAGAGCGACTACACGCCCGACCTGCTGGCGATCCTCGGCACGTACAACGTGGCCAGCAAGGAATGGGTCATCCGGCAGTACGACCACGAGGTGCAGGGCGGCAGCGTGATCAAGCCGCTGGTGGGCGCGAAGCGCGACGGGCCCGGCGACGCCGCGGTCTTTCGCCCGGTGCTCTCGTCGCGTCGCGGCCTCGTCGTCGCCTGCGGCCTGAACCCGCGCTACGGCGACCTCGATCCCTACGCCATGGCGGCGGGGGCCATCGACGAGGCCGTCCGCAACTGCGTGGCCGTCGGCGCCGATCCGGCGCGGATCGCCCTCCTCGACAACTTCTGCTGGGGAAACACCGACCGCCCCGAGCGGCTTGGGCCCTTGGTGCGGGCGGCGCTGGCCTGTTACGACGTGGCCACGAAGCTCGGCACGCCCTTCATCAGCGGCAAGGACAGCCTGAACAACGAATTCCGGTACGTGGTGCCTGCTACTGGGGATGCCACTGGCATCTTGCCAGTGCGGGGTGCCACGGTGGGTGCCACTGGCATCTTGCCAGTGCCCTCCGGCGAAACTCGTACGATCGCCATCCCCGGCACGCTCCTCATCAGTGCCCTGGGCCAGATCGAGGACGTGAGCCGGGCCGTGACGATGGACTTGAAGGAGGCGGGCAGTGCGATCGTGCTCGTGGGACTCACGAAGAACGAGCTGGGCGGGTCGCACTTTGCGATGGTCCAGAAGCTCGACGGCGGCCACGTGCCGCGCGCGGATGCGTCCTATGCCCGCCGCGTCTTTGCCGCCATGCACGCCGCGATCGACGCGGGCCTGGTGCGGGCCTGTCACGACCTGAGCGAGGGTGGCCTGGCCGTCGCCGCGGCGGAGATGGCCTTCGCGGGCGGCCTGGGCGCGAAGCTCGACCTGTCGCACGTCCCGCAGGAATCAGGCTATCGGCTGCCGGCCGAAAAAGGTCCCCCGCTGCCGGCGGCGTCGCTGCTCTTCAGCGAATCTCAGACGCGGTTCCTCTGCGAAGTCGGCCACGACACGCTTCCTCATTTCGCCCAGGTCCTGGGCGACGTGCCGCACGCGGTCATCGGCGAAGCGACCGCCACCGGCCGCCTCCAAATCGCCGCCCCCGGCGCACCAGGCGCTCCGTCCAAGGGTTCTTCCCCGCCGCTCGTCATCGACGCGCCGATCGACGCCCTCAAGGAAGCCTGGCAATCGCCGCTAAGGTGGTGATACAACAGCCGCGAAGCGGCGGCATACGTAGCCGCGGGTGCGAACCCGCGCATCGGGGCGCACTCTTGTTTCGGGATTTTGTCTGTCCGATTGGGCCACAAGGGCCTGGCCAAGCGACCGGGGCAAGCCGCGGCGGCGCCAGCGGACGGCGGTCGCGGGTCGGCGGTCCGCGGCCGATCGCACAGGCAAGATGTCCGTGGCACCCGGCGCACGACGCCGGCTTTTGACCGACGGTCGCTTTTTCCTAGCCCAGGCGTGACCGCCTGGGCTACAGAAAACGGGGACCTGAGCTACAGAAAAAGGAGACGACGCGCCGCATACCCCTCGCGCCGGGGCCAAGGCCGTGCGACCCACTGCCGGAATGCGCCACTCCCAAAAAACCCGCTTGACTTGTTGACACGCTGTCGATATCCTGCTATCGTCTACACTACGTAAACAAATCGACGCGCAAGCAAACGCCCCACCGGGCCAAACGAGCGCGGCCCACCGGGACAACGTCATGGCGGACAAAACGCGGCCGGCGATGAGCGACGCCGAACGGGACGTGCTCAAGGTCCTCTGGGACGGCGGGCCGGGCACCGTCCGCGAACTGCAAGAGCGATTGAAGGGGCAAGGCCAGGACTGGACCCGGTCGACCGTCATCACGCTCCTGCAGCGACTGGAGAAAAAAGGCTACGCCCAAAGCGACAAGAGCCGGTTCGCATTCGTGTTTCGGGCGGCGGTGACGCGGGAAGAGGAAATGCACGCGCGGATTTCGGAGCTGGCGATGGAGCTGGCCGAGGGCGACGCGGTGCCGCTCGTTCTGGCCTTCGCCCAGCGGCACCGGTTCACGAGGGAGGAGATCGAGCGGTTTCGGCGGATGATCGACGAGATGGAAGCCAGGCGCAGGCGACGGACTTCCAAATGACCCACGCAATCGAGTGGCTGTTGCAAAACACGCTTTCGACCGCCGTTTTGGCGGCCGGCGTGCTCGTCGTTTCCCGCTTTTTGAAAAACCGGCCGGCGCTCGTGCATGCGTTGTGGCTCGTCGTGCTTTTGAAGTTCGTGACGCCGCCGGTGGTCGAGTGGCCGTTGCCCGCGTGGTCCTTGCCGCCGCTTGCGATTCTATCGGCGGACAACGGGGCCGCGCCGACGGGCGGCGATGTCGTGGCTGCACCGTCGGCCGCGGAGCCATCCACGCCCGCGGCCGGCGCCGACGCGGCGAGCGACGCCGTTGCGGAACGGGCCGATCCTGGGGCGCCGGTTCCCGACGCACCAACGCCGGGGATCGGCGTCGATCCGGCGGTGGCGGAAGCGCTGCGCGAGCTGGCCGGACGTCGCCGCGGCGCCGATCGCCATGTTCTGGAAGGCTCGTTGGCGAGGGAATTCGCAGGACTCCCGCCGGAGGCCGCCCGCGGGCAGGCGATCCCGTCGCCCGCGCCGTCCGGCGCTGCGCGCGAAGCTGCTTTGTCCACCCGAACGCCTCCCGCGCCGCTTTGGACGCGCGGCCTTTTGCGGGGATGTTTGCTCGCCGCATGGATCGTCGGCGCATTGATGGTCGCCGTCGTCCAGTTGCGGCGCATCCTGCGGCATGCGGCGCTCGTGCGCCGGGCGGCCGCCGCTCCGCCGCACCTGATCACAGAAACTCGCCGCCTGGCCGGGGCGCTTGGCGTGCGGCCGCCGCGGGCGGTCGTCTCGCCGCGGATCGAGTCGCCGTTTGTGTCGTGCCTCGTTTGGCTGCGGCTTGTCTGGCCGGAAACGCTGAGCGCAAAGTGCGACGTCGAGCGGCTCCGCGGCGTCTTGGCGCACGAATTGGCGCACGTCCGCCGCCGCGACCATCTCGTCGCCTGGCTGGAGCTGGCGGCGGGACTCGTGTGGTGGTGGAACCCGGTCTTCTGGCTCGTGCGGCGGAAGCTGCGGGAAGCGGCCGAGACGGCCTGCGACGCCTTGGCGCTGTCGGTCTTGCCCGACGGCCGCCGCGGCTACGCCGAGGCCTTTTTGGAATTGTCTACGATCGCCAACCGACCGGCGCCGCTGGCCGCCCTGGGCGCCAGCAGCGGCTCGCGCCGGTCCTTTGAAAGGAGACTGGCCATGATGCTCTCGGAACGCGTGACGGGAAGGATGTCACTCAAGGGCCTCGCCTTGGTGCTCGTGCTGGCGGCGCTGGCGCTGCCGAGCTTTTCGCTGGGGCAGACGGCGCCGCCGCGGGCGGACGGCCCGCCCGACCCCGCCGGCCGCTCCCCGGCCGCCGCTGCGCCTGCCAGCCCCTTCGACGAGGGGAAATCGCCGGCGAAGGCCGACACGACGCAATTGCCGCGGCCGACGGACGACGGCGGCGGTCTTTTCGATCCCAATCGGGCCGCGGCCGCTGCGCCAGCAGACAAGGGGAGCGACGTGGCGCGATTGGAAGCGCGGATCGAGCGGCTCGAAAAAGCGATCCAGGGTTTGGCCGACCGGCTGGACCGCGCAGGCGTGATGGGAGAACCGACCTGGCCAAGCGGGTTGTACGTGCCCGCGAAGTCCGATCCCGCGGCGCGGCACACGATCACTCTCTCCGACAAGCAGTGTCTCTTGTTCCGGAAGAACGGGCAACTCGTCGTCGAGGCGCGAGACCTGCAATCGGGCAAGCCGCTCTGGAGCACCAACCTGTCGATCGCCCAGGCGAACATTACGGACGACGACAGCCTGACGCTTTCGGCCAGCACCGACCGCAAGCTGCTCGTCGTGAGCGGCAAGGGCGACGGCACGGCGGTGACGGTGAACATCGACGCCGGAAGCGGCCGCATCGCGCAGGTTTCGCTCAGTTCGTCCTCCACGGGGAGCGGCGAGGTCAGCGGCAAGGGGACCGACAGGAAGGAGTCGACGCCACGCGCCGATTCCTATGACACCGGGCGCCCGCGGGGCGGCGCCCGATACAAGCCGGAGATGGGGATCGCGCCGCGGGCCGGGGCGGGCGAGGAGCCGTCGGCCGGCCGCGCGGCCGGTGCCGAGCAGATCGACCTCGTCAATCTGGCGACGGCCTACATCGACGCCGTCGGCAATTTGAGCCTGGCCAAGAGCCGCTGTGCGCGCCTCAAGGATGAGGGGACGAACGCGATCGCGCAAGAAGTCGAGACGGCTGCGATCCAGCTCGAAACGGCGCAGAAGAAACTCGACGTGTTGACCGCGATCGTGTCGGCGGCCCACAACGCCGCCGCCGAGGAGATGATCTATGTCCAGCGGATGGCCGCCAAGGGCTATGCGTCCGACAGCCAGGTGGCCGCGGCCCGGGCGAAGCTCAAGATTGTGGAGTCGATCCTCAAGCAAGGGAGCGGGTCGGGCGGCGGGGTGGGCGAAGATCACGGCGGGGGACGGGGTTCTTCGTCGGCGGGCGGAAGGCGCGGCAGCGGGGGCGCGGGATCCAGGAACGCTCAGTGACGTTCCGCGCGACTTCTTTCGGGTGGCACGCCCTGAGCATCGCACCGATTCTTCTTGCAACGCTGCCCCGCGAAGGACGTCCCACCCCGACACGGCATCGCGCCGGTTGCGAAGGGGGTGCCGGCCGGCGCGCCGCGGCCTGGCATCGCACGCCCTTCGCAGCCAGCGTCGCCCATCGGCCACGCCCTTCGCAGTAGTTGGCGGCACGAGTTCACGGCCGTTTTTCGCCCTTTTGTCCGGTACTCGCCGCGACGGCCAGCGCCGACTGCTCAGGGCGTGCCACCCAGCTCAGTGACCATCCCGCGCGACTTCTTGCGGAACATGGTTTGGCGCGGGCCGCGGCGACTGATAACGTGATGGGTGTGGCCGCAGGCCCCCCCTCGCGGTTCGCCGCGCAGTCCGTGCCGGGCGAACATGGCCCGCCCGCGGCGCTCCGCCGGCCCGCGCCGGACCCTTTCCAGAGGAGAGTCGCCATGTTTCGTGCCAAGCGCGTGGTGGGGAAGGTCTCGTCGCGGGGGCTGCTTTGCGTTGTCGTCCTCGCGGCCGCGGCGCTGCCGAGCCTTTCGCAGGAGAAGGCGCGCCGGGCCGAAGCGCCGACGGCGGGCGACCTGGCCCGCAACGTCGCGCGCCTCGAAGCGCGGATCGAGAAAATCGAGGCCACGCTCCAGCGGCTCGTCGATCGGCTGGAAGCCTCTTCGGCCGCGGAACCTCCCAAGGCATCGTCTTCGGCCGCAGCCTCCAAGGCGCTGCGGGCGGCGGAGCTGGGCGGGCGACGCGGCACGCTCTACCGCGTCGACGGCCGGCTCGAGGTCGAGGCGGCCGACACGAAGGAGGGCAAGGCGCTCTGGAAGACGCTGGTGCCCGCCGCTCAGCTCAACGCGGCACGCGACGACGATCTCGTGCTGCGGTGGTCGGCGGACGGGCAATGGGTGTTCGTGACGGCCGAGATCGAGCGCGGCGACGTGGCGGTGAAGCTGGAGGGGGCGACGGGCCGCGTGGCACAGATTTCCATTGTCGACGATACGCTGCCGCTGACTCCGGCGGCGCCAACGCCCGCGGCGCCGGCTGCGTCGGCCCCGCCGTCCGCCGCCGGCGCGGCCGCCGCGCAGGCCCCGCGCGACGCGGACCGTGGGTCGGCGACCTCCGTGGCCGGCGGGCAGATCGACCTCGTGACGATGTCTACGGCTTACATCGACGCCGCCGGTCACGTGCGGCTGGCCATCTACCGCCTGGCGCGGATGCAGGCCGAGCCGGACCTGTATTCGCAACTGGAGGTCGAATCGGCGGTGATCGACCTGGCCACGGCCGAGCGGAAGATCCAGACCCTGGGGGTGGTGGTGGCGGCGGCACACGAAGCGGCCTCGGCGGAGCTTGTGGCTGCGCAGCGCCTGGGTTCCGACAGCCAGGTGGCCGCGGCGAAGGCGAAACTGAAGATCATCGAATCGATCATTAAGCAGGCCAGCGGCGCGGCGGGCACCTCGTCCGTGCCTGGCTTCGGACCCAGCGGCGGGTCGAAGTGACGACTGGCGGCGGCAATCGCCAGCACGAGGGGACTGGACCTGCCTTTGAACGCGCGGCAGGCGGGACGCCTACCCCACGCAAAAGCGGCAGGCGAGACGCCTACCCCACGCAAAAGCGGCAGGCGGGACGCCTACCCCACGCAAAGACGGCGCGCCGTCTGCCCTACGGGGTGCGGAGAATCTCGCAGAGGGCAGAGATGGTGTTCCAGTTACGCGTGGTGGCGGGGATGGCGAAATGCTTTTCGACGACCTCGTTGGGATAGATCAGGCGTTTTCCGATTCGTCGCCAGAGGCTGAGGGCGAAAAGCGCGCTGACGGCGACGACTTTGACCTGCCACTGGTCGCTATCCGGCTCGCGGATCGGCAGGCGCGGCAGCTTGCCGGGGCGCTTGGCGAGAATGGTGATGAAGCGGCGGACGTCCTTGCCGGCCAGCTCATCTTGAAAGTCCTCCGCGGCCAGTTGGAGAAGGTCGCTGGCCGGGCAGATCATAATTTCCGGCGCGAAGGGCAATCGGCGCAGGATTTCCGCGCGCAGTTTCTCTTTGCCGATCGATTTGCGGACGACGAACGTGCCCGCCGCCCCGACGTTCACGGCGTCGAGGTGGGCCAGCTCCTTGACGAAGGCGCTGGGCTTGAACGTCTTGTGCCCGCCGACGTTGACGCCACGTAGGAAGACGACAGAGGCCATGTCGCACCACCAATTGCGAAGCGAACGCTACGATGCCGAATCCTCGCGACGGCACGCCGGCTTTGCTGGGCGGCGCCCATTCGCCCG
>JACOUI010000334.1 GCA_016177915.1 Planctomycetia bacterium
CCCTCCTCAACCACCTGCCGGCGCCGACGACCGTCGCCGCCGCCACTTGACTTTCCTACTCAGATGTCTCGTAATCGTCATCGTACTCGATTCGTCCGCACAAACTTCGAGTACGAGTACGATTACGAGAGGAGTATTTCACAGTGAGCGGCTCCACACCTTCGACAGCTCGCCCCCCTCCAAGTATGTCGCCTCCAAAACTATCCGCAACCCGCCGACAGCCTGAGTCGATCCTTACCAAGCGACGGCCAGCCAACGGCGTACCCGATGCCGCGAACCCAGCGCGATTTTTCCGTGTCTGCCGGATATGCAACTGGCCGACCACCAGCGCGATCACGACTTCCTCCTGCAGCAGGCGAGCCAATCCCTGGGCCGCCCGGCCGTCGCCCTGCGCCTGGGCTTCGACTTGGAACGGCTGCTCCGCCGTAACGCGCGGTTCGAAGCTCGCAGCGGCGTGGCGTCGCCGCGGCCGCTCGTCCAGTTCGGTGCGGGGCCGCGCAATCGCGAAATGGTCTTCGGGCTGGAGCGATACCGGATTGAAGACGCCAGCGGCCTGTTGCGGGTGGTGCGCGTCGTAGCGCCGTGCGGTTTGTATCTGGCGGACGAGCTGTATTCCTTCTGGGCGGTTCCCGAAGGCGCCGTGCGGCGGCTCTATCGCTACCTGCGTCGCACGGAGCGGCGGGAATTGCAGGCGCCTCCCCCCATCATGCCGGACGCCGACCGCCAGCTCCTGCTCGACAACACGCTGGGGTTTCTTCGCCATGGCCGCCAAGCGCTGCGGCGGTTCGGCGTGCCGCAGAAGCGGGGGGTTCTCCTCCTGGGCCCGCCCGGCAACGGCAAGACCATGGCCTGCCGCTGGCTCTACGCGCTGTGCATGCGGCACGGCTTCCCCTGGCGCACCGTGAGCGTCGAGGACTTCGAGGACGCCGTCGAGTCGCACTGCGTCGAGCGGCTTTTTTCGCTCGATCGGCCGGGCATGGTGCTCTTCGACGACTTCGACCTGAGCTGGAACGCCGACTCCCAAACGCGCGACCGCACGCGCCTGCTGACGGAGCTGGACGGCCTTCAGTCCCGCGAGGGCGTCGTGTTCCTGTTCACTTCCAACTGCCGCGCCGAGCAGCTCGACGCGGCGATTCGCAGGCCGGGCAGAATGGACGTCGTGCTGCATTTTGGACCGCCAGGTGCGGCCTTGCGGCGGCGATGCCTCGACGAGACGTGGAACGCGGAGATCAAGGAAGCAATCGACCTGGACGACGTGGTTTCGCGCACAGCCGGCCTGAGCTTTGCCGAGTTGGCGGAGCTCAAGAAGCTGCTCGTGCTCCAGTTTCTCAAGCACGCCGCTTGGGACTGGCCGGGGGCGTGGAAGGCGTTCCGGTCGGGGCGTCATGCCGCTGGGCTGCGCCGGCCGATCGGCTTCAAGCCCCCACCCCAGGACGCCTGCGCTCTTCCCGCCGCCCTGGGCGATGCTGTCAATCGGCAGGACGGATCGGGTTTTCGAGAATTCCCGCCGCAAACCGCGTCACCCTGCAAAAAATGCCATACCGTCCGGCAAATCCGGCACGTACAATCCCCGCCCCCTTCTCCGTGCCGCCGCGGGCGCCATCGCGTGACCGGAGAAAACGCGGCCAGCCGTGCGGCGGGAGCTTTCCATGCGCCCAAAAAATACTCTGACCAAACCGCCCGCGCCGAAAGCCGCGGCGCCGGCCGCGGTCGCGGCCAGCCCGGCGCCGCGATCCTCAATCCGCCTGCCGGCCTGGTCCACTGTGCCGGCGCTGGCAGCTTGCTTGCTGCTGGCGGCGAATTACCTGGCGGGCCGGTCGCAAAGCTGGGTGGCCGGGCAATGGCAGAACGAATTGGCCGCCGCCCGCGGCACGGAGGCCGAGGTCGTGCTGAATCGGCTGGCCAGCCTGGGCGAGCCGGGGCTGCCGCCGCTCGTCGCCGCCCTGGCCGACGACCGCCCCGACGTTTCGCTCGCCGCCCATCGCGTGCTGCGCGACGAAATCGACCGCTGGGCCGCGCTCGACCGCCCCGCGGCCTCCCGGCGGTTATTGGCGCTGGCGGAGGCGCTCGCGGCCAACGGGGCAAAGCTCCACGCGAGCGCGCCGCGGGCGGCCGTCGATCTGGCCCAAAAAATCCTCGAGCAGCCGATCGATGCCGACGCCGTCGATCCCATCCGGCTGGCCGCGGCCTGCCAGCAGGTGCTCGATTTCCCCATCGCCGGCACGGCCGCGCGTCCGGCCCAGCCGACTTCGCAAGGCAGCCGCGGCGGAAACGGCAACACGGGCGCGTCCGCCGCCGCGCCATCCTCGGCGCCGTCCGAAGTGAACCTGCGGCCGGTCCCCATCGACGGCGACGGACGGGGCGGCGCAGCGACGGTGGGAATCGACCCCACGACGCCGGACCAGCCGCCGGACGCCGGGCAGCCCAAATTGAACGCCGCCGGCGCCGATTCCGTCGTCCCCAACCAGCCGGCGGAGCTTAAGGGCGCGGGCCCGTCCGAAGCGAACCCTCTTCGCGCGCAATCGGCGGACGGCGACAAACCCAGTCCGCCCGCCGCCTCAGGGGCGCCCCGCACTCCGCCCTTGAGCGCCTCGCCGGCGCAGCGCCATCCCGCCCTCGTCAAATTGAGCGATCGCGAATTGCTCGACGCGCTGCGCCGCTCGCCGCGCGAGCTGGCGGCGACGGTCCTCGACGAATTCCGCGCCCGCGGCTGGGCCTGGGAGCGGATCGAGCTGGCGCAGGGCGTGACCGACGCGGACCCGAAAGTGCGGCTGCGTTGGGCCGCGGCCCTGCCGCAGCTTCAGGGCGTCGACACGTCGTGGTGGCTGCTGCGCCTGGCCGCCGACGAGAACGCCGACGTGCGCTGGCAGGCGCTGTCGGCCCTGGCCACGAGCAACGACCCGGCCGTCCTCCGCCAGGTCCACGAGCAGGCCCACGGCGACCCCGACGCGCGAATCCGCGACCTCTCGCGCCGGATTTCCGACCGGATTCGCCGCTGACACACAAACCCGAAGCGCCAGCGAGGGAGACGGCGGGAAAAGTCGGACGAAGCTCGCGGCCGTGCCTGCGCCGCTGACTGGATGCACGCGGGGACTCGCCATATCCCTCGCTTGCGCTTCGGGTTCGTGTGGCGCGGCGCTACTTCGACCGCACCGTCGGCGGCAGCGCCATCTCGGCCGCCCCGGCGCCCTCGCGCGGATCATCGACCGGCGCAAGACGGGCCTCCCGCTCCATCGCCCTCCCACGGGCTTCCTCGCGCAGCCGCGCCGCCAGGGCAAAGATCTCGTCGGCCTGCGCAAAGAGGTTGCCCTGCTCCAGGTCCCAGGCCGCGTTCTCCAGTTGCCGGGCCGCCTGGCGCAACGACTCGACGTCCGTTCGCGGAGGCGATGCATACGGCGGCGGGACGAACGACCCCGGCTCGACGGGACCGACCTGCGAAGGCGGCCCGCTCTGTTCGGCCTCCAGCCGCCGCACCTGCTTCACGAACTCGCTGCGCAGCTCCGCCTCATCGCCGGGCGTCGCGGCGAACATCGTCCCCTTCAAGGGTCCTCCGCCAAGCTGCCGGCGGATTTCCAGGATGTGCGCCGACTGCTCGCCCGGCTGCACGACCACCGGCTCCTCGCTCGGGACGCTCTGCGGCGTTTTGCCCTCTGTCGCCGCGGTGCCGAGCTGCCCTGCCCCGGCAGCGCCCGCCGCCGTCGCGACTCCGCGCTGCACGGGGCCGTTCGCTTTGGGGCCGTTCGCTTTGGGGCCGCTCGATTTGACGGCCGGCTCGCGCTGCGCCGCCAGAATCAGCCCGGCAACGATCAACGTGGGAACGAACATGGCCAGCACCGCGCCGGCGTTCCGCAAATAACCGCGCATGGGTCGCTCCTTCTTCCGCTCTGTCATTTTCCTTGGGGCCGCGATTATACGCGCCGCGCCGCGCGGCGATGAAGGCCAGTCGCCACTCGGCCAATCCGCCCAATCGCGGGTGCTTGCATCGGAAACGTGCGGTAGTACAGTGGGCAGCGGTTAGTGGCTAGTGGTTAGCGGCTAGTTGCTGGACCACGGCTTCCTGCCTCATTCCTCACGCCTCACCCCTCGATCCCCCGGAGCCAACGATGCTTCTTCGCCGCCCGCTTGTCTTCTCGCTCGCCCTGTCCGCCCTGATCGCCCTCGTCGGCGCCCGCCTCCGGGCCGAAGAGCCGCAGCACGACGCCGTCAAGCCCGTCCCGCGCGAGGGCGGCTGGATGAACCGCCACCACGCCATGAACGAGCGCGTCAAGAAGGGCAACGTGGACCTTGTCTTCATCGGCGACTCGATCACGCAGGGCTGGGAAGGGGCCGGCAAGGGCGTCTGGGCGAAGTTCTACGGCAAGCGGAACGCCGTGAACCTGGGCATCGGCGGCGACCGCACGCAGCACGTCCTCTGGCGGCTCGACAACGGCAACATCGAAGGCATCTCGCCCAAGCTCGCCGTCCTCATGATCGGCACCAACAACGCCGGCGGCAACACGCCCGAGCAGATCGCCGACGGCATCACGGCCATCGTCAAGCAGCTTCAGAGCAAGCTGCCCAAGACGCAGGTGCTGATCCTGGGCGTCTTCCCGCGCGGGGCCGACGCAGCCGACGCCCGCCGCAAGGTGAACCAGAAGACCAACGAGATCGTGGCGAAGCTGGCCGACGGCAAGACGGTGCACTACCTGGACATCGGCCCGAAGTTCCTGGCCGACGACGGCACGCTGAGCAAGGAGATCATGCCGGACCTGTTGCACCTGAGCGAAAAGGGCTACACGATCTGGGCCGAGTCGATCGAGGCGGCGGTGGCCAAGGCGATGGGGGAAAGGTAGCAGCCACGGAATTGCCGCTCTCCACCGACCCCGCGTCGGTGGAAGCACGATTGGCGGCTAGCTGCGTAAAACCAGTTTTTGGGGCTTGGGGCGGTTAGCCGTCAGTCAATCGTCCACCGACGCGGGGTCGGTGGGGCGAAGCGCTCCCCATTCCGCACTCCGAATTCCACACTCCGCATTCCTCAGAACTCCGCGCTCCCCGGCGTCCTGGGGAACCGGCCGGCTGCGGAATTCCCGCCTCGGCCAGCCGCCTGGCCCGCAGCCGCGCCGCCCAGGCGGAGTACGAGGCCTGCGTGCCGGCCCATGCTTCCTGTTCGTCGGCGGAATCGCTCAGCGGCGAAGCGTCTGCGCGAGGGTCGTCTTTCGGCTTCATGGCGCGCCTCGATGGCACCCCAGTTTACCGCCGGCGGTTGCGACGGTCGACGCGTCCCGCGCAGCCAACGCACGACACGCGCTACATCACGCGGAGCGTGATGGCTACTTTCTCACTCCGACGGCGCCGGCCACCCGAACTGCTCGTGCAAAAACTCAAACGTCCCACGCCCGTTGATCACGTGCCCGCCGCTGAAAAACTCGATCCGCGCCCGCTCGCCCACGCCCAAGGCGTCGTACAGCCTCCGCACGCGCGCAAACTCGCCGGCCACCCATTCGTCGGTCGAGACGCCGTCGTCGTGCCCCCGCTCCACCATGTACGGCCGCGGGGCCACGAGCGCCGCCATGTCGCCGTCGCTGAACGTGCCGCCCGCGCCGAACTCGAACCACTCGTACGTGCCGTGAAACACGTAGCTGAATCCGTAATCGACCGAGACGGCCTTGCCGACCGACTCGTTGAAATTGGCCGAGTTGATCGCCAGGCAATACCGCGGCACGAGCGGCGGGATGCGGCTGGCCGTGCTCCCGCCGTATGACAGGCCGTAATAGCCGATCCGCTCGCCGTCCACAAACGGCAAGCCCGCCAACCACTCCGTGATCTGCGTGTGCTGCGCGACCGCGAGGCCGAACAGCGTCTTCTTCAGCGGGTTGGCCTTCCGCTGAAGCTGGCGGAAGTCGTTCCCGCCGCGATAGAAATTGTGCGGGCAGAAGACGACGAACCCGCGCTCGGCCAGCCGCGCCGCATAGGCCCGGTACGTCTGGTACCCGGCGGAATCGGCGTCCTCGTCGAGCACGTCCTGCGGCAGGCCCTCCAATCCGTGCTGACAGACCACGCAGGGACGCTTCTCGCCATCTGCGATCCCCTTGGGCACGAGCAGATAGCCCCAGGCGAAAACATCGGGATACACGTCGAGCAGGACTTCGTAGCCTTGCCACTTGGGCTTGTCGAAGATGCGGCGCGACCGCGGACTGGCCGGCAGCGACGGCGGCGGGAACCGGCCCACGATTTCGTCGTGAAAGTAGTCGCGGTAGAACTGCACGTCCTTGGCCCAGGTCTCGGCCGACGCCGGCTTTGCTTTGCTCCAAAAGCTTGCCCGCACGTGCGGCGAGAGGCGCAGGAGGCGCTGGTTGTATTCCACGAGTTCCGCCACCTGCCGTTTCTGCCGGGCGTCGGCGTCGGCAAGCGGCGCATCGGCCGTAAGCGTCGGGCCGGAATCTGCGTCCTTCGGGCTGCGGAGTTCGATGCCGGTCCGCTTGCACAAAGCGTCGATCGCCTGCCGCGAGCCGAACGGCAGCGGCGCGCCGCCCTGGCCCGCGACGAGCACCGGCAAGTGCGATTTGAGCGACGTATTTTGCAGGAGTTTTTTCGCGCGCTCGACTTCCGCCTGCACCGACCCGAACTCCGGCGTGCGGATTCGCCCCGGCGCGGCCACGGCCCGGCGCCCTTCGCGCGCGGCGGGCGGGCCGGGAACGTCCGGGTGCTCGCTGTATTCGATCACCAGCGGCCGGGGATAGACGAGGCTGGCGATCTCCGCGTCGCCGAACTCGCGCAAAAGTCCAAACAGATTGCGGTAGATCGGTTCGTCGTAGACTTGTTGGCGGGAATCGAAGTATCCGCTGACAAGCGCGCCGTCGATCCGCGTGTCGGCGGCCGTGGCGTACATCGCAATGAGTCCCCCTTCGCCGTAGCCGGCCAAAACAAGCGGAGTCGGCCTGCCGAGACCCTCCGTCAGTCGCGGCCGCAGCCAATCGACCAGGGCCAGCACCTTGTGTACTTCGTAGCCGATCACGTGCCGCCCCATCGTGTACGACTGCCGGTAAATCCACTCGCGGTGCGGCTGGTTCGTCATCGCGATCCGCGGGTTGCCCGAGTAAGTGTCGCGGCGGTCGATTAGCGCCGGAATAATGACCCGGCAGCCGGCCTCCGTCAGCCGGACGGCGAATTGCGATTTCGGGTCAACGCCGCGGATCAGACCGACGAGCATCTC
>JACOUI010000335.1 GCA_016177915.1 Planctomycetia bacterium
AAGTCCCCTGGGGGCCAGTATCGCGCCCTAGAAAAATCGTAATTCTCGTTGCCGTCGATTGCAAGGAACCGCCGCGAGGAAATGCCCAAACGGGCTGCAATTTGGCGGATTCTAGCGACGGGACGGCGCTTCTGTCCCAAGCCCGCCGCGGGTCAGCCCGCGTTGCAACCTTCGGCGATGGGCGTAAGCTGAGGGCGTTCGCACCCCCCTTCCCGATGCCGCACCCGGAGGTGACCATGCCTTCCTACTTTTTCAACAAGAGCCAGTGCTCGCGGCACACGATCTTTAAGGGCGTCGATATCCACACGCTCTACGGCGACCACCTGATGATCTCCGTCGTCGATCTGGCGCCGCATTCGGTCGTCGAGGAGCACAGCCATCCCCACGAGCAATTGGGTTATCTGCTCGAAGGGGAGGTCACGTTTACCATCGGCAACGAGACGAAGGTGCTGAAGGCGGGCGAGATGTGGCGGATTCCCGGCGGCGCCAAGCACAAGGTCGTCGTGGGCGACCGGCCGGCGCGGGCGATCGACGTCTTTTATCCGATCCGGGACGATTACCGGTAACGGTGGGCGGGGAGCTGTTGGCCGATGTCGCGTGACGCCGAACCATCTCCGGGCGAGTCGTCGAGCGCAAGCGCAACCGCCGCCGCGGAGCACGTTTGGCCGGTCGGCACGTTGCTGGCGGTTCTGCTTTCGTGCTTTGCCGCGATCGGACTGGCCTGGCTGGCGGCGGCCGTGCAGGAATCGTGGGCGCCGCTCGTCGTTTTTCCGCTCGGTTTGGGCGCGGTGTTGGCCGGTGCGGCCGAGCTGATGCGGCGCGTCTGCGGCGCGGCGCGCGGGCCGCTGTGGGGTCTTGCGGCCGGTTGGGCGCTGCTCGTCGCCGGGCAGCATTACGGGGCGTATCTGCGGGCCACGGCCGACTTCGAGGAGTGGATGCAGACCGCCAAGCCGCTTGCGCGCGCGGCGCTGGAAGCGGAGCAGAGCCTCGCGCCGGGAAAGACGTTCGGCGAGTTTCTGGTCCGCGCGGCGCGGCGGGGCCGGCCGCTGTGGGGCGATGTGCGAGTTAAGGACGCCTGGGCCTGGGCGAGCTGGGCGGGGGATGCAGTGCTCGTGTTGACCGGGGCGATCGGTGCAACCTACTTGATTCGGCGACAGCGAGATCATCGCTCAGCGACGACCGCATGAATGCGGTCACTACGGACTTGCTTGCGACAAGCCGAGGGAGGCGCGGAGAAACGCCGGGCGGTTCGTGGTCAGCGAGTCGATCCCGGCGGCGCGAAGCTGCGCCGCCGCGCCGGGCGAGTCGATGGTCCAACTGTGGACCGCAAATCCTTCGTCATGCACGCGGCGGATGAAGTCTTGCGTGACGACTTCGACGTTCGCCTCCGTGTCCAGGCCGTCGGCGCCGCACGACTTGAGCCGGGCGAGGATCGATTCGAGGCTTGGCGTCCAGTTGTTCGCGTCGCGCCTGTAATCGACGATCAGGCACCCCTTGACGCCGGGCAAGTCGCGCTTGGCGGCCGCCACGACGCGGTCGTCGAAGGCGATGACGGCAAGCTGCTGAGGGTCAAACGCCGTGCTTTGCAAATCGTCGCGGAGCGCCGCGACGAACTCCGGGCCGGACTTCACTTCGACGAAACAGAGCTTGCCGGCCGGGACGAGGCTCAGAACTTCGCGCAATGTCGGGATGCGCTCGCCGGCAAAGGTTTCGCCCTTCCAGCGGCCGACGTCGAGCTTTCGCAGTTCGGTGAGGGTGCTGCCGGCGACGCGCAGGTCGATGCCGGCCGTGCGCTTCGTCGTCTCGTCGTGGATGCAGACGATCTGGCGGTTGGACGTGAGCTGAAAGTCGCCCTCGATGCCGTCCGCCCCCTGGTCGAACGCCAGGCAAAAGGCGGCCAGCGTGTTTTCCGGGGCGTCGTGCGACGCGCCGCGATGGGCGATGAGGAGGGGGTCCGGCATGGAGAGTCTTATCGCACGACGCGGCCGGAGGCTTCCCCCCCGCAGAGGCGCAATACCTCCGCCCGCGTCACCTTGTTGTAATCGCCCTCGATCGAATGCTTCAGGCAGCTTGCTGCCACCGCGAATTCAAGGGCCTCCGGCGGCGGCATTTTTTCCAAAAAGCCGCAGACGAGGCCGCCGCAAAAGGCGTCACCCGCGCCGACGCGGTCGACGACGTGGATCGTGTACCGCCGGCTGAGGTGGAACTTTCCGCCCGACAGAAGGCACCCCGACCAGTGGTTGACCGTGGCCGATTCCGATTCGCGGAGCGTGATCGCCAAATGCGCGAGGCCGTGCCGCTCGTGGATTTGCCGGGCGACGCTTTCGTAGGCCGCGTGATCGATCTGGCCCGCCGCGACGTTCGTCCGCTGGGCCGTGATCCCCAAAACGTCCTTGGCGTCCTCTTCGTTCCCCACGAGGAGATCGACGTGTTTCAAGAGCGGCTCGATCGTCTGCCGGGCCTTGTCGCGTTTCCAAAGCTTGCTGCGGTAGTTGAGGTCGAGGCTGACGAAAAGGCCCAGCTCCTTGGCGGTGCGGAGCGCGTCGGAAACGGCCGCGGCGCAAGTGTCGCTGAGGGCGGGCGTGATGCCGGTCGTGTGAAAGGCGTGGCAGCCGGCCAGGAGCGAATTCCAGTCGTAGGTCGTAGCGGGCGCGAGCGCGATCGACGAGCCGGCCCGGTCGTAGAGCACGGTCGAAGGCCGCTGGGCCGCGCCGGTTTCCAGAAAGTAAACGCCGAGGCGCCCCTGCGGCGAGCGGATGACTTTTGACGTATCGACGCCGTAGTATCGCAGGCCGGCGACGGCGGCATCGCCCAGTGC
>JACOUI010000336.1 GCA_016177915.1 Planctomycetia bacterium
CTTCACGGCGGTTCCCTCATGGGTCGACGGTGCAAAACGTTACAGTATAAGGGTGAGAGCGGGAAAATGACAAGGGCGCGAAAGGCCAAAGAACGCCGTCGCGTCCGGCGGGTCCGGCCGACTTGGGATCGGCGCGGGCTAAGGCCGGTTAAAAGCCGGGACTCCAACTCAAGCTTCCAACAGGCCCTTGTAATTCCGCATGACCAGGTGGCTGTCGATCTTCTGCACCAGGTCGAAGGCCACGCTGACCGCGATCAAGAGTCCCGTCCCGCCATAGAAGCTGGCCAGCGACGCATCGACCCCCATCCCGGCCGAGATGATCGTCGGCGTGATCGCCACCAGGGCCAAAAAGCCCGCCCCCACGTACGTGATCCGCACCATCACCTTTTCCAAGTAGTCGGCCGTGCGCTTGCCCGGCCGGTAACCGGGGATGAAGCTGCCGAAGTCCTTCAGGTTGTTGGCCATGTCCTTGGGGTTGAAGGTGATGGCCGTCCAGAAGTAGCAGAAGAAGTAGATCAGGACGACGTAGAGCACGTTGTAGGAAAACGAAGTTCCCCGCTGGAACGAATCGCCCAGCAGGGAAAAGTTGATGAAGAAATCCGGGTAGGCCCGGCCGGCCCGGTCGAAAATCATCGCCGGGATCAGGAGCAGGCTGCTGGCGAAGATGATCGGCATGACGCCGGACTGGTTCACGCGCAGCGGCAGGTACTGCCGCGTGCCGCCGTAGACGCGGCGGCCGCGGACGGCCTTGGCGCTTTGCGTGGGGATGCGGCGCTGGCCCTGGTAGATGAACACCACGCCGGCCACAACAGCCACAAACAGGACCATCAAGATCAAGAGCGTCTCAATCCCGTATTTACCGGTCGCCGAGGCCCCGCCCAGCTCGACGCCCTGCGTGAGGAGCGGGCCGAGCATCTCGATGGCCTCGGCCGGCATGCGGGCCAGAATCCCCGCCATGATCAGCAGGCTGATGCCGTTGCCGATGCCGAATTCGTCGATCTGCTCGCCGAGCCACATGAGGAAGATCGTGCCGCAGGTCATGATCAGCACGCAGACGATTTGCCAACTCCGGAGCATGCCGTTGGCGGCCAGTCCGCCGTAGAACACGTCGGCGCGATAGGTCTCCTGGAGCATGCCGACGAAGAACCAGCTTTGCCCCAGGCAGATGAGCACCGTGGCGTAGCGCGTGTACTCGTTGATTTTCTTGCGGCCGGTCTCCCCCTCCTTCTGGAGCTTCTCCAGAGGGCCCCAGACGCTGGCCAGCAACTGGAAAATGATCGACGCCGAAATGTAAGGCATGATCCCCAGGCCGAAGATCGTCGCCATGTTCAGCCGGCTGGCCGAAAACAACGACACCTGCTTCATGAAGTCGCCGAAATTCGGGTCCGACTGCAACAGCTCGGCCTTGGTCGTGTCGACGACCGGCAGTGGGATCTGCCACCCGATCCGGTAGACCAAGAGCAGAAAGAGCGTGAGCAAGATCTTCTTGCGCAGCTCGGGGATGGTGAAAATGATGCGCAGCTTTTCGATCATAAGACGCTCCGTCGCCGGCGGCCGTCATGTGCGCCGCCGGGGAAGCCGGGCCGCGATGCAGCTAGCACCCATCCTGGGGCTGCCGTCTGTGGCTCCGGCGAGGTCGTATCATACCGCACAGGGGGGCGCTGGGACCAGACGGACTGGCCGCACCTCCGACGCCCCGCTCTCCGTCGGTGTCCGCGGTCGCACCGTTTTTTTGGCGCTAGTTGTCGGTTGGGGCGGCGGCCTCCGCGGGTTTCTGGATGTCCACGGCCTGGCCGCCCGCCTTGGCGATCTTCTCGCGCGCCTGGGCGCTGAAGCGGTGGGCGGTGACGTTGAGCTTCTTGGTCAGCTCGCCGTCTCCCAGGACCTTGATCACGTCGAATCGGCCCTTGAGCAGCCGCTTCTGGCGGAGGGAATCGGGCGTCACGTCTTCGCCGGCGGCGAAAACCGCGTCGATTTGCCCCAGGTTCACGGCGAACACCGACTTGGCAAACTTGTTGTGGAACCCGCGCTTGGGGATGCGCCGCGCCAGGGGCATCTGCCCGCCCTCGAAGCTGGGGTGAAACGAGGAGCCGGAGACGGCCTTCTGGCCCTTGTGGCCGCGGCCGGCGGTCTTGCCTTGGCCGGTGCCGGGCCCGCGGCCTTTGCGCCTGGTCTTCTTGTGTTTCGTGATGCCGCGATGGACGTGGTTGATGTTCATGACAGCTCGACCCCGCGGAGGGCGGCGATCGACTCGCGGTTGGTGAGACTCTGCAGCGCGTCGATCGTCGCTTTGACCAGATTGATGGCGTTGTTGGAGCCGTAGCTCTTGGTGAGGATGTCGTGAATGCCGGCGCAGTCGCAGACGGCCCGCACGGCCTGCCCGGCGATGACGCCCGTGCCCGGCCGCGCCGGGACGAGCACGACCTGCGAGGCGCCGAACCGCCCCCGCACGTCGTGGGGAATGGTGCCCTCCAGCATCGGCACGTCGACCATGTTGCGCGTGGCGTCCTTGATGGCCTTCTCGACGGCCGGCGGCACCTCGTTGGCTCGGCCGTAGCCCCAGCCGACCCTGCCGTGGCCGTTCCCCACCACGACCATGGCCGTGAACGTGAAACGCCGGCCGCCCTTGACCACGGCCGCGCAGCGGCGAATCTTCACGACCTTGTCGATCAGCTCGCCGGCTCGGGGTTCGCTTGCCACTTTTGATTCCTGCCAAAGAGGGACCGGATGCTCGCCTTAAAACGCCAGGCCGCCCTCGCGCGCGGCTTGCGCCAGCGCGGCCACGCGGCCGTGGAACTTGTACGCCCCGCGGTCGAACGCCGCGGCCGAGATGCCCGCCGCCTTGGCCCGCTCGGCCAGCATGGCGCCGATCTTCTTGGCGGCCTCGACGCTGCCCCCGTGCTTGAGCGGGCCCAAAAGCGACTTTTCGCGCGTGTTGGCCGAGGCCAGGGTCCGCCCGTCCAGGTCGTCCACCAATTGCGCGTAGGTGTGCTTGTGGCTGCGGAAGACGGTCAGCCGCGGCCGCTCCGGAGTGCCGCGCACGCGCTTTCGCACCCGGCGGGCGCGCCGCATGCGCTGTCGCGAAATCGCTTTCTGTCGGTTCACGGAAACACCCTGCCTGCTGGACTACGTCTTGCCCGTCACGGCCTTGCCCGCCTTGCGGCGCACTTGCTCGCCGTCGTAGCGGATGCCCTTTCCCTTGTACGGCTCCGGCTTGCGGACCGCCCGCACCTCCGCCGCAAACTGCCCCACCAACTGTTTGTCGATCCCCTTGACGAGCACGTGCGTTTGATCGGGGCAGGTGACCTTGAGGCCCTGGGGGACGGGCTTTTGCACCTCGTTGGCAAACCCGACGCGCAACTGGAGCGTGTTCGTCTTCGCGTCGAGGGCGGCGATGTAGCCCACGCCGATCAGTTCCAGCTTCTTTTCGTATCCCGACGTCACCCCCACCACCATGTTCTGCAGCATCGCCCGCGTCAGGCCGTGCAGCGCCCGGCAGAGCCGCTCGTCGCTTTCGCGCGTGACGACGAGCTCCTGGCCCTTAACGGCGACGGCGACCTCCGGCCGGTGCTGGAAAGTGAGTTTTCCCAGCGGACCCTCCACGGTCACCACGCGCTCCGCAACCGAGGCGCGGACGCCGGTGGGAAGCTTGACGGGTTTTTTGCCGATGCGGGACATTGCCTGTGCCTTTTGCCGTTGCTCTCGCGGTATCGTTTGCGAACCGAGGCGCCGCGGGGCTCCGTTACCAGACCTCGCAGATCACCTCGCCCCCCAGGTTTTGCTGCCGCGCCTCGCGGTCGCTGAGCACCCCGCGGCTCGTCGAAACGACCGAGATTCCCAGCCCGTTCAGCACCGGCCGCAGCTCCGTCACCGCGCGGTAGACGCGGCAGCCCGGCTTGCTGACCCGCCGGATGTGCCGGATCACGCGCTCGCCGTTGGGGCCGTATTTCAGGTAGACGCGGAGGGCGTTGGCGGGCTTGGACTCAACCTCCTCCCAGTCCCAGATGTAGCCTTCGCGCTTCAGCACCTCGGCCAAGCCGCGCTTGAACTTCGACGACGGCATCTCCACTTGAGGCCGCTCCACACGGACGGCGTTACGAAGCCGCGTCAGCATGTCGGAAATCGGGTCGGTCATCATCGCGAAGAGCTCCCTACCAGCTCGCTTTCTTCAGGCCCGGAATCACCCCCTGGTCCGACAGCCTGCGGAGGCAGATGCGGCAGATGCCGAACTTTCGGTAATAGGCCCGCGGCCGGCCGCACAGCTTGCACCGGTTCCGGTGTCGGACGGTAAACTTCGGCCGCTTGCGGGCCTTGGCGATTTTCGATTTGCTGGCCATTCCGCTTACTCTGGTTTCTTGGTCTGGCGCTCTGGATCACGCACGCATATCGTTCCGTGGGCGGCTTACGCCGTGGGCGCTGCCGCTTTGGGGGCCGCTTTGGCGGCGGCCTTTGGCGGTTTGGGTTTGGGCGTCTTGGCGGCGGAGGGCTTCTTCTCTTCCTCTTCCGGCTCGTCGTCGAGCGCGCCCTTGGCGCGGAACGGCATCCCGAGGCCCGTCAAAAGCTCCCGCGAATGGTCGTCGCTGCCGCCGGTCATCACGATCGTCACGTTCAGCCCCTGCGGCCGCTGAAACTTGTCCGGGTGCAATTCCGGGAACACAAGCTGCTCCGCCAGACCAAGGTTGTAGTTGCCGTGACCGTCGAACGCCGACGGGTCCAGCCCGCGGAAGTCGCGGACCCGCGGCAGCGCGATCGAAATCAGCCGGTCGAGGAACTCGTACATCCGCGCACCGCGGAGCGTGGCCTTGCAGCCGATGGGCATCCCCTCGCGGAGCCGGAAGCCGGACACGGACTTCTTGGCCCGCGTCACCAGCGGCTTCTGCCCGGCGATGACGGCCATGGCCTGCACGGACTCCTCCAGGTGTTTCTTTTCGCCCGTTGCGGTGCCGACGCCCATGCTGACGACGATCTTGTCGATCCGCGGGACGGCCAGGCGGTTGTCGCGGCCGACCTTCTTGCCCAACTGCGGGAGCAGGTCCTGATACCGCACCAGCAGGCGCGGAACGACCTTCTCCCGCGGCCCAGCGGGCTCTTTTTCCTTTTCCTTCGCCTTGGCCGGCTTGTCCGGCTTGCCCGGCTTTTCGGGCTTCTCAGGCTTTTCCTGCG
Organism: Planctomycetia bacterium; assembly: GCA_016177915.1. GTDB lineage: Bacteria > Planctomycetota > Planctomycetia > Pirellulales > S012-138 > JACOUI01. The sequence continues at coordinate 5,164 of JACOUI010000336.1, forward strand.
GTTCTTTTTTCTCTTTGGCCATAAGGGTTCGGCCTTCCACGGGTGCTCTCCCAGCGGGGCTTTGGTGCGCCGCCGGCCAGGCTGGCTCCGCCGGCGCTATTTCTGCGCGCCGGCCTTGGGCTTAGTTCTCGGGGGGGAAATCACGTTGATCGACGCGCCGCACTTCTTGCAAAACCGCTCCTTGCCGCCGTCCGACGTCGCCCGCTTGCCCATGCGCGTCGCCTTGCCGCACTGCGGGCAGACAAGCTGCACGTTGGCGGCCGCGACGGGCATTTCCTTGGAGAGCCGGCCGCCCTGCGGGTTGCGCTGGCTGCGGCGCATGTGCTTGTACACGCGGTTCACGCCCTCGACGACGACCTTCCGCTTTTCCGGAAGGACGATCAGGACCTTGGCGCGCTTGCCGCGGTCGTCGCCGACGAGGACTTCCACCAGGTCGTCTTTGCGAATGTGCATCCCAGGCTCCCCTCACACGACCTCGGCCGCGAGGCTGACGATCTTCATGAACCCGCGGTCCCGCAGCTCGCGCGACACGGCGCCGAAGATGCGCGTCCCCTTGGGCTCCTTCTCGGTATCGATGATCACGATCGCGTTGCTGTCGAACCGCACGTAGCTGCCGTCGGTGCGCCGGGTGGGCTTCTTGCACCGCACGATCACCCCCCGCACGATCGAACCCTTCTTGATATCGCTGCCGGGGATCACGCTTTTGACACTGCAGACGACGATGTCGCCCAGGCTGGCGTACCGCCGCCGCGTGCCCCCCAGCACCTTGATACACTGCACCTGCTTGGCGCCGGTGTTGTCGGCGACCGTCAGGCGGGTTTGCATCTGGATCATGTCTGTGTTTCCGTCTTCGCGGCATGGCCTGCGGCCCTCGCCGCGCCGGCCGCCTCGCTCTCATGGCGGTTCAAACCTTCGGCAATTCCTGGGCGGGAGCGTCCTGTCCGGGGATGTTCTCGGCCGGCAGCTCCGGGGCGCCCGCCTCGCGCGACCGCTCCACGACCCGCAGCAGCTCCCACCGCTTGCGGCGCGACATCGGCCGGCACTCGCGGATTTCGACGGTATCGCCGGCCTGCGACGCCTCGTTCTCGTCGTGCACGATGCACACGGTGCGCGTCCGCAGCGTCTTGCCGTAGCGCGGGTGCCGCACGAGACGCGCGACCTCGACGCGTCGCGTCTTTTTGGCCTTGCCGCCGGTCACGACGCCGATGGCGACTTTCTTGGGCATTGCAAGTTTCCTGGGCAAGTTTCCTGGGCAAGTTTCCTGGGCAAGTTTCCTGGGCGGGTATCGCTGGTCGGTACGCTTCCGCTATTTCGCGGGGACCGGCTTCGACCGCTGGGTTTGAATCGTGCGGATGCGGGCGATCAGGCGGCGGTGCTTGCGCAGCTCGCTGGGCGCGTCGAGGCGCTCCGTCTGCGCCTTGATCCGCATCCGGAACAGGTTGCCGAGCGTCTCCTTGAGCGTCAGCTCAAGCTGCTCGTCGCTCATGTCGCGTAGTTCCTGGACTTTCATGTTTTCCTCTCCGCTCGTTCCACTTGCGTCAGGCCGTCTGGCGCTTGATGAGCCGCACCTTCACGGGCAGCTTGTGCGCCATCCGCGAGAGGCAAATCCGCGCCGCGTCGGCCCCGACGCCGCCCAACTCGAACAGCACCGTTCCCGGCTTCACCACGGCCGCCCAATACTCCGGCTCGCCCTTCCCCTTTCCCATGCGGGTCTCCAGCGGGATGGAGGTGATGGGCTTGTGCGGGAAGACGCGGATGAAGAGCCGGCCTTCATTGCGCAGGTACTGCGTGGCCGCCACGCGCGCAGCTTCCAGCGTGGCCGCGCTGACCCAGCCGCCTTGCAGGGTTTGCAGGCCGAACTCGCCAAAGACGACGCGGTTGCCCCGCGTGGCCTTACCTTTTATACGCCCTCTTTGGCTTTTTCGGTGCTTGACTCGCTTGGGCATCAACGGCATTTTCTTCGTCTCCGAACTGACCCTGGTTGATCCACACCTGGACGCCGATGTGCCCCTGCGGCGTCATCCCCTCCGCAAACCCGTAGTCGATTTTGGCCCGCAACGTCGACAGCGGCATCGAACCGGCGATGGCCTTCTCGCGCCGGGCCATTTCCGAGCCGGCGAGCCGGCCGGCAAGCTGCACTTTGATCCCCTTGGCCCCGTTCTCCATCGCGGCCTCGATCGCCCGCTTCATCGTCCGCCGGAAGCTGGCCCGCCGGGCCAACTGGTCGGCGATGTCCTCCGCCACAAGCTGGGCCTGGATTTCCGGGCGCGTCAGCTCCTCGATTTTCAGGTTGATCCTGCGGCCGACGAGCTGCTGCAGCTCGTCTTGCAACAGCTCCACTTCCTGCCCCTTGCGGCCGATGATGATCCCCGGCCGCGCCGTGAACAGCACGACCTTCACCTCGTCGCGCGTCCGTTCGATCTCGATCTTGGCGATGGCCGGGTACTTGACGCGGTCCTGCGCGTCCTTCTTGGTCTTGATGTACTTGCGGATCTTGTGGTCCTCGACGAGCAGGTCGCCGAACTCTTGCTTGGACGCGAACCAGCGGCTTTTCCAGCCGGTCATCACGCCCGTCCGGAACGCGATCGGATTGACTTTCTGTCCCATGACTTCGCCTTGTTTCGTTTTTCGCCGCTTCGCGCCCGTTCGTAGTGCCCGGATTCATCCGGGCCGGCCGGCCGAGCCGGCCCCGAAAGACGGCGCCCTTATTCCTTGGATTTCTGCGGCTCGCCTCGCTTGGCCGGCGCATCCACCGCCACGTGGATGTGCGCCATCCGCTTCTTGATCATGTAGGCCATGCCGCGGGCGCGGGGCCGGATGCGCTTGAACATCGGTCCGCCGTCGATCCTCGCCTCCACCACCACCATCTTGTTGATGTTCGGCGCCCGCCGGTCTTCCGCGTTTCCCAGGGCGCTCTTCAGGACCTTCCGCAGCAGCTTGGCCCCGCGGTGCGGCATGGCCGACAGCAGCGCCAGCGCCGTGTCCGCGTGCTTGCCGCGGATCATCGTCGCCAGCGAACGCACCTTCCGCGCGCTGATCTTGGCAAATCGGTGTGTGGCCGAATACGGCATGAACTACTTCCTTCACTTCGCGGGCGACGCGGGAGCAGCGCCCGTCGTGGGTGCGGCGCCGGGGGCGCCGGCCCCGGGCCCCGCGGCCACGCCACGCTTGCCCTTGCCGCCGTGGCCGCGGAAAATCCGCGTCGGCGCAAACTCGCCCAGCTTGTGCCCCACCATGTCTTCCGAAACGTACACCTTGTGGTGCGTCTTGCCGTTGTGAACGAGGAATGTGTGCCCCACGAACTCCGGGACGATCGTGCACCGCCGCGCCCACGTCTTGATCGGCTCCTTCCTCCCGGACTCCGACATCCGCTCCACCTTGCGGAAGAGCTTCGGGTCGACGTAGGGGCCTTTCTTTACCGAACGTCCCATGACGGGGCTTCCTCAGTGGCTCAAGGTTCTCGCTCTACCGCAGCTTCAACTGACCGTACCGCCGGCTGCGGCGGCGACGCACGATCGCCGCGTTGGAGGGCTTGCGGCGCTTGCGCGTCCCGCCGCCCTTGGCGCTCTTGCCCGTCGGGCTGACCGGGTGCCGGCCGCCCTTGGTGCGGCCTTCGCCGCCGCCGTGCGGGTGGTCGACGGGGTTCATGGCGGTGCCGCGCACGAACGGCCGCCAACCCTTCCAGCGGTTCCGGCCGGCCTTGCCGATCGAGATATTCATGTGGTCGCCGTTGCCGACGATGCCGATCGTGGCCTTGCAGGCGGCGGGCACGCGGCGAATTTCGCCGCTGGGAAGCGTGAGCTGGGCCCAGTCGGCGTCCCGCGCCACGAGCACCGCGCCCACCCCCGCCGAGCGGCAAATCGCGCCGCCCTGGCCCGGAACGAACTCGATGCTGTGCAGGCTCAGGCCCAGCGGAATCCGCGCCAGCGGCAGGGCGTTGCCCACGGTCGGCGGGGCCTCCGGCCCACTCGTCACCACCGAACCCTCTTTCAGCCCGTCCGGCGCTAGGATGAACCGCTTCTCGCCGTCGGCATAGAACAAGAGGGCGATGCGGGCGCTGCGGTTGGGGTCGTACTGGATCGAGTTGACCTTGGCCGGCACGCCATCCTTGTCCCGCTTGAAGTCGATGATCCGGTACATCCGCTTGTGGCCGCCGCCCCGGTGCCGCGACGTAATGAAGCCCTGGTTGTTGCGGCCGCCGTGCTTCTTGCGCGGCTTGAGCAGCGACTTGGGCGCCGAGGCGCCGGCCGTCAAGTCGGCAAAGTCGCTCACGCTCGCCCCGCGGCGGCCGGCGCTGGTCGGATTGTAAACGCGAATGCCCATGGCGGCGATTTCCCACGTCTCGCGGGCGGCGGCACTGCTCCGCGCCCGGAAGTTGGTTCTGTTTAGAAGAAGTCGATGCGGTTTTCGGGATGGAGCTTGACGATGGCTTTTTTCCAGTCGGCCGTGTGGCCGGAGCGGAATCGCGTGCGCCGCGGCTTGCCCTTGCGGTTTTGCGTGCGAACCTTGAGGACCTTCACGTTGAACAGCTCCTCGACCGCCTTGCGCACGTCCTCTTTGCTGGCCAGCTTGTTGACTTCGAAGGCGTAGGCGTTGTGGCGCGTGGAACGGTGCATGCCCTTCTCGGTCACCAGCGGCCGGAAGATCACCTGGTGCGGCGCAAGCAGCGCGTTTGTTTTGGGCATCATGGCTGTGCTACGTGATTGCTGTGCTACGTGGCCGAAGTCGTCTTGGACGGCGGGGCCGCCGCCGGGGTCAGCTTGTCGCGCAGCGCATCCAGCGCCGCCTTCGTCACCAGCATCTTCCGCGGCGAAAGCACGCTGTAGGCGTTGATGTCGCTGGCCGCAGAGACCGTCACCCCGGTAATGTTCCGCGCCGACTTGTAAACCAGTGGGTCGTAGTCGGCGGTGGTCACCAGGACGGTCCGGTCGGCGAGCTTGAGCGCCTTGAGGATGGCGGCCATCTCCTGCGTCTTGGGCTCCTTCAGGCTCAATTCGTCGATCACTGTCACCTGGTCGTCGCGAATCTTGCTGGCCAGCGCCATCCGCGTGGCGGCCTGCAGCGCCTTCCGCGGCAGCCGCATGTACCAGTCGCGCGGGGTCTTGTGCTTGAGGTGTCCGCCGCCCCGCCGGACGCCGCTGCGCCGCGAGCCGGCGCGGGCGTTCCCCGTCCCCTTCTGCCGGTACATCTTCTTGGTCGTGCCGGCGACTTCGCTGCGGGCCTTCGACTTGGCGGTCCCCTGGCGGACGTTCCGCTGGTACATCACCACCGCCTCGTGCAGAAGCTGCTTGCTGATGCGCGGGGCCAACGCGCGCGGGTCGATCTCGTAGGTCCCGACCTTATCGCCGCGCTTGTTGTAAATCGTCAGGCTTGCCATGCTTGCCGTTCCCATGCGCGATCCGCTTGCGGAGCGCGCCGTCCTCCTACCTCACCGCATTTGTCGCGCGAACCGCCACCAGCCCGCCCGGCGGGCCGGGCACCGGCCCGTGAATCAAAAGCAAACTGTTCTCCGCGTCCACCTTCACCAAGCCGATGTTCCGCACCGTCCGCTGCGCGTTGCCGTGTTGGCCGGCCATGCGCTTGCCCTTGAAGACGCGGGCCGGGAACGTGTTGCAGCCCGTGCCGCCGCCGTGCCGGTGCACCTTCTTGACGCCGTGCGTGGCGCGCTGGCCCTTGAAGTGGTGCCGGGTCATCACCCCCTGATAACCCAGTCCCTTGCTCGTGGCCGTCACGTCGACGCGCTTCACGTCCTTGAAGATTTCGTCGACCTTGATCTCCTGGCCGACTTGGTAGGCCGAGCCATCGCAGCGGAACTCGCGGACATAGCGCTTTGGCTCGCACTCGGCCTTGGGCAGAACCTCGACGCCGGAGGGGCGCTTCTTGCCGCGCTTGCTCACCAGCTCCTTGGTGACATGGCCGCGCTCGCTGCGATTCGCCAAACGCCGCGGCTTGTCCAGATAGCCAAGCTGCACCGCGTCGTAGCCGTCGCGCGGCACCGTGCGCACCTGCAGAACCTTGCATGGTCCGACCTGAATGACCGTGACCGGGATGGCTTGCCCGGCCTCGTCATAGATTTGCGTCATCCCGACCTTTCGGCCGAGCAGTCCGATCGTCATGGCTAGGTTCCTGCTAGGTGCCGACGGCGGGATCGCGGGGACTACCCCGGATTACCCGTCCGGCTTCCAGGCATGCAAGTCTCCAAAATGAGCGCTAGCACGCGGCCGGCAGGCCGCGAAGCGCTACCGGCTGGAAGCCTTGATCTTGATGTCCACGCCGGCCGGCAGACTGAGCTTGTTCAGGGCCTCAATCGTCTTGGCGTTGGAATGGACAATGTCGATCAAACGCTTGTGGGTGCGAATCTCGAACTGCTGCCTTGCTTTTTTGTCAATGTGCGGACTGGAAAGCACGGTGTAGCGCTCGATTCGCGTGGGGAGAGGGATCGGTCCGTGAACTTCCGAGCCGGTGCGGCGGGCCGTGTCGACGATCTCCGCGGCGCTCTGATCGAGCACGGAGTGATCGTAGGCTTCCATCCTGATCCGGATCGTCTCGTTGGCCACCGTCCGACCTCGCCTCCGACAATTCTGTCTTTGGTTTCCGAAACCTCAAAAATATCGACGAACCGGGAATCCTAAAGCCTTGCGTTTTTTTTGTCAACGGCCCCTCGTGCCCCACCGTGCCCCACCGTGCCCCACTAAACGCCGTGGCTGGGGTCACGTACTCGTGCCCCCAGCCATCCCGGGAACCGCTTCGCTGTCCTCTCGTTCGTCTGCTCGTTCCGCAGCACGACCTCCAGGTGCTTCGCCAATCCTGCGCACAAGTGTCGCAGTGTTCCGCCCGCAAGTGCCGTTCAGAAAACAACTTAAGCAAACCTCGCCGCTTGCGTCGGACGGACGAGAGTCCTCCGTCCTTGAAACTGGTCGGCGCTTCGCAGGTTGTAGATAAATAGGAGTCGCCTATCGATCAGGGGTGCTTGCCAACCGGAGCAGGAGACCGCCATGCGATTGCTTTTGTCCCTCGCCCCTGTGCCCCCTGTGCTCTTTCTTTGCAGCGCTGGGCTCGCCGAGGAAAAAGGAAAAGGCAAGGGCCCGCCGGCCGACCCGCGCATCGAGTTTCTCAAAAAGTTCGACGCCAACGGCAACGGCAAGCTCGATCCCGACGAGCGGGCAAAGGCCAAGGCCGCCCGCGCGAAAAACGACAAGAACTGACGACACGGGCAAGTCGTGCTGCAGAACGGCCCTTCCGGGCCTGGAAAGGCCTTCCGAAAGCGGCCCTACGTGCTCGATCTACTCCGTTTGCGACGGCGACTCGCCCAGGAACACCCGTAGCCGACGCATCGCCCGCAGGTAACGCATGCTTGCCGCCGGGCCGGTGAGGTTCAGCACTTGGGCGACCTCGTGGTTCGACAACTTCTCGAAGTGCCGCATGAGCACGACCTGGCGGTCGTCGTCGTCGAGGGCGTCGACGGCCGCCTGGAACCGCCGCAGCGTCTCCTGCCACGTCGCCGCGGCGGCGGGCGTCATCTCGCGGTCGCAAAGCTGCCCCGCCAATTCCATCGTCGAGTGATCGACGTTTCCAGGCGCGGCGAGCGGCTGTTCGCGGTCCAGGCTCCGCCGCTGCGCGCCGCGGTGCCGGCGATGGGCGTCGATCATCTGGTCCTGCGCCATGTGCCGCAGCCAGAGATGAAACGGCATGGCCGGGTCGTTCAGGTAATCCTGCAAACGCCGGCTGGCCTCGACGAGCACGTCCTGCACGATGTCGCTGGCGTCGACGCGGCGGCGAATGGCCGGGTCGAGCCGGGCTTCGACGAGCCTGCGCAGCGCCGCGCGGTGCCGGTCCAGCAATTCATCGACGGCGGCCCGGTCGCCCGTCTTGGCGGCGGCAAGAAGCTCGCTGGTTCGATGTGCGTCGGGCCACATGGTTCAAGTTTGACTGGGGCGGGGCGGGTTTGGCAAGGAAGCGGCGCGACGGTTCGGGCCGCTTGGCCGGTGAATCAGGAGTTGGTTGGAGTCCCCGGCACCATTGGGCTATAATACTGGCGTCTAACCTTTGTGTCCTCATCGAGACTTGGTCCGATGGCCACAGATACTGCGTCCGCACAGTTTGCCACGTTCACGGTGCCCATTCCGCCACTGCAGAATGGGAATCTGGCCGATCTTCTTGCGCGGCTGGGCGATGTCCCTCCCGAGAGGATTCGAAGTTTCCCGCCGCCGGGATGCGCCACCGAGGACGACGTTGTCGCCATCGAGGCTCGCGAGAACCGGCTGTACGAGCTGGTTGAGGGCACGCTCGTGGAGAAAGCGATGGGCCTTCCGGAATCCTTCGTGGCCATGCGCCTGGGAATCGCACTGGGTTCGTACGTCGAGGCGAAGAATCTCGGGGAAGTAAGCGGCGAAGGGGGTATGGCGAAGATCCTGCCCGGCGTGGTCCGGATTCCGGATCTCGCGTTCTTCTCCCACGAGAGGCTTGCCAAGGTTGGATTCCCCGAGGTGGCGGTTCCGGCAGTCGCACCCGACCTCGCAGTCGAGATTCTTTCCTCTAGCAACACGCCCGGCGAAATCCGGTTCAAGTTGGCGCAGTACTTTCAAGCCGGCGTGCGGCTGGTGTGGATTGTGGACCCCAAAGCCCGAAAGGCCGACATCTACCGCAGCCCGACTTCCGTGCGCACCATTTTCGAGGACGGAGAACTCGACGGTGAGGACGTTGTTCCGGGCTTTCGAGTGCCGCTTGGAAAGTTGCTGCGACGGCCGAAAAGCGACCCAAGGTCGTAGCGCGCCGAGGTCCATCAAGAATGTCTACTTCCGCAGCCAAGGGCGTCGCCACCTTCACAGTCCCGGTTCCGCACCCCCGGAACGGCAACGGTGTCCAGAACCTCGCGGAACTCGTGAAAAAGCTCGGTGACGTGCCCCTGGAGCGCATTCGCACGTTTCCGCCGCCCGGCTGCGCCACGGAGGACGACGTTCTGAGGATCGAAGCGCGCGAGGGCCGCCTCTGCGAATTGATCGACGGGACGCTTGTGGAGAAGCCGATGGGCTACGATGAGTCGGTCGTCGCTGGGAACGTTCTCACGGCGCTCAACAATTTCGTCCGTCCGCGGCGGCTAGGAAGGGTCAGCGGCGAAGCCGGGATGATGAAAGTGCTGCGCGGCATGATCCTTATCCCCGATGTCGCTTACGTGTCCAAGGAGCGACGGTCGCTTCTGCGAGAACCGAAAGCGCAGGTCCCACGAATCGCTCCCGACCTGGCCGTCGAGGTGCTCTCGCCGTCCAATACGCAGCGCGAAATGGAAAAGAAGCTGGATTACTACTTCAAGGCGGGAGTACGAATGGTTTGGATCATCGACCCGACGGCTCAGACCGCAGAGGTTTATCGCGGGCGGAAGAAGTCGTTTTCCATCTCCGCCAACGGAAGGTTGGAAGGGCATGACGTGCTGCCGGGATTTCGTCTCGCGCTGAAGGAGGTCTTCGACGATCCTGCGGAGGACGATTCGTAGCGTCGGCCGACTGGGGCCTCCCTCTCCCCGATACGGCATTGCGATGCCCGTTTGATTGACGTGCCGCCCCAAGCCGCGTTATCCTGCGCGGCAGTCCGCCGGGAATTGCGGATTGCGGCGTCTCATGAATCCTTCTCACAACACCTGCCGATCGCACCTCTGGCCCCGCCGCGACGTGCTCCGCGCGGGCGCGATTTCGTTTTTTGGCCTGACGGCACCGCAGCTTGCCGCGCTCCGCGCCGCGGCCGATGAGCCGTCGTCCGCGAATTCGCAAACGGCGAAGCACCGCCGCAACGCCTGCGTCTTCGTGTTCCTCTTCGGCGGGCCCAGCCACATCGACCTCTGGGACATGAAACCCGAGGCCCCGGCCGAAATCCGCGGCGAGTTCCAGCCCGTCGCCACGAGCGTGCCGGGGATTCAGATTTGCGAGCACCTGCCGAAGCTCGCGCAGTCGATGCACCGTTTTTGCTTGCTACGGTCGATGACTCACCACATGCCGGTCCACGGCCCGGCGTGCAGCGAGATGTACTCCGGTCGGGAGTATTTCGGCCCGCCCACGACCGACCAGGCCCTGCCCCAGGACTGGCCTTCCGTCGCTGCGCTGGCCATGCGGTTTGGCAGCGGCGCGGGCGGACTGCCGCCGTCGATCGTGCTCCCCTGGTACACGCAGTTCGACGGCCAGGACAAGCGCATCGCCGGACAATCCGGGGGCCGAATGGGCGAGCAACATAATCCCCTCGTGATCGACGGCGACCCCAGCCGGAGCGATTTTCGCGTCGAGGGCTTGCAGGCGGAAGGCGACGTCTCGCCCCAGCGCGTTTTGCGCCGCCGCGGGCTTTTGTCGGACCTGGAGTCGCGCCGCGACCATGCGGTGCTTCGCCACTCCGGCCCCCGATCGTACGGCCAGCACCAGGACCTGGCCTTTTCCATGCTCGGATCGACGAGCGCCGGCGAGGCGTTCGACCTGTCGCGCGAGCCGGAAAAAGTCCGCGATCGCTACGGCCGCACGAAATTCGGCCAGAGCCTGCTCCTGGCGCGGCGGATCGTCGAAGCCGGCGGGTCGCTTGTCACGGTCAACTGGGACGACGAAACGAAGCGCGAAAAAGTCTCGCCCTTCTGGGACACGCACAACCACAATTTTCCCAAGCTCAAGGACCACCTCTGCCCGCGGTTCGACCTGTCGTTCTCCGCGTTCCTCGAGGACCTCGACGAGCGCGGCCTGCTGGAGACGACGCTCGTGGTGGTGACGGGCGAGTTCGGCCGCACTCCCAAGATCGGCCAGTTCACGCAAAACGCGATGACCGAGCGCACCGGCCGCGACCACTGGCCGCACGCCTTCACGGTCCTCCTGGCCGGCGGCGGCGTCCGCGGCGGGCAGGTCTACGGGGCGACGAACAAGATCGGCGGCTTCGTCGCCGACAAGCCCGTCACTCCCGGCGACCTGGCCGCGACGATTTTCTGGCAGCTTGGCATCGACCCGTCGCTGCGGTACTTCGACGAGTTCCAGCGGACGGAGCAGCGGCTGGCGGAGGGGAAGGCGATCAAGGGGCTCTCGTAGCTGTCCCTTCGTTCTTCTCGTACTCGTAATCGTACTCGTACTCGATGCGTCGCATTGATGCGCGAAGATCGAGTACGAGACATCTGAGTAGGAAAGTCAAGTGGCGGCGGCGACGGTCGTCGGCGCCGGCAGGTGGTTGAGGAGGGGGGAGTTCTTCTTGCGAAGTCGCTCGAGGTAGTGCGATTCGCTGTACGGGACCCGGTCCTTCCACCAGCGAAAGATCACCCGGATCCATTTGAAGGCC
>JACOUI010000129.1 GCA_016177915.1 Planctomycetia bacterium
ACAGTCGATCGAACATGGTGATCCTCCCTTCGCGGCCTTGGGGCCGCGCGTTGGGAGGAGGCCATTACTCCGCCGGTTTATTCACTGCTAGCGGCAAAGATTTCGGGAGAGACGACAGGTGTAGGAGAGCGTCGACGTGCCCGACGTCGCCCGTGCCGTGCCGAAGTTTACCGTGACGATCATGGCCTTTGTCCTGCGCGGACAAGCTGCTTTCGTTATCCGATTTCAGCGACGATCGAGTTGGCGGAAACGCGACCGACATCGTTCTGATTGATCGGCCCGCCGGACGACGCGCCGTAGCTGGCGATCATTTTTCCGCTGGTTTGCGCCGTGCAGAGCGCGCCGCCGCCGACGCTCCCCCAGTTCGAGCCGGCCGTGGGGTAGTCGATCTGCTGGCTGTTGCTCGTCTGCGCCAGGTCTCCCACCTGGCTGACCGTGGCCAACGGCGTGACCTGGACGCGCTGGTAGCCGGCGCCGGTGAACTCGTTGAGGTTGCTGGCCGAGGCGTCCTCGACGCTCGGCAACGGGCGGCTGGTGCAAAGGGCGGCGTAGACGGCCGAGGGGTATGGGAGTTTCTTGGCGTCCTTGTCCGACCCGCGATAAAAGGCGAGATTGAGGAGGCCCTTCATTGCGTAGGTGCTCCAGTCGCCCCCGGAAAAAGAAACGGAGATCACTCGCTCGGCGATTTGCATGTACTTGCCGGCCGAGACGACGGCGAAGATCAGCGTCGAGGAAAACGCCAGGAGATTGCCGCCGGACGACGCGTCGAAAAGCGCGTAGCAGAGGTTTTGGCTCCAGCCGCTGGGGCTGGGCGCGGGGCCGAACCAGACGGGCAGGCCGTTGCGGATCGTGGCGCCGTCGGCTTCGTCGAGGGTCACGGGCTGCCGGCTGTACCCGCTCGCGGAGAATTCAGTGTATGTCCCTTCCTCGGACGGCACGGCGGTGCACAGCCCGGCCCAAATTTCGCCGGACGGCGAATACTGCGCGATCCCGAGGGCGTGCTTGAGCAGCGCTTCCTCAAGATAGTTGGTGATGGACATGACGCTCGTGTCACGCCGGAATGTCGCTTTCGATGACCATCTTCGGCCCTGTGGAAACGCAACCCGCTTTGCCCTGGCCGTGATCTCCCCACGCACGCGAAGTCCCCGCCGCCCCCGCGCGCCTGCCGTCACGCCGACGGCGCCTTCTCCACCGCCCGGCGGCCGGGCCGCGCCTCGCTGTCCTTGACGATGTCCAGGAACAGCTCTTCCAGCGTCGTCGTGGCGCTGCCCATCTCCAGAAGCTCCCCCTCCTGCTGAATGATCGCCCGAATCTGGTCCTTCGCCTGCGCGCTCAGCCCGCGAGCGCGGATTTCCGTGATCTTCGTGTCCTTCAGCAGCGCATCGACGCGCCCCAGCTCCTTGAGCTCGCCCTGGTGCAGAATGGCGATGCGGTCGCACACGTCCTGCACGTCCGCCAGCAAGTGGCTGCACATCAAAATCGTCTTCCCATGGTCGTCCCGCAGCCGCATGATCAGGTCCTTCATCTCCCGAATCCCGATCGGATCCAGGCCCGTCGTCGGCTCATCCAGGATCAGAAGCTCGGGGTCGTTGATCAGCGCCTGCGCCAGCCCGATCCGACGCGCCATGCCCTTGGAATACTCCCGCAACTGCCGCCGGCGCGCCCAGCCCAGGCCGACCAGTTCGATGAGCTGGTTGACGCGCTTCCGCCGTTCCTCGGAGGGGATGTTGAACAGCCGCGCGTAAAAGTCGAGCGTCTCTTCGGCGTTCAGGAACCGGTAAAGATACGATTCCTCGGGGAGATACCCGATGCGCTCGTTCTTGCGCACGTCGCTCGCCGCAAACCCGAAGACCGTGCAGTCTCCCTCGGTCGGGAAGAGCAGGCCCAGGACCAGCTTGATCGTGGTCGTTTTGCCGGAGCCGTTGGGACCCAGGAGGCCGAAGATCTCGCCGCGATGGACCTCCAGGTCCAGCGACTTGAGCGCCCGCACCTTCTGGCGGCCCCAGAAATCGCGATAAACCTTCTGTAGATTGCGAGTTCGGATCAGGACTTCAGGGGCTTGGCTCACGGACGGTTCCTTGGCAAAAGGCGGGATCGACTGGCCCGATGTGGCACGATGTGGCACGCTTCACGCCGGCTGACGGCCCTCCCGCCGTCCGCTTTTACGGTCCGCAGCAGCCGCGGGTTCATAAGGCGAACGCGGAAATCGTTGCCGGGCAAGAACGTCCATCATAAAACCGACGACAGGAACCATCAAGCTGCGCCAACGTCGGATCGGGGTGTCGATCGAAGGAATTTCAACGTCCGCCTCCGAGCGGTAAAATCGAGGTCATGCCAGGTCCACTTGAAATCATGTTGATCGTGTTGGCCATCCTTATCTTCTGGGTTGGCTTTGGCGGACCTCCTTATGGCTCGGTCGTCACTGTGCGGCCTGTCCGCAAGAAGCCGCTGATGCCACCCAAAGACGACAAACCGAAGATCACACTCCCCTCGAATCCGCAGCGCTCAAGTAGCGATTGACCACTCTCGCGGCCTTCACCGTTGTGGACCGCAGCTTACCTGGCCGCATGGACCCCCAACGCCAATTCCTGAACGTCCTGGACCGCGACGAAGCCCAAAAATGCTTCGAGGCGGCCCTGCGTTTGGCTCCGTTGGGCGAGGAGATCGTGCCGCTCGATCGGGCGTTTTCGCGCGTCGCCGCCCGCGACGTGCTGTCCCCCGTCGACGTCCCCTCCTTTGATCGCTCGAACTTCGACGGCTTTGCCGTGCGGGCGGCCGACACCCACGGCGCCTCGGAAGAGTCGCCGCGCTCGCTCGTCTTGCTCGGCGAGACCATCGCCACCGGCCGCGTCCCGCAAGGCGGCGTCGGGCCGGGGACGGCCATGACGATCGCCACGGGCGCCATGCTCCCCCGCAGCGCCGACGCCGTCGTGATGGTCGAGCACGCCGACTTCCCTCCCAGTGTCTCCGACAAGATCGGCGTCGCCGACAAGATCCTCGTCCGCCGGGCGCTGTCGGCGGGTTTTGGCGTCTCGTTCGCCGGGACCGACGTGGCAACGGGCGAAACCGTCGTCCGCCAGGGCGAGCTGCTCTCCAGCCGCGAAACGGGCGTTCTGGCCGCCGTCGGCATCGATCGCCTGGCAGTTTGGCGGCGTCCCGTCGTCGCCATCCTCTCGACGGGCGACGAAATCATCGCCCCCGGCCAGCCGAGCGCCCCGGCGCGCGTTTTCGACTCCAACGCCCAGATTATCGCCGACGCGGTCCGCGAATTGGGCGCGGAACCGCTGCGCCTGGGAATCGTTCGCGACGAGCTGCCGGAGCTTTCCGCCCGCCTCCAGCAAGCGCTCGGTCAGGCCGACGTCGTCCTCCTTTCCGGCGGCACCAGCAAGGGTGCCGGCGACCTCTGCTACGACGCCGTCGCCCGGCTCGACCCGGGCATTTTGGTCCACGGCGTGGCCCTCAAGCCCGGCAAGCCGCTCTGCCTGGCCGCGTCCGGCGGCAAGCCAGTCGTCGTCCTGCCCGGCTTTCCCACCTCCGCGATCTTCACCTTCCACGAGTTCGTGGCGCCGGTCATCCGCCGCCTAGCGGGCCGGCCGGCCGATCGTCCCGCCATGTGCCGGGCCCGGCTGGCCGTGCGCGTCAACTCTGAGATCGGCCGAACGGAATACGTCCTCGTGGGCCTTGTGGCCGACGCCGGCGCTGCTCCCGGGTCCCCTTCCGCCGCCCCGCCCCCGCTCGTCGCCTATCCGATGGGCAAAGGCTCTGGATCGGTCACCGCCTTCAGCCGGGCCGACGGCTTTGTGACCATCGATCGGCACGTCGAAATCGTCGAGTCCGGCACGATGGTCGACGTGCAGCTCCTCTCCCGCGATCTAAAGCTTGCCGACCTGGTCGTCCTGGGGAGCCACTGCATCGGGCTCGATTTTCTGCTGGGCGAGCTGCAGCGCCGCGGCCTGAAGGTCAAGTTCCTGGCCATCGGCAGCACCGGCGGATTGGAAGCCGCCAAGCGCGGCGAGTGCGACCTGGCGGGCATTCACCTCCTCGACGCCGCCACCGGCCAATACAACTCCCCATTCGTCACGTCCGGCCTGCAGCTAGTCCGCGGCTATCGCCGGCGACAGGGCCTCGCCTTCCGCGCGGGCGACGTGCGCTTCGCAGGCAAGCCCCCCGCCGAAGCGATCAAATCCGCCTGCCAAATGCCCGATTGCGTCATGGTCAACCGCAACCAGGGCAGCGGCACGCGGATTCTCATCGACCGCTTGCTCGTGGGCGAGCGGCCGCCGGGCTATCCCGTCCAGGCCAGCAACCACCACGCCGTGGCTGCGGCGATCGTTCAGGGCCGGGCCGATTGGGGCGTCACGATCGAGCGCGTGGCCACGCAGGCGGGCCTGGGCTTTCTGCCCATTCAGCCGGAGCACTTCGACTTCGTCGTTCCCACGGTGCGCCTCGACCGGCGGGCCGTCCGGGCCTTCATCGGCCTTCTGTCCGAGCCGGAAATCCGCAAGCAACTGAGCTCGTTGGGCTGCGAAATCGACTGAGTAGGACGGCCTTTCCAGGCCGTCGACGGCCCAGAAGGATCGTCCTACCGGTCCTTGCCCAGCCGCGGAATCTATCGTATCTTATCCAGTCGCTTCAGATTCGCAGACGACCGCGAGCTACTTGGAGGAGTCATGCTTACTGTGCGAAGTCTTATCGGAATTGTGGCGATTGGTGTTGCGCTTTGCGCCTCCGGACCGGCACTGGCCCGCGGCGATTGCTGCCCGCCGCCGCAGCCTTGTTGCCAGCCCTGCGTGATCTACCTCAATTCGCCATGTTCCTGCTGCGAAATGGTGACGCAGGTGCTCGAAGTCTGCCACCCCTGCACCGGTTGCAAGGTCTCCGTTCCCATTTGCATTCCCAAGTGCTGCACCGGCGAGCCGTGCGTCTCCTGCCGCAACACCCTCTTCGGCTGCGGCATGAGCACCTACGAGTGGTGCTGCGGCCACGGCGTGAAGATTCGTTACACGAAGTGCGGCGACGTGAAGGTCGGCTACTTCTAACCGACCGAAGCGATTTTCGAATTCACCGCGGCCGGAGGCACATGTGCTCCGGCCGTTTCTGTTTCTGCACACTAACCCGACGCGCTAGCGAGGGAGATCGGTCGAAGCGGCGCAGCGTCACAGATGCGCCCTCGCCGGCGCGTCGGGTTAGTGTCGCGCTCGCTGGCGCGTCGCGTTAGTGAGGCGCTCATTCGAGCGTCACTGTCTCCAAATACGCCGGCACTTCCGCCGCCAGCTTGAAGCGCTCCCGAATCTGCTCCTTCAACGCCAGCGCGGGCGCCTCCTCGCCGTGCGTCAAGAAGACCCGCTTGAGCGGCGTCTTGAACGCCCCCAGCCACTTGAGCAGCCCCGTCCGGTCGGCGTGGCCCGAGAAGCCGTAGATTTGCGCCGTCTCGGCCCGCACGGGATACTGCCGGCCGTGAATCCGCACCTCGCGGTTGCCCTCCAGAATCTGCCGGCCCAGCGTCCCGTGCGCCTGAAAGCCCACGAACAGGATCGTACACTGCGGCCGCGGCAGGTTCTGCCGCAGGTGGTGCTTGATCCGCCCGGCCGTACACATGCCCGACGTCGACATGATCACGGCCGGTCCCCGGCGCTGGTTGATCGCCCTGGATTCCTGCACGCTGTGCGACAGCTCCAAACCGGGGAACGACAGCGGCGAGCGGCCCTGCGCAATCAGTTTCCACGTCTCCTCGTCGAAGCAGTCGCGGTGTCGGCGGTAAATCTCGATTGCGTCCACCGCCATCGGGCTGTCGAGGATCAGCGGGATCGCGGGAATCCGCCCCGCCTGCCGCAGCCGCGACATGTGATACATCAGCTCCTGCGCCCGCTCAACGGCGAACGTCGGGATCACGACGTTCCCTCCGCGCTCGGCCGTCCGCCGGACCACGTCGGCAAGCTGCGACTCCACATCGCCGTGGTCCTCGTGGTCCCGGTCGCCGTAGGTCGACTCCATCACCACGTAATCGGCCGCCGTCAACAGCGACGGATCGCGGATGATCGGCTTGCGCCACTGCCCGATGTCGCCCGAAAAGACGATTTTCTTCTCGACGCCGTTTTGCTTGACCGAGAGCTCCAGCATGGCCGAACCCAGGATGTGGCCGGCGTCGTGATAGACGACCGAAACGTTTTCCGACAGCGCCAGCGCCTTCCAGTACGGCACGGACCGAAGAAGCGGCAGCGCCCGGTCCACGTCCTTGTCGGTGTAGAGCGGGAGCTCCGGGTGCGGGCCCTTGCGGCCCTCCTTCTCGTGCCGCCGCCTCTTGTACTCGGCGTCCTCTTCCTGAATCTTGGCCGCGTCGCGCAGGATCAGCTCCGTCAGGTCGGCCGTGGCTGACGTGCAAAAAATCTTCCCGCGGAAGCCGGCATTGACCAGCCGCGGGATGAGTCCGCAGTGGTCCACGTGCGCGTGCGTGAGCAGCAGCACATCGACGTCGCCCGGCGGCATGGGACTCACGGCCCAGTTGCGGTCCTGGTATTCGCGCTCCTGAAACATCCCGCAATCGATCAGCATCCGCAACCCGCCGGCCTGCAGGTAATATCGCGATCCCGTCACCTGCCGCGCGGCGCCTTGAAATTGGAGCTTCACGTTGGTCCCTTCCCGGCGATCGCCGCTATGGCGCGTCGCCCGCCGTTTCCTTCTGCCGCGTGGCCACGAAAAGGTAGAATAACCTGCACACCCCCAGGAAAGCGACCCTCATGGCCAAACGGCTCATCCTCTTCGCCGCCGTCGCGTTGCTGCTCGTGGCGGCGCTCGTCTACAGCCAGTGGCGGACCGAGCCCCTCAAGGTCTCGGGCTTCATCGAGTCGGACGAGATCCGCGTCGGCTCCCGCGTGGGCGGCCGCGTGGCCAAGGTGACGGTCGAAGAGGGCGACGAGGTGAAACAGGGCACGGTCCTCCTCGAGCTGGAGCCTTTCGACCTCCTCGATCAGCTCGCCCAGGCCAAGGCCGACCGCGACGCCCGAGCGGCCGACCTCGGCCGCCTCAACCGCGGCTTCCGCGACGAAGAAAAGGCCCAGGCCAAGGCGAAGCTCGATCAGCTTTCGGCCCGGGCCGAGTTGCTGGAAACCGGCCCGCGCGAGGAGGACAAGAAGGCCGCCGAGGCGAAGCTCCGCCTGGCCCAGGCCCAGCGCGACCTGGCCCGCATGCGATTCGACCGCATCAAGAAGCTCTTCGACGACGGACTCACCACGCAAGAGAGCTTCGACCAGGCCGAAACCGAGCGCCGCGTCGCCGAAGAGACCGTCGTCGTCCGCGAGCTGGAGCTGGCCATCCTCAAGGAAGGCACCCGCGACGAGGAAAAACGCGAGGCCGCCGCCCAGAAGGAGGAGGCCTACCAGGCCTGGCTCCTGCGCCAAAACGGCTACCGCGACGAGGAGAAAGAGCAGGCAAAGGCCGCGCTCGCCGCCGCCGGAGCCGCCGTCGGCGTCTTCGAAAAACGCCTGGGCGAGCTGAAACTCATCGCCCCCTCCGACTGCACCGTCGAGTCGATCGACCTGGAGCCGGGCGATCTCGTCTCGGCCGGCGCGCCCGTCATTTCGCTCGCCGACAAGCGCCGCCTGTGGATCCGCGCCTACGTGCCCGAAAGCCGCCTCGCCGTTCAGGTCGGACAAAAAGTGTCGCTCACCGTCGATAGTTTTCCGGGCGAGACTTACGTGGGGCGGATCTCGTTCATCGCCCGCCAGGGCGAATTCCGCCCCGGCAACGTGCAGACGCCGGAGGAGCGCAGCAAGCAGGTTTTCCGCATCAAGGTCGACCTGGAAACCGGACTCGACAAGCTCCGCCCCGGCATGGTGGCCGACGTCTGGCTCGACCGGCCGGCCCAGTAGTCCACCGACACATTGACCTGTAGGACGGCCCTTCCGGGCCGTCGATTCAGCGACGGCCCGGAAGGGCCGTCCTACACGCCCCCGTTTCACGTCAGCCGTTTGCGGAACCGCCAGATGCTCACGAGCAGAATGATCGCCGAGCAGACCGCCAGGCCGGCGGCGTGCGGCAGCACGTCCATAAAGTCCGCGTCGCGCAGGATCACGCCCCGCAGGATTTCCAGAAAATACGTCGCCGGGATGGCAAACGACAGCCAGTAGATCGGCAGCGGCATCTCGCTGCGGGGAAAGACGAATCCGGAAAGCAAGATGGAGGGCAGCATGATGACGAACGCGAACTGCATGGCCTCGAGCTGCGTCCGGGCCAGCGTCGACACGAGCAAGCCCAGTCCCAGCGAGCAGACGAGAAACAGGCACGACAGCAGCACCAACAGCGGCAGGCTGCCGGCGATCGGCACGCCGAAGACGTAGACCATCACCACGAGCACGAGCAGCGTCTCGAACGTGCCCACCACGGCGTAGGGGAGCAGCTTGCCTCCCAAAAGCCCCGCGCGGCCGACCGGCGTCACGAACAGTTGTTCCAGCGTGCCCAGCTCCCGCTCGCGGACGATGGCGAAGGCCGTCAGGAAAAGCGTGACAAGCTGCAAGATGATGCCCACCAGGCCCGGCACGAAAAACCGCTCGCTGGCCAGGTTGGGGTTGTAAAGCAGCAGCGGCCGCATTTCGACCGGCACCGCCGCGTGCCCGCGCTCCTCGCGCGCCGGGACCGCGGGCAGGCTCTCGGCGAAGGGCCGCGAGATCTTCAGCGAGCGGTCGAAGCCCAGGAGGTTGGCGGTGTTCATGGCCTGGGAGGCCACCTGCGAGTCGCTGCCGTCGATCAGCACCTGCACCTGCACCTGCTCGCCGCGGATCAGCCGGTCGCTATAGAAGGGCGGAATGCGCAGGCCCACCTTCGCCTCGCCCGACGACAGCGCCCGGCGGAACGACTCCTCGTCGAACTTCCAGCCGACGACGGCGAACGTGTCGGTGTTTTCGAAGGCCTCGACCAGCTCGCGCGCATGGCGCCGCCCGTCCTGGTCGTAGACGACCGTCGGGATGTTCTCGATCTGCGTGTCGATCGCGTAGCCGAAGATCGTAAGCTGCAAGACCGGGATCACGAACATGAAAAAGAGCGTCGCGGGCTGCCGCTGGATGTGGAAAAACTCCTTCACCAGCACGGCCCACAGGCCGTCGAGCGACAGCGCGGAGCGCGGGCGAGGGGCGGCGCGAGCGTGCTTTTGGGGCGCAGCGGCGGGTTCCGCGCGCGGCGCCGCGGGCTCGGCCGGCTCGCTCGCCTGCTCGATCGGCGTGCGGGCGGTGGCAGGCACCTGCCCGGCGGCAAGCTGCTCCTCGGCCCGCCGCGTGAGCGTGACGAACACGTCCTCCAGCGACGGGGCAATCGGCCGGAACGTGGCCGCCGGCTCGCCCAGGCCGGCCACGATTTGGTCCGGCAACGCATCTTCGCGGGCCAAAAGATGGATCGTCTGCCCGAACAGCGTGGCGTCGACGACGCCCTCCTGCCGCCGCAGCCGCGAGAGGACCTCCGTGGGACGCGGCGCGTCCAGCTCCCAGCGGCGCGCAAAGGGCGGCGTCACTTCCGGCAATCGCTTCAGGTCGTCCGGCCGGCCGCACACCAAGAGCCGCGACTGGAAAATGTAGCCGATGTCGGTGCATCGCTCCGCTTCGTCCATGTAGTGCGTCGTGACGAGCAGCGTGATCCCGCGGCCAGAGAGCTCGAAGAGCAGGTCCCACAGCTCGCGGCGGGCAACGGGATCGATGCCGGCCGTCGGCTCATCCAGGAACACGACCTCCGGCTCGTGAATCAAGGCGGAGGCCAGCGCCAGCCGCTGCTTCCAGCCGCCCGAGAGCGTGCCTGCAAGCTGCTCGAGACGGTCGGAAAGCCCCGTCAGCGCCAGCACGGCCTGCATCCGCTCGCGCAGCCGCGCGTCGCCGAGGCGATAGACGCGGCCGTAGAACTCGAGGTTTTCGCGGACGCTCAGGTCGGCGTAGAGGCTGAACTTCTGCGACATGTAGCCGATGTGGCGCTTGACGGCCTCGGCGTCGGCGGCCACGTCGTGCCCGAGCACGCGCGCCGAGCCGCCCGTCGGCGCCAGGACGCCGCAGAGCATGCGGATGATCGTCGATTTGCCGCTGCCGTTGGGACCCAAGAGTCCGAAGATCGCCCCGCGGCGGACGTCGAAACTGACGCGATCGACGGCCACGAGGCGGCCGAACGCGCGGCTCAAGTCGCAAAGCGCGATGACGGGAGAATTCACGGGCGGGCACGTCCGGAGTTTCGGTGCGCACCTTCCAGCATGCGCAACGCTACTCTACGCCAGCGGGCCGACAAGGGCGCAGTGGGGTGGGCCGAGTTTTACGAGGCCCACCTGGGAGGGTGTAGGGTGAAACTATGGAGCAGGTGTAGGACGGGCCGAGTTTTACGAGGCCCACCGCCGAGGTGCGTTTGCGCCGAGTCGTGGTGGGCCTCGTAAGACCCGTCCCACCCTACGGGAAGCGCCGCCCCACACGCGACTACACCCGCGGCTCGTAGCACTTCCGGCCGGGTCCGCACTTGGCGCGCTCGACGAACTGGTCGTCGGGGCCAAAGGCCTGCTGCGTGAGCGCGCACCAGCAATGGCCGTCGCCGAGGTGCTCCACGTCGTCCACGGCCGGGTCGAGCTGGCCGGTGACGTACATCCCCTTGCTGAGCAGATGCCGGCAGGCCGGCTCGCGGATCACGTTGAGAGGGAAGTCGGGCATGGCGGTGTCCCTGCGATTGGCGACGGATGACGGCTGATTCAGGACCGAAGGGGGCCGGAGGGCAACGGGAATCAACCGTGCATCAACCCTCAACCCCCCACCCCAACCCTCCCCCGCAAGCGGGGGAGGGAGCAAATCGAAAACCCCAACCCTCCCCGCAAGGGGGGAGGGAGCAATGTCAAAAGCCTCCGGTTTCCAGGCCGGCGGCCAACAGGATCGCCCGCTTCACGGCCGTCTTGGCAAGCTGCGCCTTGTAGCCGTTGTGCGACAGCGGCGTGGCATGGGCCACGGCGGCGGCGCCGGCGGACTCGGCGGTATTGGCGTCGACGGAGCGGCCCACGAGGGCGTTCCGCGCGTCGCCGGAGACGAGCGGCGTCGGCGCCACGTGTCCCAGGACGATCCGCGCCTCCCGCACCACGCCGCCGGAAATCTCGAGGGCGGCTGCGGCCGCGGCCAGCGGGTAGTCCGGCCCTTCGCCGTGCCGCACTTCGTAGGTGGCGCTATGTAGGTTGAGCCAGGGGACGTAGACGTGCGTCACAAGCTGGCTGGGCGCAAGCACCGTCTCGCGCTGGTTGTCGTCGCGCGGCACGCGATAGAACTCGGCCAGCGGCACGAGGCTCTCCTGGTCCTGCTTGGGCCCGATCACGCGGACGGCCGCCCCCAGCGCAATCAGCGCCGGGGCCAACCGCGAGGGGTGAACGAACTTGGCCGGGCCGGAGTTATTGAAGATCGCGTGGTAGCGATTGTCGCCGGAGGCGACGAGCTTGCCGCGATCGGCCAGGAGGCCGCCGCCATTGCGATAGTACCAGCACTGCGGCCGCTGGCAGAGTTCGCCGCCGATCGTCCCCTGCGCCTGAAGCTGGATGCTGCTGATCCCCCGGATCGCCTGCTTCACGGCGGGGAAATCGTCCAGGAGCGGGCTGTCCAGGACTTCATCGAGCGGCGTGACGGCGCCGATCAGGATCCCGTCGGCCGTTTCCGAGACGCCCCGCAGCGTGGGGATCTCCTTGATGTTCACCACGCGGTCGGGCGTGACGATCATCTTCTTCATCAGGCCGACGAGGTCGGTTCCGCCGGCCAGGATTTCGGTTTCGCCCCACTCGCGGGAGAGGAGGCCCAGGGCCTCGGCTTCGGTGCGGGGCACCGCGTATTCAAAGTTCTTCATGCTGTGATCTCCTTGCTTTGTGGCCTATTGGGCCCTCGCTACTTGGCCTTGGCGATGGCGTCGAGCACGCGCTTGGGGGTCATCGGCAGCGTTCCCACGCGAACGCCCAGGGCGTTGCAGACGGCGTTGGCGATGGCGGCCGGCGGCGCAATGACCGGCGGCTCGCCCAGGCCCACCACCCCGCGGTTGTACTCGCTCTCCGGCTCGTACAGCTCGACGACGATCTGGCCCGTGTCGCCGAGGCGCGGCAGCTTGTAGTCGGCCAATTCGGCGTTGAGGAACTTGCCGGTCGTCGGGTCCATGATGCGCTCCTCGTAGAGCGCGGCCGCGATGCCCATGATCACCGCCCCGTAAATCTGGCTGGCCGCCAGCTTGCGGTTGATGATCAGGCCCATGTCCTGGACGGCCACGAACTTGAGCATCTTGACGACGCCGGTCTCGCGGTCGACGGCCACCTCGGCCATCTGCACGCCGGCGACGCCGTTGCTGCTTAAGTTCGTCTGCGTCACCCCGCGCTGGAAATTGCCTTGGACCTCGATGGGCGTCATGCCCAACAGGCCGCAGGCCTCCTTCCACGACAGGCCCTTGGCGGTGTTGCCCTTGACCTGGATACGGCCTTTGACGGCCTCGAGGTCCTCGGGCTGCGCGTCGAGCTTGGGGGCGACCTTGGCCAGGAGCAGATTGAGCGCGTCGGTCGCGCCGCGGCGGTTGGACTCGGAAACGCCGCCGACGGTCGTGCTGCCGCCGGAGGAGCCGCTGGTCGGGTACTTCGACGAGCCGATGTTCACCGAGATGGCGTCGACGGGCAGGCCCAGCGTTTCGGCGACCACCATGGCGATGACGGTCCGCGTGCCGGTGCCGAGGTCCTGGCTGCCCAGGAAGGTCTCGACCGCGCCATCGGGATGAATCTTGACGGTGCAGGTCGAACTATGCGGGGCGCCGCCCCAGGTGTGGATGGCCATGCCCAAGCCGGTCACGACGGAGCCCTTGGCCGGTCCCTTGCCGTGCGGGTGCCACTTCTTTCTCCAATCCATGAGTTTCGCGGCGATCTCCATCTCCGCCTTGTAGACTTCGGCCTTGTTGTTGGTGACGGTCGGCAGGTTGCGCAGGAACACGTCGTAGGAATCGATCCCCAGGGCGCGGGCGATGTCGTCGTAGGCGACCTGGGTGATCGCGCAGGCTTGCGGATGGTTGGGCGCGCGCCAGGCCCGCGCCCCAGCGGCGTTGGTGTTGATGCCGATCGACTTGCGGCGGCGGTTGGGCGGGTCGAAGACGTAGGGGATCACGCCCTGAGTGACGGGCCCCCCCTGGATTCCGCTCGTCCCCCAGTGCTTGCTGTCCCAAACCTGCACGACGCCTTCCTTGTTGGCGCCGATCTTGACCTGGATGAAGCCGCTGGGGCGGGTGCCGGCGTTCTTCAACTCCAAGTCGCGGTCGAGCATGAGCTTGACGGGCCGGCCGGTCTCCTTGGCCAACTGGGCGCAGACGACGCCCCACGAGTCGGCCCCGAACTTGCTGCCGAAGCCGCCGCCGACGTAGTCGCAGTGGACCGTCACGTCGGTGGCGGCGATCTGCAAGGGGGTGGCGAACTGCCCGGCCGTGCCGGAGACGTTCTGTGTCGACAGGTGGGCGGTAAGCTTGTCGCCCTCCCACTCGCACGTGGAGCCGTGCGGCTCCAGGCACATGTGCGTGATGACGTGGATGCCGTACTCGCCTTCCACGACGGCCCCGTCCTTTTTGCACTCATCCAGCAGCCGCTTGAACTCGGCGTCCTGCTCTTCGGGCTTCTTGATGTCCTTGTTGTCGAGCTTGGTGTTGTCGCCGGCGCCTTGCGTGCGGCCGGCCTTTTCCGCCCCCGCCAGGTCGGAGTCGTCGACCCACACGTCCAGCGGGTTGAAGGCGAACTTGATTTCCTTGAGGCCCTCGGCCACGGCGCCCTCGGTCTCGCCGACGACGACCGCCACGAGGTCCCCCTCCCAGTTCACCTGAGCGCCCACGTTCTTGAGCGCCCTGGCCGCCACCACGCCGGGCACCTGCAGCGCCGGCGAAACGTCGATCGCCGTGATCTGGCAGTGGCCGTGCGGACAGCCGAGAGCCCGCGCCAAGAGCATTTTGTCGGGCGTGATGTCGTAGGTGTATTTGGCGGCGCCGGTGGCCTTGGCGATGCCGTCGATGCGGTCCGGAGTGGCGCCCAGGACGGCCGCGGTCCCCTGTTTGGGCCAGTTCATGTCAGCCATTACTTGGACCCTCCCTTCACGACTTCCATTGCTGCCTGGATCACGTTGGCGTAGGTGCCGCAGCGGCAGATGTTGCCGTTGAGGCCGTGGCGGATTTCAGCTTCCGTGGCCTGGGGATGGGCGTTCAAAAACGCCCGCACCGCCACGACGAAGCCCGGCGTGCAAAACCCGCACTGCTGGGCGTCGTTGTGGACGAAAGCGGCGGGGACGGCGTCGGGCTTTTCGCCGCCGAGGCTTTCGACCGTGCGCACCTTCTTGCCGGCGCACTCCAGCGCCAGAAGCGTGTCGGCGTTCATGGCCTTGCCGTCCACGAGCACCGTGGCGGCGCCGGCGACGCCGTCGGGGCTGACGGGCTTGGCACCGGTGAGCTTGAGCTGGTAGCGGATCGCCTCCAGCAGCGTCGTCCGCGGCTCGACGATGACCTTGTGGTCCCCGCCGTTGACGTTGAGCGTGATCGTCGTCTGGTCGCGCACGACCTTCTTGTCGTCCGCGGCCTGGGCGAACGCCAGTTGCGGCGCGGTCGCCAGGGCGGTGGCGGCGGCCGCCGCCCCCGACCCCCGCAAGAAGTCGCGGCGGTTGAAGCCGGACTTCCCGTTTTGGTGTTCTTGGTCCTTCATGCCGACAAACCCTCCCGTGCAGGAAGACGGAATTTGAGGCCGAGTCAATGGAGGAATTCAAATTGACTTTGAAGCCGGCGGCAGCGACCGACGGACCCACCCCCGGCCGGCCGCCCGACAAACGCCGTGATTGTAGCGGCTGAATTCCCGGTTTCAATCAATTTACCCGGAATCGTCAGGAATCGAAAACCGCCCTATAATCTCAGAGCCATGCTCCCTTCGCACCCGCCCACTGCCGTCGCAATTCGCGTCTCCCGCGACACGCTGTCCGTCGATCTGGCCGATGGGCGGACCATCTCCGTCCCGCTGGCGTGGTATCCCAAGCTCGCCCACGGGACGCGAAAGGAGCGCAGTCGCTGGCGAATGATCGCCAAGGGGTCAGGGATTCACTGGCCCGACCTCGATGAGGACATCAGCGTCGAAAACCTGCTGGCCGGTAAGCCATCGGGCGAGAGCCCGCGCTCGCTGAAGAACTGGCTGGAAAAGAGGCCAGCGCCCCGACGCAAGACGTGACGTCGGCCAGCCACAGTGTTTTTACGCCGATTCGCGGAACTGAATTTCGTGCAGCCGCGAGTAGAGCCGGCAACGGCGCAGAAGCTCCTCGTGCGTTCCCGCGTCCACGATCTTTCCCTGGTTCATCACCACCACCCGATCGGCCAGGGCCAGGGTCGAAAGGCGGTGCGTGACGATGAACGTCGTCCGGTCGCGGACGAACTTCTCCAGCACCTTGTGAATGAGCTGCTCGTCCTCCAGGTCGATCTGGCTCGTGGCCTCGTCCAGAATGAGGATCGCCGGGTCGCGCAGGATCGCCCGCGCCAGCGCGATCCGCTGCCGCTGCCCGCCCGAGAGCTTGTTGCCCAGCGTGCCGACCATCGTCTCGTAGCCGCCCGAGAGTTTCTCCTCGATGAAC
Organism: Planctomycetia bacterium; assembly: GCA_016177915.1. GTDB lineage: Bacteria > Planctomycetota > Planctomycetia > Pirellulales > S012-138 > JACOUI01. The sequence continues at coordinate 15,594 of JACOUI010000129.1, forward strand.
TTGTGGGCGTGGGCCTGCTTGGCGGCCTCGATCACCTGCTCGCGCGTGGCCTGGGGGCAGCCGTAGCGGATGTTGGCCAGCACGGTGTCGTTGAAGAGCAGCGTCTCCTGCGTGACCAGACCCATCTGCTGCCGCAGGCTGCGCAGCCGCACGTCGCGCAGCTCGACGCCGTCGATCTGGACGCTGCCCGACACGGGATCGAAAAACCGCGGCAGCAGGTTGACGAGCGTGGTTTTGCCGCAGCCGTTGGGTCCGACGATGGCGATCGTCTCGCCGAAGCGCACGGCCAGGTCGATGTTCTCCAGGACGGGGCGCTCGGGCACGTAGGCGAACGACACGTTCTTGAACACGATCTCGCGCCGGTGCCGCGGCAAGGCCGCCGGATGCGGCGGGTCTTTTACGGCCACCTCGCGGTCGATCACGGCATAGACCCGGTCGCTCGCCGCCGACGCCCTTTGCAAGCGGCTGAAAACCTCCGACAGCTTCCGCGCCGGGTCGCTGACGCCGCTCAAGAGGCCGTAGAAGAGCAACAGCGCGCTTAAGCTCAGCGGCCGGTCGGTCATGGGGATGCCGAAGAGGTGCGTCTGGCCCTTGAGCACCAGGTACGCCCCGCAGAGCACCGCCAGCAGGATCGTGAGCATGCCGGAGAGCTCGGTCAGCGGGTGGGCCAGGGCCTCGTAGCGGGCGATTTTCATCGACCTGAGGAAGTAGCTCTTGTTCTGCGTGTGGAAGCGGCGGCGCTCGTAGCGCTCCATGGTGAAGGCCTTGACGACCTTGATTCCCAGGAACGACTCTTCGAGCAGCGAATAGAGGGCCGACATTTCTTCCATCGCCCGGCGATTGGCGCGTTTGAGCACCTTGGCCAGACGGCGGACGATGAAGAAGATGATCGGGGCCAGGATCAGCGACACGACGAGCAGCCGCCAGCAGACCATCGCCGCGCCAATCAGGCAGGCGATCATTTTGAGCGGCTCGCGGACGGCTTTCCCGAACAGCGAATTCATGCCCCGCCCGATCATCTCCATGTCGAACGTGAAGCGGCTCATCATGTCGCCGCTCCCCTCGGTGCCGAAGGCCTTAAGTTCCAGCCGCAGCGCCTGGCGGTAGAGCTTTTTGCGCAGGTCCATGCTCACGAGCAGCGAGAGCCGGTCGACCATCACGCTGTTGACCATCAGGAACAGCTCCTTGAGGAGCGTTCCGACCAGGAGCGCGGCGGCGATCAAAAGCAGCGTGCGGAACGGGTCGTCCGGCAGGTAGCGCTCGATGTAGGGCGTCAGCGCCCGCATCAGCGTGAGGTGGTTCTCTTCGGCCTTGAGGCGGGTCTCGGCCAGGGCCAGTTCGGCGGCGGCTTCGTTGCCGGGCCGGGCCTTTTGCCGCAGGGCGGGGATCTGCGACTCAAGCTCGGCGATTTTCGTTTCCGACTGCGCGATCTCCTTATGCGCCCACTGGTGGAGCGACTGCCCCTTGATGGCCACCTCGACGAAGGGTCCGACGGTGCCGATATTGGCGCCCCAGAAGAACCCGACCATCAGCGCGCTTGTGGCGACCGCAATCAGGGTCCAGCGATAGGCGAAGGCCAGGCGAACTGCCCGGACAAAGGTCTTCATCCGCAGTCGTCCGTGACGCGGTTGGCTGATGCGCAAAACCGTATGCGGGGCGGAGTTTTGGCCGCCGCGCGAAGAGGGGACTTGTAGCAGATGGAACGCTGGCAGCCAAGATGAGTGGGGCGCGCACGCGATGCCACGATGCCATCCGCCGCAGGCGCGACTTGAATCTCCAAGAGCAAAGACACCTGCGCCGTCGATCTTTGCGTCGCGTGCCAGCATTGGCGGCAAGCAAGAAACCGCTCCTAGCCCAATCGCTCGAGGATGTCCCTGCCGTAGTTGAAAAATTGGCGGTTTCTCCCGCCGGAGTGGTACATTCCGGCGAACCTTCTTCCTCAAGGAGAAACCGCCATGCCCACAAGGTACGGAACGAAACAGCAGGAACGCAAGCGCCGGCTTCGGCAAGCCAGGAAAGCCAGGCAAGAAGCCACCAAGGACAGGATCCGTCAGTCGCTCCAACTCACCTTCGACCGCGACGAGATGCGCGAACTGCTTCAGGACTCGCTCGACCTGTTCGCCATCGAAGTCGGCCGCCGTGTGACCGTCGGCTTCCTGGAGGATGAGGTCGAGCAGCTCTGCGGGCCGCGATACCAATGGCGCCGCGACCGCACGGCCACACGCTACGGCCGGCAGAGCGGCTACGTCTGCCTGGGCGGCCAGAAGATCGGCATCGATCGCCCCCGGGTGCGTTCGATTCTGCCCGGCAAGGGCGAAACACGATCGCCCTGACGACACACTCACACAGCAACGCTTGCTTGCGGGCCTCAAACCGTCGATCCATCGACACCTCCTTCGCCGGGTTCCATCCCAAGGGAAGGTGTGTCTACAAAACGACTTAGTTTGAGTCAATGGAAACAGAACAGTAGAACTACGAACGGCTAACTGAAGAAATTCTCGCCGAAGAGGTTCAGCGGCGGCCGGGTGACCACGTCCATGTCGCCGTTCACCTGCGTCTGGCACGACAGCCGCATCGTCTCCTCGTTGCCGATGTAGCAGAACGAGAACTTAAGCCGCATCCGCTCCAGAAAACCCATCGGGCTGGCGTTTTCCATCCCCTTCGTGATCTGCACGCGCACCGCAACCGCCGAACGCTTTCTGCTCGCGGTCGAACGATCCTGCCAATTCCTCGCACGGCGTCCGCGTGCGGGAACAACCTGCGACTTTGCCGCACGGGTGCTCAGAGGCGTGCGCCGGTGGCCGGTTCGTGGGTTTCGCAACTAGCTCATCTTCTACCGCCCGGTGCGGAGCGGGATTGAAGTCGTGCGCATCCTACATGGCTCCAGAGGCATCGATTCGCTCTTCACCTGAATCGCCAACGCTCCGCTCGTTGCCGCTGCTGTACATCGACGCTCGTCAGCGGTATGTTCCTGGCGGACGTTGTGATGGCGCCGCCACGCAAATCGCAAGAAGTCGTCGGCTAGCGCGAGTCGCGCGCACCAGGAAAGGCAAACCATGAACGCCAGGTCCACCCGTCGAAAGTTCCTGAGCAGCACGGGCGGCGCAGTCGCCGGTGCGATGCTCGCCGCGCGCCTGTGGGACTCGCCCCGCATCCTGGGCGCCAACGAGCGGCTCAACGTCGGCTGCATCGGCGTGGGCGGGCGCGGCGAGGCCGACATGCTGGCCGTGGCCGGCGAAAACGTCGTCGCCCTCTGCGACGTGGACACTTCCAGGCTGGACCGCGCCGCGGGCCGGTTTCCCAGCGCCAAGAAGTACGTCGATTACCGCGAATTGCTCGAGCAGAAGAAAGTCGACGCTGTCACCATCGGCACGCCCGACCACCATCACGCCCCGCCGACGGTCCGGGCGATCCGCCGGGGACTGCACGTTTACTGCGAGAAGCCGCTGACGCACACGGTCAAGGAAGCCCGCCTGGTGGCGCAGCTTGCCGCCGAGAAAAAGGTCGCCACCCAGATGGGGACGCAGAATCACGAGCACGCCGGCTATCTGCGGCTCGTCGAGTGGATCGAACAGGGCGTGATCGGGCCGGTGCGGGAGGTTCACGTCATCACTGACCGGCCGGGCAACTACTGGCAACAGGGGATCCGGCGCCCGGCCGAATCGCCGCCCGTGCCCAGCGATCTGAAATGGGACCTGTGGCTGGGCCCGGCCGCGGACCGCGCGTACCATCCCGCCTACGTGCCCTTCCGCTGGCGCGGCTGGTGGGATTTCGGTTGCGGGGCGATCGGCGACATGGCGATCCATCTCATGGACCCGGCCTTCTGGGCGCTCAAGCTCGGCGGAAAGGTGAAGGTTTCGTCCAAGGGCCCCAAGCCGCTGGCCGACAGCGGCCCGACGTGGATGGAGACGTGCCTGACCTTCGGCCAGCGCGGCGAGCTGCCGCCCTGCAAGGTCTATTGGTACGAAGGCACCGCCAAGCCGCCCGACGCCATCGGCAAGGAGCTGCCGATGAACGGGTCGCTGTTCATCGGCGACGAGAGACGGATCGCCGTGCAGCACGACAAGGACCCCGTTCTCTTGCCGGCCGAGAAGTTCCAGGGCGCGAAGCTGCCCGAGCCGTACCTGCCCAAGTCGCCGGGGCACCATGCGCAGTGGATCGAGGCTTGCAAGACGGGCAGCCGCACGGGGAGCAACTTCGCCTACGCCGGGCCATTCACGGAGATCGTGCTCCTGGGCAACGTGGCCTATCGCGTGGGCGAGGAGATCGAGTACGACCCCAAAACGATGAAGGTCACGAACGTGACGGCGGCGAACGAGCTGCTCGGCAAGGAGTATCGGAAGGGGTGGGAGGTGGAGTAGGTGGAGTGCCGCCTTTAGGCTGTCTGTTCCACCGCTGGGCGACACGGCGACAGGCGTGTAATCGCTGGTCACAGCGCGCGTTGCGCCTTAAGATTGGATTGGTGGAGCGCCCCCATGAGCCAATCTCTTGATTTGCCCGACCCCCTGTACGACGCGCTGAAGCGCGCGGCCGAGTCCAGCGGCACGACCCCTGCTGGTTGGATCGCGGCGCATCTGCCAGGTGAAAACGACGAGCTGGCGAGCGCGGGCGCGGGGACGATGGCGGATTTGTTTGCCGGCCACATTGGGGTCATACGAAGCGGCCACGGCACGCTCTCGGAACGATGCACGGAGAAGTTTACCGACGACCTTGAGACCAGGCGCCGGGAGGGACGGCTGTGATTTTGTGCGACACCGGGCCGTTGGTCGCCCTGATTGATTTGGACGATACGAACCACGAACGGTGCGCCCACGCGCTTCGCAAGTTTCCTCGAACGCGTTTGCTTACAACCTGGCCGTGCCTTGCGGAGGCGATGCACCTTCTGGGACGTGCCGGCGGCTTTCCAGCGCAAGATGCATTGTGGGCTCTCGTCGCGAAGGATCTGGTTCGCCTCCACCTGCCGGACGTCGAGGAATGGAAGCGTGTCCGCGCGCTGATGCAGCAATATGCCGATGCGCCAATGGACCTGGGCGACGCCTCTCTGGTGGCCGCAGCGGAACGATTAGGCTTGCGGCGCGTCTTCACCATCGACAGTGGATTTCGCGCGTACCGACCACACGGAAAAGGTGCGTTCGACGTCGTGCCGTAGGAGGCCATGCCTCCAGACGGAAAAGCCGGCTGAAGCCGGTACTCCAACGGTCAACTGAAAAAGTTCTCGCCGAACAGGTTCAGCGGCGGCTTCGTGACCACGTCCATGTCGCCGTTCACTTGCGTCTGGCAGGAAAGCCGCATCGTCTCCTCGTTGCCGATGTAGCAGAACGAGAACTTGAGCCGCATCCGCTCCATGAAACCCATCGGGCTGGCGTTTTCCATGCCCTTCGTGATCTGCACGCGGCACGTGGCGCAAATCCCCCAGCCCGGGCAGTGCATCGGTGGGTACTTGTGAAGCGCGGGGTAGACCGCAACGCCCGCCTTCATGGCTTCCTTGCGGAGGTTGGCCCCTTCGGGCACCTGGAGCTGCTTCTTCTCGTTGACGAAGTTGACGATCGGCATGGCTTCCTTGGGCAACGTGTCTGGATTTTCCGCGGCGTAAGGCGGAAATGATACTGCGCCGCCCGCAAAGATTCTACCGCACGCGCGGCGGGGAAATAACGCAGACCGCCAAGCGGTCATTCGCGCGAGCCGCCCGGCGGATGGACCCATTCCTTCCTGCCGTCCTCCCAGTTCTCCTGTTTCCAGATCGGCACGACCCGTTTCAACGTGTCGATGAGCCACTTTCCGGCGGCGAAGGCGTCGTCGCGGTGCGGGGCGCTCGTGGCGACCGCCACGCTCGCCTCGCCCAATTCCAAATGCCCCAGCCGGTGGACGATCGCGCAGGAAACGAGCGGCCAGCGCCGCAGGGCCTCTTCGCGCAGCTCGGCGAGCTTTTTCTCGGCCATCTCCGGGTAGCACTCGTAGTCGAGGGCCATCGTTCGCCGGCCGGCCGTGAACTCGCGCACCGTGCCCAAGAAGAGCACGACCGCACCCGCCCGCGGCGACGAGACGTAGTGCAGCAGGGCGGCGGTGTCGATCGGGACGCGAGTGAGGAGAATCATCCGATTTTGGATTTTCGATTTTGGATTTTGGGTTTGAGATCGGCAGCGACAGTGACGCTGATTCTACCAGGAGACCGCCGCCAGGTGGAAAAGGGGCGAAAGGCGTCGCCGGGAGAGGGCGAAGTTCGTACAATCGGGCCGTCCGGAGGATCGAATCGCACAACTTGCAGGTGCCGCGTTCAAGCGGAACAACGACCGGCTCAAGCCGGGACTCCAACTCGTTCTCACGGAGCATTTGCCATGCGACGACGCGACTTCCTGGCCACCGCGGCGGCCGGCGCCGCCGCCGGTGCGATTTCCCCCTGGAAACTGCTGGGGCAGGATCAACAAGCCCACAAGCACGGGGCCGCCTGCGGGCCCACCTATGCCTCGCCCAAGGAGGCCATGGAATCGCCCCGCGAGACCGTGGCCTTTGTGCCGGCGATCTACACGGGCACGAAGATCGACAAGCCCGACTATCTGGCAACGATCGACGTCGACCCCAAGTCCAAGACCTTCTCGAAGGTGATTCACCGGCTGGCGATGCCCAATGCCGGCGACGAGCTGCACCACTTCGGCTGGAACGCGTGCAGCAGTTGCCACGGCGACCCGGAGGCGATGCGGCGGTTCTTGATCGTGCCGGGGATCAACTCGGGAAGGATTCACATTCTCGACGCCGAGGACCCCAAGGCGACGAAGATGCACGCCGTGATCGAGCCGGCGACGATCGCCGAGAAGGCCAACCTCTCGGCCCCGCACACCGTCCACTGTCTGCCCGACGGCAACATCATGCTCTCGATGCTGGGCGACGCGAAAGGGAACGCCCCCGGCGGCTTCTTGCTTTTGAACAAGAAGTTCGAGGTCGCCGGCCGCTGGGAGCGCGACGACGACCGGCTGATGGAGTTCAACTACGACTTCTGGTATCAGCCGCGGCACAACGTGCTGGTCAGCAGCGAATGGGCGGCCCCGAACACGGTCCGGCCCGGCTTCAAGCTCGAAGACGTGCAGGCCGGCAAGTACGGACGGCGGCTCGTGTTTTGGGATTGGCAGCGGCGGCGGATCGTGCAGAGCATCGACCTGGGCCAGGGCGGCATGATCCCGCTGGAGGTCCGCTTCCACCACAGTCCCGACAGCGCGCACGGTTTCGTCGGGGCGGCGCTGGCGAGCGCGGTCTGGCACTTCAGCCACAACCGCCAGCAGCGCGAGTGGCAGGTGGAAAAGGTCGTGCAGGTCGATCCCGTCGAGGTCGAGGGCTGGCCGTTCCCGGTGCCGGGGTTGATCACGGACCTGGTTTTGTCGCTCGACGACAAGTGGCTCTACTTTTCCGACTGGCTGCATGGCGACCTGCGGCAGTACGACGTGAGCGACCCGGCCAAGCCGCGCCTGGCGGCCCAGCTTTGGCTGGGGGGCGTCTTGGGCGACAAGGCCGGCGGCAAGCCGCCCACGCCGCGCGGCAAGAAGCTGGAGGGCGGCCCGCAGATGCTCCAGCTCAGCCTGGACGGCAAGCGCCTCTACGTCACCAACTCGCTCTACAGCAGTTGGGACAACCAGTTCTATCCGGGCATCGGCGAGCGCGGCGGGTATCTGTTGCAGGTCGATTGCGACACGGCATCGGGCGGGATGGCGGTCAACGAATCGTTCTTCGTCGACTTTGGCGCGGAGCCGAACGGCCCGGCGCGAGCGCACGAAATCCGCTTTCCCGGCGGGGATTGCACGTCGGACATTTGGGTGTGACGTCGTCGTGAGGCGAGCACCAGCCGATGCATGGCATTTTGGTTCGGCCTCAACGGTGGCGATCGATTGGCGCCACGGCAGAGGAAGTGTGCCCACGACGAGGAATCCGATTTGTGAACGACCCGAAGGGCAGCCCCCGCCCCGTGCGCATCCTGGGCGTCGACCCCGGGCTCAACGTCACGGGTTACGGCGTCGTCGATTTTTCGCAAGGTGCGCCGCGCGTGGTCGAGGCGGGCGTTATTCGCAGCACGGCCAAAAAATCGCTGGCACAGCGCCTGGGCGAATTGCACCGCGGGCTTGCGGAAGTCATTGAGGCGTGCCGGCCCGACGCGATGGCCCTGGAGGAGCTGTACTCGCACTACGACCGGCCGCGGACGGCGATCTTGATGGGCCACGCCCGCGGCGTCTTGTGCCTGGCCGCCGAAGAGGCCGGCCTGGCCGCCGTCCCCTACAGCGCCACGCAGATCAAACGCATCCTGACGGGGAGCGGCAAGGCGGCGAAAGACCAGGTGCAGCGGGCGGTGCAACGGGAGCTGGGCCTGGCGACTGCGCCGGAGCCGCCCGACGTGGCCGACGCGTTGGCCGTCGCACTCTGCCACTATCACTTGTCGTCGCGCCGCCTACCATTAGGTTGAGTGGGGCACCCTGTCTCTTGCTCTGTCCTTCCCTGACTCCTGCCGCCTGTTGCCTGCTCCCTGATTCATGCGCGCTCTCATCGTCGTCGACATTCAGAACGACTTCCTCCCCGGCGGGCCGCTAGCCGTCCCGCGCGGCGACGAGGCCGTCGCGCCGACGAACCGGCTGCTGGATAGCACGGGCCTCTTCGACGTCGTCGTGGCCACGCAGGACTGGCACCCGCAAGATCACGGCAGCTTCGCGGCCAACCATCCCGGCAAGAGGCCCGGCGAGGTGATCGACCTTGCCGGCCTGTCGCAAATCCTCTGGCGGGTGCATTGCGTGCAGGGGACGCGGGGGGCAAAGTTCGCGCCGGGGTTGCACGCCGAGCGGTTCGAGCGCGTCTTTCGCAAGGGGCAAAACCCGGCCATCGACAGCTATAGCGGCTTTTTCGACAACGGGCATCGGCAGTCGACGGGCCTGGCGGAGTTTCTTCGCGGGCGCGGCGTCGGCGAGGTCTACATTCTCGGCCTGGCGACGGACTATTGCGTCAAATTCACGGCCCTGGACGCCCGCGAGTTGGGCCTTGAGACCTGGTTTATCGAGGATGCCTGCCGGGGCGTGGAGCTGCACGCGGGCGACGTGCAAAAGGCGATCGAGGAGCTGACCGCCCGCGGCGTGCGGATGACGACGACGGACGAATTGCTCCGCGGAGGGCCCCAATCGTGATGCGAGGCGATCTCGCCTCAGACGACTGCTTCCAGCGCCTGCCGCAGCTCCATTGCCGAGCCGAAGCGATCGCCTGACGATTTCGACAAGCAGCGCTCACAGACGCGGACGAGCGATGCAGGTACGTGCTCGCGCAGCGTATCGAGTGCGGCGATCGGCGTTCGCGACACGACCTGCGCCAGAAGGTCCGGCACGCGATGGCCCCGGGACGGCGGCTCCCCCGACAAAAGCGTGTAGAGGACGGCGCCCAGGCCATAGACGTCGGTCCGCGGGCCGATCGTTCCCCAGTAGCCGGAGACCTGTTCGGGCGCCATGAAGGGCGCCGTGCCTTCGATTTGCCCGGCGGCCGCGTCATCCGCCAGCGATCGCGCCAGGCCGAAGTCGGTGACGCGCAGGCGGCCGTCCCGGTCCAGCAGCAAGTTGCTGGGCTTGAGGTCGCAGTGGACGATGCCGCGCTCGTGGGCGTGCGCGATCGCGCCTGCGGCGGCGATCGTCCAGCGGACGGCGTCGGCGACGGGAACGGCGCGGCCGGCCGCCGCTTGCGACAAGTCCGGCCCCTCGACCAGCTCCATGACGATGAAATAGCCGCCGCCGGGCGTGCGGCCCAGGCCGTAGACCGCGACGATGCCGGGATGGCGAAACAGG
>JACOUI010000337.1 GCA_016177915.1 Planctomycetia bacterium
AGGCCATAGACCAGAACACAGCGTCCTCCCTCCGAAATGAGACCAAAGACCCGCCGGCGACCCGGCGCTATCTCGTCGCCACAGGCGGCCGGTCGTCCCACGCCCGGCGTCCCCCGGCGAGACACCGCGTAGGCGCCGCCACGGTTCGACACGGGCTATTCTACTGTTCCGCGGCCAAGGGGAGAAAGCGAAAAGCGGCAATCCGCCGCCGCAAGTGCGCTCGTAGGTCGGACTTTTCCAGGCCGTCATTCCCGCGACGCCCTGGAAGCGCCGTCCTACGGGTCGAATTGCGGGTGCGCTTAGCGGTGAGTGCTGTCCACCGGCAGCCGCGCCGAGTCCGGCTGCATCACCCAGTAAGGCAGCCCCAGGTGCATTTGCTGCACGAGTCCTGGGCGGCGGCCGGCAGGAAGGCCCTTTCGCAGCACAAAGAAAATGTCGGAGAGCACCGTGCCGTTCTCGCCGTAGTAGGAGTGCCCCAGAAGGCTCGCAAGTCACGAGAGAGAAGGCCGGGAATCTTGCAGAACGATCGGCCGCGAAGGGGGCGCGACAATAGCAAAAGGCATCGCGCGACGCATCTTGCGGCTCAGGCTGCGTCCCAGGCTTCGTCCGTCACGCCGAATTCAGGCGTCAGCCGGAACCGTCTTCTCGCCCCGCTGACGTAGCACGGATGGACGTCTTTGGTGTGCGTGGGGACGGGATACGCGAAGACGCCCTCGCCGGGAAACGCTTTGAAGAAAAGCGTATGGCTGCCCTTGCCGCGCGAGGGATCCTCGCTCACGCCAAAGTGCCGAAGCTTGCGGCGGAACTCTTTGAGTGTGAGTCGTTTGGCCATCGACTAGGCCGGAACGAGATTCTCGTCGGCGGAGCCAACGCGCACCTTCACGTCCTGAATCTCGACGAACTTGCCGATGCGCCCCCATTCCAACTGACCGATGGCCGCATCGGCTCCCTGCGCGAACATTTGAAAGTAGCGCGCGTCGGCGGGCGAAAAGAGGTTGGCGGGATTGCGCCGGCGGACGCTCTCTTCGACCTGAATGGTGATCGCCTGGAGAAGATTTCGCAGCGCGTTTTGCTGCGTCCGCCCGTCCCCGCAGAGATCGAATTCCAGGCAATGCGCCACCCAATCGCCGTCCTCTTTGTAGAAGACAACGCGGAGGGGCATGCGGATAAATTTGACGCGTTGGGCCGGCATGGCGATCTCAGCAGTGTGGCACGGTAGTAACAGAATTATGCGTCAAAGGTGTACACAAGACAACCTCGCTCGCAGGAATCGAGGACGAGACTGCTATAAGTACGAGTAGGAGGGGTTAGTCGGCCGGCTCGCCCTCGTGCAGGAACACGCACTTTTCGATGCGCGAGCCGCTCTTATCGGTCACGGAAAATTCCGCCGGGCCCCACATCGACACGCCCGCGTGCCGGCCGTCCTTCGACAAAAGGTAGAACTTGAGGCTGTAGTTAGGGCGGCCCTTGTCGTCCAGGAGGCGCTTGGGCGTGGTTTTGGCGACGCGGCGAAGGACCTCCATTCCTGCCTCTTCGGGCGACATCCCCTGCCGCATCATCTCGACGCCCGCGAAGCTGCTCAGGTTCTGCAGGTTGGCCTCGCCACGCCCAGTGCTGCCGCAGCTTCCCACCGTGTTGTCCACGTACAGGCCCGCGCCGACGATCGGCGAATCGCCCACGCGGCCGGGAATCTTGAACGCCAGCCCGCTCGTGCTCGTCACGCACGAAATGTCGCCGGCGGCGTTAATGCCGGCCAGGTGGATCGTGCCCGTCGGGCGCCCGAAGTACTTGCGGATCTCCGGGTCCAGCTCCAGGTCCGGCGGCGGAATCCAGTCGTCCTTTTCGCTCAGCGACTGTTTCCAGTAGAGCCAGATCTTGCGGGCCTTTTCGGTGAGCAGGTTCTCCTCTTGGAAGCCATGGGCGCGGGCGAAGCGGAGGGCGCCCTCGCCGACCAGCAGCACGTGGTCGGTCTGCCGCATGACCAACCGGGCGACCTGGGCCGGGTTCTTGATGTTGCGGAGCGCCGCAACGGAGCCGGCCTGGTGCGTCGGGCCGTGCATGACCGCTGCGTCCAGCTCGACGACCCCCTCCTCGTTGGGCAGCCCGCCGTAGCCGACCGTCATGTCGTTGGGGTCGTTCTCGACGATCGTGACCCCCTCGACGCAGGCATCGAGCGTGTCCTTGCCCTGCATCAAAAGCTCGTAGGCGCGCTTCGTCGCCGCCAGGCCGTTCTTCGAGGAGATGGCTTTCACGGGGAACTGTCCTGCGGCGGGAAGTTTGCGGGGCTGCGCGGCGGGCCGCTGCGTGGGGGCGGTGGCCTGGGGGGCGGCCAAAAGGCCGCCGGCGGGCAGCGCCGCCACGGCGGCCGCCGCGCCCGTCAGAAACTTGCGTCGACTGGAAAGATCGCTCATGGTGCTCCTCGCGCGAAGGGGGTGAGTGCCGCCATTGTGGCGTTGGCCGCGGGGTAGTTCAACTCGGGCGGTACGCTGCACCCCCCACCCGCGGCTGACCATGCGCTTGGCCCGCTGCGACGGCCCGGAAGGGCCGTCCTACGGGGCTCAACAATCGCTACTTTTCGCGCTTGCCTGGCCGGGGTCCGTGATTAGCCTGGAACGGTAGATGTCCACCGCAATCGCGCGTCTCCTGACACGTCTTTGGCAGCGCGCGGCGAACCATTGATCCAGAGCCAGGTGTCTCATGCAATCGATCGTTCGGCTTTCCATTCTTGCGGCCCTTGCCGTCTTGTTGTCGGCCGGCTCGGCCCGCGCCGACTGGTGCTACGCGCCCTACCACCACTACGGCATCGAGCACGTCCCCTACTACGCCCTCCACCCGCCCGTCTACTACAGCTACCCCGTCCCGCGGACCTACGGCTACAGCCCGTTCGCCTATCCGCCGGGCACGATGACGCCCGAGCTTCAGATCCGGGAAGTGAAGCCGAAGGTGATCGAGAACCCGCACGTGCCGCAGGCGGAAAAGACCTCGACCGACCGGACGGCGGCCGCCAGGCCCAAGGTGATCGTCAACCCGTACTTCAACGACCCGATCCGCGACGAGGTCGTGCCGGTGTCGAGCAAGAACGCGAAGTAGCGCCCGCCGCGGCTGCGACACACTACGGCCTTCCCGCGCTTGCCGCCGAATCATTGACAAACTGCGGGTCAATGATAAGTTCCTGCCGGCGGCAGCGTCGGGAGGGCCCGGATGAGCGCCGACGAAAAACCGGGCGACGACCGCTTGAAGGCGGGACTTCAACAAATCCCGCGTGAGGCGGGGCTGCAAGAAGACCGGCTAAAGCCGGGACTCCAACAGGGCAAGCGAGCGTACATCAAGCTCGCCGTCTTCGCGCTGCTCGTTGCGGCCGTCGTCGTTTTGTACTTGGTGTACGGCGACGCCCTGCAGCTTGGCCGCCTCGTCGCCTGGAAGCGCCAGCTCGACGCCTACCGCGCCAACCATCCCGTGCTCGTCTATGGCGCGGCGTTTCTGGCGTACGTCGTCGTGACCGGGCTGTCGTTGCCCGTGGCCGCGCCCATGTCGCTGCTCTATGCGGCGGTGCTTGGTTTCTGGCCGGCGCTGGTGATTGTGAGCTTCGCGTCGACGACGGGCGCGACGATCTCGTTTCTCGCCAGCCGCTATCTCGTGCGGGACGCCGTCGAGCAGAAGCTCGGCAAGTACCTGGCGAAATTCAACGCCGCCTGGGAGCGCGAAGGGGCGTTTTACCTGTTCACGTTGCGGTTGATTCCGTACGCGCCGTTCTGGGTCGTCAACCTCGTGGCGGGACTCACGCCCATCCGCACGCGCACCTATTGGTGGGTCAGCCAGCTTGGGATGCTGCCGGGAACGTGCGCCTATTTGTACCTCGGCTCGCAGCTCGATCCCGAAAAGCTGGGCCGTCCGCAGATTCCCTGGCAGTTGCTCGTGGCGTTCTGCATCCTGGGCCTTTTACCGCTGGCGTTGAAATACGTTGTGAAGCACGTCCGACGGGGGAAGGAGCCGGCAGGACCGATCGAATAACTTTCCAGCCGGCAACCGTGATCTCGAAGACGGCACTCGCCACACGTTGGCGAGATGGTTATTTTGGAATCCGCCGCACACGAACTGTCCCTTTTACCCTCGCAACAGAGCTTGCCCGTGGAAGTCGCCTGCCCAAGTTGCGCCACCAAGCTCCGCGTGCCGGAGGGGAGCGCGGGCAAGCTCGGGCGGTGCCCCAAGTGCCAGAACACGTTTACGATCCCCGCCGGGAGCGACGCCCTGTCCGTCCCGGCCGAAGCCCCAGAAGGGCAAGCCGCAGGCGTGCCGGCTGAATCCGGATCGCCGCAATTGCCCGCCGCCGCGGGCTTGGCCGGGGCCGCACCGGGTCCGAAGTGGCGAATTCATACTGCCGACGGCCAGTACTTCGGGCCGATGACGCAGGCGGAGCTGGAGGGCTGGCTGACAGACGGCCGGCTCGACGCGCGGGCGCAGCTCTACCAGGACGGCTGGAGCACGTGGCGCTGGGCCGAAGACATCTATCCGCAACTTCATGCGCAGGCCGCGGCCGCGGCGCTTGGCGCGGCGTCACCGGCCGGTGCGGCGCCAACCGCACAAGCGGCAGCGCCCTTTCAGACGAACGTCGGCGCGCCCGCCGGCGCAGGGGCGGGGTATCTGTATTCGCCGGCGGCTTCCGGCGGCGTCGCCGGCGCGGCGGCCCCTTTGGCCGGCGTCCGCGGCTGGCTCAAACGCACGCGCCGCTGGGTGATCTTCCTCGCCGTCCTGGGGTTTGTGTTCACGGCCTTGAGCGCGCTGGGCACGGCGTTTTCGTTGATCGGCGCCACCGCGGCCGGACCCTTTGGTTGGTTGGCGACGTTGTACTACCTTGGACAGACGGCGGTCCTGTTCGTCCTGTCGCTCATGATGGTGATCTACGCCGCTGGCATCGGCGAATACTTGCGCAACAACTCGATCGCCAACCTGCAGCGCGCCATGCAGGCGCAGCAAAGATTCTGGATGTGGACCGCGATCTTCACGTTCCTCGGGATTGCAGGGATGGCGTTCTTCTGTCTTTTTGTCGCCTTCGCGATGCCCCGAGGCATGGGAATGTGATCCGCCGCGGCGGCCAACGACTCCCGCCGCCCCAATGCTCCGACGAGACGAACGACGATGTCCCTGGACTCGAGCTTCAACCCCTACGCCTCGCCGCAGACCTCCTCGGCGATCATGGAGCCGGCGCCGAGCTTTGAATCGATGCCCGGCGTGCGCCGCGCGCTTGCGCAAACGCGTCCCTGGCTGATCGCCCTCGCGGTAGTGGCTATCCTCGTCGCCGCGCTGACGGCGTTTGGCGCCCTGGCGGGGTTCATCGTCATGTTCGCGGGCCGCGAACCGGCCGTGGGCATCTTGGTCGCGGGCGTGTATCTGAGCCTGGCCGCGTGTTTCTTTTTCCCGTCGCTGTTCCTGATCGGCTACTTTAGCCGGATCGGCGGCTATTTGCAAAGCGACTCCCTGCCCAGCCTGGAGCAGGCGATGAAGGCCCAGTTTCGCCTGTGGTTTTGCCTGGGGATCATCGGCATTATTTGGCTTGTGCTTGTCGGCGGGTTCTGCCTGCTGGGGCTCGCCCTGAGCGCGGCGGCTGTGGGAGCCAGGGGTTTTTGAGCGAAGCGAGACGCCGCAATGGGATCGCGCCGCGACGAAGTCACGTGCCTTCAACTGCCGTCAGCCGACGGACGTCATCCGCCCGTCGGCGCCGGCGCCGGCGCAAAGTAATGGTCCTTCGTCGAGAAGCCGCCCTCGAACCGCTCCAGCGTCCACGAGAAACTGTGGCTGCCCAGCACGTCGACGGCCGAAGTGAAATAGCCGTCGAGCTGCATCCGCACCGACGGATCCAGGGCGCTAGGCGCCCCGCGCTGCGCGTGGGCCGATACGATCAGCAGGTAGTACCGACCGCCTTGCGGCAGCACCAGCGAGAACCGCCCGTCGGCGTCGGCGCGGGCGTGCTGCCCGCCGATTTCCTCGATCGCCAGAAGGGGCGGCGAGCCTTCGGACGGGGCGGGGGCCTGGGGGTGCAGGCGGCGGCCGTCGAGGCGGGCGCGTTTGTCGGCAGGCAGGACGATGACGACGGCCCCCTGGTCCGGCGCGACACCGCTTGAGCCAGCGTAGGTGATCCGTCCGCGCACGAGGACCGTGTCGGCGGCCTTTGGGTCCTGGCCGGACGGCGCGGCGCCGCGCGTGGCGCGGCCGAGCAGAAAGCCGGCTCCCAAGCCCACGAGCGCCGCCAGCGCGATCAGCGCCGCCTGCAAATAGACGACGCGCCGCGAGACGAGCAACATCGAAGCGCCGGGCCGGCGGACCAAGGCTGACGCGCTCGGCACGACGGCCGCCAGCGCGGGCGCAGCTTTGGCAAGTACGGGTCCGCCGAGCAAGCGGGCGACGGGGACGCCGTTGGCCGCGATCGGAGGTGCCGGCGGAGAAGGAGGCGAAGGAGGACCGGGCGGCGACGGAGGCGCCGCGCTGGGAATGGCAGCCGGCGAGGCCGACGTCCGCACCGGCGGCCCGGCCGTCGCCACGTTCGCGCCGATCCCGCTACCGCCGTCGATCGGAGCGGCCGGCCCGTCGTACACGGCGAACTCCGACAGCACGGCCGGCGCGGGCGCAGTACGGGCGGAGCCGGCCATGGCCAGGGCGGCGCGGGCAACCTCGACGGTGGGGACGGTCATCGGCGCCCCGCAGCGTGGGCAGTCGATCGGCGTGCCGATCTTGCGGCGCGTCACTTTCAGCGTGCGCCGGCAGGCAGGGCAGGGAAACTTGACGGGCATCGCAGCGTGTTCCGTGGCGAGGTGAAAGCATGGCCGCCGCGCCGGCTTGACCGACGCGGCCATAAAGGCCTCCTATTTTCAAGCCTAGCACGGGGGCATTTTGGCTGCCAGTGTTTCACGCCTTGAGTTGCGCCGCCGGCTTCCGACGATTACTGCTCGTACCGCTTGGAGACAATCACACCGGTTGCCGCGTCGATGACGTAGTGCGGTCCGCCGCCTTTCCAGCGCGGGTCTCTCAGGTCGTAGTCGATATGCCAGCCATCGGGTTCGAGCGCCAGGCGGATGCGGTAGGGCGCCAGATCGTGGTACGCTTTCACCGCGTCCGCTTGTGCGACTGCAAGGGCCCGGTCTGCCGCCACGATGGGGCTCGCAAGATTGGTGGCCTGCGTTGCTCCCGCCATGCTGAATCTCCTTCAGTCTTGCCCCCCGCTCGCCAGGATGGGCCGCTAATCGTCGCCGACGAGGGCCGAGAGCTTCGACAGCAAGTCGCCGGAAAAGGTCCGCGCCGCGTCCGCCTTCGCCTGCAGGTCCTTGCTCAGCTCGCTCTGGCCGGCCTCCTCGATCGCGTAGTGAACAGCGCACTCCGTGAGAAAGCCGTAATCGTAGAACAGCGGCTGCGTTTTCGCCGGGTTGTCGCGGATGCCGCGGGCGCGCTCCATAACCTTGCCCGCGAACCACTCCGACTTCGTCCCTTGGGCCTCCTGCTCCAGCGACTCGGCGGCCTTCACGTACTGGCCGTCGGCGGCGAGCTTCTCGCCGGTCATGTAAACGCACATGGGGTTGTTGGGCGAGGCCTGGATCGCGTGGACCAGCTCCTGGTCGGCGCGGGCGTAGTCGTTCATCCGGAAGGCAAACGCCGCCAGCAGCATGTGGATGCCGGCGCGGACCTCAGGCTCGAAAATTCCGGGCGGGAAGAGGCCGGCGGCGCCGCGGCCGGAGACCGTCAGCGTTTCCAATTCCTGCACGGCCAGGTGGGGGTAGTCGTTGACGTAGAGGATCATCGCGTGCAACAGCGCGTAGGCCCCTTGGTCCTCTTTCGGGAGCGCGGCGGGATCGACGCACTCGATTTCGTAAAGGGCCAGCGAATACTGCCCGCCCAGGAGCGCGGCGAACGAGAGGAACACGGACAGTCGGGCGGGCGGCTGATCGGACATTTTCTTCAAGTCGGCGGAAATTCCGGGCCAGTCGGTCGGACCGTCGAAGGTCGCCTTTCCGGCTGAAGAGTAGCCGGCGTATTGCACAAGCTCCAAAGCGAGCTGGGCCCGCTTTTGCGTTTCGTCGGGCAGCGTGCCCGGCTTGGTCTTGCCGGCCTCGTCGGCGGCGAAGGACAAGGCCAGCAGGGAGCCGGAAAGGGCGCCGCCGCGGGCCTTTTTGTAGAGCGCGAGCTTCCAGCCGGAGCGGAAATCGTCGAGGCGCTTAATTTCGGCGGTGAGGACGGCGCAGTGGCGGGCCTGGCGGGCCGATTCCTGGACGTCGCGGAGCGCCAGCCGGTCGGCGTCGGTCGGCTGCGCGATGGCTTTGACGATCTCGCCAGCTTGTCGGGCGGCCTCTTCGGCGGCGACGGCAGCTTCTTCGGCTGCTGCCGCGTCTTTGGCGCCCAGGGCCGACTTGGCTTTGTCGGCGGCGGCCTGGGCGTCGGTCTTAAGTTCGGGAAGCGTCTTGGGAGGGTCGGAGCCGCAGCCGGCGGCGACAAGACAAACGACAAATCCGCACACGACGGTACGCAGTTTTTGGCGCGGCATGGTTGGCCTCAATACGTGCTACGATCACTTTCCATCGCCACCGAAGGGGATTCGCAATGGCCGCTCGTTTATCGTAGCGTGCGCGCGAAAAGGCAGCCAGTTTGACCGCGCAACAAGAAACCCAGCGGACGCACCCGGTGGGCTGGCTCCGAATGGGGCGACGGTCGTTCGGCCGTCGGCGATCGCGCCGGGGCCACCTTTGTTGCGCCTCCTTTATCCGTCGCCGAATCGTGCGATTCAACGGGCGGCGTTTCTTTTTCCACACCGCACGCGAGGATGCGCGCGTACACCCGGGTCCATATTTTTCCGTAGCCAAGGAGTTCAGGTCCCGCGCGTTCGTTTCCGTAGCCCAACCGATCATGCCGGCTTCGACTTTTCCGTAGCCCAGGCGTTCACGCCTGGGGACGCAGGGGCCAAAATCATGGAAGCCCCCTTCAGGG
>JACOUI010000338.1 GCA_016177915.1 Planctomycetia bacterium
GACCCTCCCCCGCAAGGGGGAGGGGGCTTTTCGGAGCACCCCGGCCCTCCGAGCGCAACGGGGGGAGGGAGGTCTTTTTTGGAACACCCCGTGATCTCTCGCCCTGTGGTTTTTCGGAGCCTCCCATGACCCTCTCCCGCCGCCAGTTTACGCAGTCCGCCCTCGGCTCGCTGCTGACGCTCTCGCTGCTCGATCTCGTCGCCGCCCGCGGCGCTCTGGCCGACGACGCCCGGCCCGACGTCGAAAAATGGCTCCGCGACGTGGCCGACCTCTGCCGCGACGTGAAGGGCCAGAAGATCAAGCAGACCGACTGGCAGGCGAAGATCGAGGAACTCTACGGCAAGGTCGACGTCAACGATCTTCTGAAGCTCATCGACTTCGACAAGCTGGCCGCGGGCGTCGAGCTGCCCGACAACGGCGCGAAGAGCCTCCGCGTCCCCTTCCCCAAGATCGAGGGCCTGCCCGAGACGCTGGCCTTCGGCCGGCAGATTTTCGCCATGAAGAAGGGTCGGTCGGTGGTGCCGCACGGGCACAACAACATGGCGACGGCGTTTTTGATCCTGAAGGGGGAGTTCCACGGCCGGCACTACGACCGCGTGAAGGACGAGCCGCAGCACATGATCGTGAAGCCGACGATCGACCGGAAGTTCGCGGTGGGCGAGTGCTCGACCATTTCGGACTTCAAGGACAACGTCCACTGGTTCCGCGCCCAGTCGGAGACGGGGTTCATCTACAACATTCACGTGATGGACGTTCAGCCGGGCGGCAAGCTGGCCAGCGCGCGCGTCTACATGGATCCGGCGGGCGAGAAGCTGGAGGGGGGTCTGATCCGGGCGCGGCTGATTGATTACAAGGAGGCGCATAAGCTGTACGGGTAGCGATCGCCGCAGACTACGAAGCGCCTTGCCGACTTGAAATGTGTGAACCAGAAGCACCCGTCGACGATCTTTCGCAGTTCGTCACGCCACGAAAGTGCGTGGCGTTTGTTGGATCCGGTCCATCAACGCCGGTTTTCAAAGACTGGCCGAGCGCGGTAAGCGCAGTTTGCGGCGCGTGCGGCATTGATCTGCCAGGGGACGAGCGATCGCTGAACGATCCAGAGACCTTGCTTCGCCTTGCTGACGACGCGCGCGACGCCAATGGCTCTGCGTACTATCGATGCCTCGGTGAGCGCTTCGGCCATTTGGATGCGTCCCCGACGATCTACTACGAGCTTATGCGTGTTCCATTCAAAAGCTACATTACGCTGAACTTCGATCCCTGCTTGGCGCACGAATCCAAAAAAGAGGAACACAAGTGCGCATTAAAGTGGTTCCCGGACCTTGATCGAGCCGACATCGAAAAGCGCACGCTTTTTTATCTGCACGGGCTCATTCAGGAGGGGATGATCCCGGACAACGGCTCGCTTTTGTTCGCGCGCTCTGACTTCGAGAAGGCCTATCACCGCAACAGTCCCCTCACGTACTTCTTGGTGCCAACTCTGGAACGCGAGGAGGTGCTGTTTATCGGCTGTGAATTGCGTGAGCCAGCCTTTAGGGAGGTCTTCCAGCTGTGCGAGCGCTATCGCAACTATCTCGTCGGATCGAAGGCGCCGCGAAGGTACGCACTCCTTCCATATGTGGAAGCCGACACAGCGCCGACAGGCGACAGGGAAAATGACGGACGGACCGACGAGCAGGAGAGGGATGAGCGATTCAAGTCATACGGGATCACAGTGCTCCGCTATCGCAAGATTGACAAGCACTATCGTGGATTGCGTCTGCTCTTCGAGCGGCTAGCCGAAGTTACGCGCGAGCCGCCGTCGCTTGAAAGCCGCGAACCGGGTGCATCGTGATGTCCAGTTCACCCTTCTTTGATCAGATTGCCAAAGCGCGCGAAGTCGTGCAGGCGTCGGTCGACGCGCCACGCAGCGTGGCGCTCGCGCTGGAACTCGTGGAGGATCCCGATGTAGCACGCGAGTTTTTCAAGATGTTGAACAGTGCCGAGTGGCTAATTCCCCTCCGGGACGCGCGAGTTTTCACTAGTCCTCCGTCACGCTACACGTCCAGCGACGGGGCAACGAAATGCGCCGCTTGGCCCCAGTCGCAATACCTCGCGCGCGTCGCAGCGATGGCTCCGTTAGAAGTCGCCGACGTCTTCCGGGGCCTTGAAACTGACAACGTGACGATCGTTCGGGACATGCTGGATGCCACAAGGAAGATGCCCCCCAGCGTTGCGGCGACGCTGGGGCCACAAGTGTGCGCCGCGTACAAGAGGAACGCGTTGTGGATTGCCTTTGCCGACGCCGCCGAACTCTGCGCTCGCCTCGCATCGGAAGGCGAGGCGGATGCGGCAATGGGCCTAGTGGAGTGCCTGTTCCAAATCGACGAGCACCGTCGACGGGAGCGCTCCTCGCGAGTCGAGGACCAGTCGTACGCCGAGGCGATTGGCAAGGTCATTCCGGCGATCGTTGGGACGCGATCCAAGCAGTTTCTGACGTTTCTCCTCGATGGACTGCGGGTGCTGGCCGACGACAGGGCAAAAGGCGGAGATGATCCGGAGTACGATCGATCCGTGTGGTGGCGCCCTGCGATCGAGGAGCACGAGCAGAACTCGGATTACGATTTTGCATGCGTTTTCGTGGGCTGCGTGCGAGAGGCGTTGGAAACGGCGATCGGCGGCGGCCATCTGTCGTTTGACGACGCGCTTGGCTTGCTGGGCGAGTATCGGCGGCTTGTCTTTCGGCGACTCGCTCTTCACCTCGTGAATACGTGCGCTGATCTTGCGCCAGATCGCGCGCGCCAGGCAATCCTGAGTCAGGCATTGTTGGACGATTACCGGTACAAGCACGAATACGCGATGCTCTGCGAACGCCGGTTCTCACTCTTGAGCGATGAGGATAAAGCAGCGTGGCTCGGCTGGGTGGACAAAGGGCCCGATGTGGCAGAGCACCGGCGGTACGTCTTAGAGGATTCGGGGCGCGAGCCGACTGCCACGGAGATCGCCGACTGGGTGGTGTCTTGGCGGATGGGAAAATTGTGCTGGATCCGCGAGCATCTCGTCGGCGAACGCCGTGAGCAACTCGAGCGAATGCTCGCCGAGCGCGGTGTGCCGGAACTTGTCGACCTCAACGTCAAGTCGGGCGCTTTGTGGAGCGGAGAAGAGAGCCCGTTTCAGCTCGCTGAAATCTCCAAGAAGGAGTTCGCCGAGGTCGTCGAGTTCCTTCGCACGTGGCGGCCAAAGGAGCGCGACCCGTTAGGGCGGTCGATTGAGGGTGCCGCGGGGACGTTCCGACAGTATTTGGAACAGGATCCGGTTGCGTATTCCGTGCATGCGGCACTTCTTAAGGCTCTGCAACCGATTTACGTGCGCACGTTCATTGGCGTGATGACGGAGGCCATTCGAAACGGCTCGAAAGTGTCACTGGGACCGGTCCTGGAATTGTGCCAATGGATCATCGCGCAGCCGGTTTCAATCGCCATGGCTGACGCGTCCGTGCGATCTCCGCTCATCGACACAAACTGGCAGTGGACGCGGAGTTCCGTTGGGGAACTCGTGCGCGAGGTGTGCGAGCAAGGTACGCCGCTCCAATCGCGTCCATGGCTTTGGAGCCTCATCGAACCTCTGACAAACGATCCGGGCGAAGCCGATGTCGGCGAGTCAGCCGACCGCGACCCGCGGACGTCCGACTTCTCGCTGACTCTCCTCAATTCGCCGTGCGGAAAGGCGATGCACGCGCTTTTCGCGTACGCGCGTTGGGTCGTCAGTGGCGGAAAAGGGAAATCCGGGAAGTTGGATTCTCCGACTGACGGATTCGCGCAACTGCCGGAAGTGCGCGCGCTTCTCGAACGAAGGCTCACGCCGGACGACCCAGGAGGCTTCTCGCTGCGTGCCGCCGTTGGCTGGCACTGGACACTCCTGTACGTCATCGACAAGAAATGGCTGGCGCAGCATGCGGCACGGATTTGCGACATCGAGTCCAGCGCAACGGACCTGACAAGGGCCTACGGGTGGGCCGCTTGGAATTCATTCTTGACGTCCGCCGATCCCCATATCGAGCACTACCGGCTGTTGAAATCGCAGTTCAGCTATGCAGTCGACCAGGCCGCGTCCATTGCCGTCGAGGACGACGTGAAGGACGGGCCGTTCCACAGGCTTGGCGAGCACCTGGTGCTTCTACGCGCGCGCGGTCAACTGCCGCTTGACGCGGACAACGGAATTGTGGAGAGGTTCCTCACGAAGGCTGCGGTTCCCTTCCGCACCCACGCGATGGAGTTTGTTGGGGTTACGCTTTGGCGCGAGCGGCCCAAACTGAAGACCGACTTTGAGAAGCGCCTGACCGACTTGTGGGACTGGTACTGGGAGCGCATCGGGCGCGTCGATGCGGAGTCGAATCCAAGGAGTAGGGCATTCGCATTCTGGTTCGCCTCGACGGTCTTTGACGAAAAGTGGTCCCTCGCCCGCCTCGAGCGGTTCGTCCGTGTCGTCCCGAAACCCGAGCCTGACGATCAGATTGTCGAGCGATTGAAGGTGATTGCACCTGCCGACCTGGGCAGCGCTGTGAGGATTTTGGGCCACCTCGTCGATGGGGACGACGAGAACTGGCGTATCCACGGCTGGAAAGAGCAAGCCAAGGAGATCTTGACGGCAGCGATGAAGATCGAGGGTGAGCCGCGCGATGAGGCGGTCCGGGTTATCGACCGGCTGGGACGGCGCGGATTTTTGGAATTTGGCGAGCTATTGCCCTGACCTCAGGACGAAGGGCCAGTCATTCGTCATCTTCGTCATCTTCGTCGTCATCGTCAGGAATCACGACTCGGCCAGGACCGAGTTCAGTCGCCACGCTCGGAGCGGCCAAGGGCGATGTGGGGTCGGCAAGAGGCGATCCCGCGGCTGAGCGCGACGGCGCCAATCCTTGCAAAACGACCGCAGGCTTTGGGGATGCGCTTCCCGGAGACGCCTGACCCATGAACACAACTGTCAAGCCAGTTCCAACAAGTAGGATCGGGCAGGCAATGCCTAACAGCACGGCAAGAAGGAACGCGACCGGCTGGCTTTTGTAGGCGGGATCGAGTTTGACTTTCTCACGATCCGCGAGGAACGTCCCGTAGGTGTAGGCACTGGTGTCGCGTGTTGACTTTCCTTCCTCGACCGCCTCGGGACGCAATCGCAGAGGCCCGGCAATCTGAATTCCACGCGCTTTGTAGTTGCAAATGGCCAAGTGCAACGAGAACCCGCAGACGACCAGAGTTAAACCGAAGATCAACGCGACTTGCCTGCGAGTTGAGGCTCGGGTCAGAAACAACTCGGTCATCGTCAGGTCCCTCACGTCGTCGGCGCTGCTTCCCCTTCGCCGGCTGTTCGCGGTCCGCTACCCGCTGGACGGCGTGCGCCCATTATCGAGACATCGATCCGACACCGCAATCAAAAACGTCTGAGAAGGCTCCGTGGAGCGCGCCGGCGGACGCGGGGAATTGCACCGCCACAACGACCGGCATAAGCTGTACGGGTCGCCCGGCCCCTCCTGAACGCGACGAAACCGGCATATTCCCGGGCGGCCGCTCTCGTTCTTAAGGAGTGGCCGAAAAATAACTTCCCGAGTTGTCGCCTTTCGCTCCGCAAAAGGACGCTCTTTCGCGGAGCGAAAGACGACAGCGCGCCCGTCGTCGTGGCCGCGGAGGCGCCGCGCCCGCTTTTCGGCGGAGGCGAGGTATTCGGGCGGTTGGCGCCTAGCTGCCAGTCATTCACCCGCCGGCGCAGGGCCTTGGCACAGGGCCGGCGGTGACTGGATAGAGAATCGCAAAGTGTAGTCCGGCGCGCGGCCGTCGCGCGCGCAAGGCCTGGCGACGGGACCGCACGGACCGCCCTGGCTTGCGCGTCGGGTTAGTGTTCCGCCTCCCCTCGCTGGCGCGTCGGGTTAGTGTTCCGCCTGCCCTCGCTGGCGCGTCGGGTCAATGTCTTTCGCGCCGGCGACAATCAGACGGAACCCCGACAAAAAGACGGGGCGGAGTGCTGGGGCATAAACAGCGTCCCACGCGGGCAAGCCGCGTGGTGACGAGGCGACCGGCGGGCAAGCCGCGTGGTGACGAGGCGACCGGCGGACAAGCCGCGTGGTGACGAGGGGAGCGGCGGGCAAGCCGCGTGGTGACGAGGCGACCGGCGGGCAAGCCGCGTGGCGACGAGCCGACCGGCGGTCGAGCCGCGTGGTGACGATCCGATCACTGCGCGACTACCGCTCCTGCGGGAACTCGTAGTTGAACTGGTTCTCGCTCCCGCTCCGCGTGAAGAGCGCCTTCACGAAGTCGATGCCCTGCTGCGAGGGGTCGATCGTTTTCACCGACCCGTCGGCAAACAGCGCTTTGAACTTCGTCTGCTCCTTGTAGCCGGCCATCGACGTCCGCTGGTCGTCGACGTCGAACTTCCAGTCGTCGGGCCTGGTCCAGACGACCGCCGCCTCCGGCGCCACGAGGAGGGCCATGATCGTGCGCGACGTGCCGTCGGTGATGTCCGACAGTTTCGTCCCGCGGTCGGAGGCGAAGATCGCCGCGCTGCCGACGGGCACGAGGATCCGCGTTTTCCCCTCCTCGGCCTTGACGCCGCCGCACTGGAACACCTTCGGAATCTTGGCGACGAGCTTCTTGTTGTGGTCGCTGTCCCAAGGCTCGTTGAGCTTGAACTGACGGTAGAGCTCCTCTTCGCCCAGGTACGGAAGCAGGTGTACCCGCCAGCTCAAGAGCGCCTTGTTGTTCTTGTCGAGGCTGGCCGGCTCGGGAAGCTGGCCGCGGGCGTCGTGGTAGGTGTGCATCGCCAGGCCGATTTCCTTGAGGTTGGCGCCTTCGCCTTTGTCTTCCGGCGCGGCGGCGGCCGGAATGCCGATCATGGCCGCCACGTCGCCGTGGCGGCTGCGTTTGGCGACGAACATGGCCGCGGGCGCAATCAGGCCCGCGACGACCCCGCCGCCGGGCACCGACTGATGGCACTCGAGCATGATCCCGTCCGCGACGCGCCGGCAGGCGGTCCACGAGGGTTTGGCGTGCTTCTGAATCGCACCCTGCGAGGGCAGGGCCGAAAGCTCCATGTCGAACCCTTCGCGGCGCAACTGCGAGAGCATCACGGGAGCGGCGGCCGTCACGACGGGATACACGAGCCCCACCAGCTCCTGGGTGTTGCAATAGCTGTAGATTGCGGGGCTGCGCTTGAGCTGCTCGGCCACGGCCGGGAGGCTAGCCAGCGACGGCCGTTTGGGATCGCGCGACAGGTAGGCCTTCACCGCCTGCGGATAAAGCGCGATCACCAGGGCGTCGTCGGTGATGCACCACGACGGGGCCAGGGGGGCGCCCTCGCTGCCGATGTCGCAGTAATAAACCGTGTGCTCCTTGAAGCTGAACTGCCGCAGCGGATTGACTTGCTGCCGCTGCGCCGCACGGGCCGGAATGCCCTGCGGCAATTGCGGCCCAAAGTTATTAAAGGGGACGACGTCACCCGCCGGGAGCGGGATCGGACCCTCCACTGCCGCAAACTCTCTGGCCAGCAATTCCAACAGCTTTTGATTCGTTTCTTCCAGGCGCTTGCGGTCGCGGACTTTCACCACCGCGGTCGCGCCCGTGAAGAGCAGCCCGTCGCTCGGCGAGTTGTACACGCACCAGACGTCGCCGAGCGGGGCCAGGACGTCGCGCACCACGCTGACGTTGAGTTCGCGTTCGGCGTTTCGCAGCCCCTCTTCCAACTCCTCCCGCGCCCGCGGCTCGGCCGCGCCCAGCATCTGCACGAGCTGCTGCCAGGTCTTGCCGGCGTCCATCTTCATGGCGAACGCCCAGGTGGCGTCGGCCGGGATCGGCGCCAGGTCGGTCGCCGTGAGCGGCTTGTCCGGGAACAAGGCCAGAACGCCCGCCGGCTCGCCGTCGGTCACGATCTGCGTGAGCGTGACCATGTCGGTCTCTGCGAGGCCGGTGACGGACGCCACGTGCTTGATCTTGGTGACGCCGAGCGCCTCCAGCGGGCCGGCCGCCTCGCCGAAGATCGGCCCGGCGGCGGCCATGGCGGCCAGAGCTCCCTCGACATTGATGTACTGCACGGTCGAAGGCCGCGCCACGGGCAGCCGCTTGTGAACGTCCTTGAGCCACGCCGGCGGTCCGCGGGCGCTGTCCATGCCCTCGAGCATTTTGTTGGCGCTGTCGGCGCCCACCGCGATGATCAGGTATTCGCCGCGGAAGCCCCACTGCACCTGGGGCGCACCGGGCGGCATGGGCAGGACGCGCATTTTGGCCTTGCCGATCGCGTTCTCGGAAACGGCCCCGCCCGGCAGCTCCGCCAGCAGCATCGTTTCGAGCTGCATCAGGGTTTCGCGGAGCGGCTCGGCCTTGTCGCCGGCGTTGAGGACGAGCCCCGCCTCGACGTCGCCCCCGAACGGCGTAATGTTGACTTTCGTCACGTGGACGCCGAACGGCCGCGTCAGGGCCGTTTCCGCCAGCGGCAAGACGAACTTGGCGAACATCTCCGCGTCGCGGCCGCCGGACTGCCCGGCCGTCTGGCCGACGGCCTTCCACAGCGTCGTCAGGAAGTGCTGGACCTCCGGCTCGGCCAGCAGCCGCTCGGCGGCGTTCTTGCTGGCGGGGTCGGCGTCGGCGGTGCCGTAGGAGCTCATGTAAAACAGGCACTCCTCCGGCGCCGCGCTCACGATGAGCTTGTCCTCCGGCAACGGCGGCACGCCCAGCGGCAGCCCGCCGCCGGAGAGCATGAGCACGAGCAGCTCCATCGGTCCAAACAGCACGTAAGCCATGGCAAGCTCCTGCACGAAAAGGAGATGAGCGTTCGCAGCCGCCGGACGCGGGTCAGCGGTCGCGGGTCGCCGGTCGGGCGGCGCGGAAATCTGCCGCGGTTTTGCGCGTCCGTCAACATATCAGTTGCCGCGCCCTGTGTCCACGAACTGCTAGCGGCACACCAACCTGACGCGCCAGCGAGGGACACATACAAACCCGACGCGCCAGCGAGGGCCACATACCAACCCGACGCGCCAGCGAGGGAAAGGGCGACCTGCGGCCGCCGGCGCAACGCTGGAAAACCGCGCAGTCGCAGGCTACAACCTTCTTCCATGTCGCCGCCCGGCCGGTTCCCGCCCGCAAGCTCCCACCTTTGAGACCGCCGTTGATGAATGCACCTTCGAAGCAGATCGCCCTCTACACCGCTCTCGCCCTCCTCGTTCTCGCTTCCGCCCGCGGCGGCGATTGGCCGCAGTTCCGCGGGCCGGGCGGGTCGGGCGTGGCCGTCAACTCTAGCTCGTTGCCGGCGGAGATTGGGCCGGACCAGCGCGTCGTCTACAAGGTCGAGGTCCCGCCGGGCCATTCGTCGCCCGTCATCTCCGGCGAGAAGATTTTTCTCACCGCCGTGCGCGACCAAAAGCTCCTCACGATGGCCCTCGACCGCGGCAGCGGAAAAACGCTGTGGGAGGTCGAAGCGCCGTACGAAAAGCTGGAGGCGATTCACGGCATCGGCAGCCACGCCCAGCCCAGCCCCGCGACCGACGGCGAGCGCGTCGTGTCGCTCTTCGGCTCCGCCGGCCTCTTCTGCCACAGCGTCGACGGCAAGCCGCTGTGGCACGTGAAGATGGGGCACTTCAACAACGACTTCGGCTGCGGCACGTCGCCGATCATCGTCGGCGACTACGTGGTCCTCTGCCAGGACCACGACACCGACTCGTTCCTGACGGCCATCGACAAGCGCACGGGAAAAACCGCCTGGCGAACGGACCGCTCGGAGTTCCCCCGCAACTATTGCACGCCGGTCCTGTGGGACGTCGGCGGCAAAAAGCAGATCGTCGTGGCCGCCACGCTCCGCATCGTGGGCTACGACTTCGCCACGGGCGAGGAAATGTGGACGGTGCGGGGGCTGTCGCGGGCGGTGTGCATGACGCCCGTTGTCGGCGGCGACGGCAACCTCTACGCGGCCGGCTGGTCGGCCGGCGGCGATGCGGGCGAACGCATTTCGCTCGATCCCTGGGACACGGCCAAGGCCGCCGACAAGAATCAGGACGGCGCGCTGGCGCGCGACGAGCTGCCCAACGGGCCGGTGAAGCAGCGCTATTCGCAAATCGACCGCGACAAGATCGGCGGCATCACGCGGGGCGAGTACGACTACTACCGCGGCCTGTTCGACAAGTCTCGAAACGTCGTGATGGCGATCAAGCCGGGGGCCTCGGGCGAATCGACCAACACGCACCTCCTTTGGGAGCAGGAGAAGCACGTGCCGTTTTGCGCCTCGCCGCTCTACTACGAAGGCCGCGTGTTCACGGTCAAGGACGGCGGCATCGTCTCCTGCCTCGACGCCCGCACGGGCAAGCCGACGAAGCAGGCCCGCGTTTCCGCCGGCGGCGATTATTTTGCTTCGCCCGTGGCCGGCGACGGCAAGGTGTACCTTGTGAGCGAGGACGGAAAACTGACGGTCCTTTCGGCCGAAGAGAGTTGGCAGGAGCTTGGGTCGGAAGATTTCGGCGAGCCGGTGTACGCGACGCCGGCCCTCGTCGATAACCGCATCTACCTGCGCACGGCGGGGCATTTGTATTGCTTCGAATAGGTCTTCTCCTCGTCCCTCGTCCTCGTTGTCGTCCTCGTTCTCGATGACGGCCGCGACACCAACCCGACGCGCCAGCGAGGGAAACCGCGATCGTGGCGCGGCTGCCCAGCGACGACGTTTCCGGCGTGCCCGCCAGTCCGATCAACACGGATTCGCCGATCTCCCTCGCTTGCGCTTCGGGTTTGTGTGAGGGAGTGCATTTGCACGCCGCGCGAATTACCATCGATAACCTGGACGAACGATTTCACTGACCCGGATTCACCCGCATGTCACGCACCACGCTGCTTCTCATCGCCGCCTCCGCCCTTCTCGTCGCCGCGGCGCCTTCCTTGATCGGCGCTCCGCCGGACGCCTACCGCGGCGCGCGGATCCTTACCGCCGAGGGCGCCGTCCATGACCCCGGCACGCTCGTGGTGCAGGACGGCAAAATCCTCGACGTCGGACCGGACGACAAAGTGAAAGTGCCAGAAGGCGCAACCGTTCACGACGTCCGCGGGAAGGTGATCATCCCCGGCCTGGTCGACACGCACTCGCACCTGGGACTCTTCTCGCGCCCCAGCGAGCGCGGCAGCAGCGACGGCAACGAATCGACCGGCCCGGTGCAAAGCGTCGTTCGCGCGATGGATTCCTTGAACCCCTTCGACCCCGGCATCCGCATGGCCACGGCCGGCGGCGTGACCACCGCCAACGTCATGCCCGGCAGCGGCAACGTCATCGGCGGGCAGACGATCTACGTGAAGCTGCGGGGCAACTCGCCGCAGCGGATGTGGATCGCCTCGCCGGACGTGTACGGCGGCCTGAAGATGGCCAACGGCGAGAACCCCAAGCGCAACTACGGCAGCCGCAACGCCGCCCCGGGCACGCGGATGAAAGTCGCCGCCCTGCAGCGGGCCGAGTACATCAAGGCCCAGGACTACCAGCGCAAGTGGGACGCCTACCGCAAGAAGCTGGCCGCCGGCGAAGAGGCCACGCCGCCGGCCGTCGATATCGCGCTAGAGCCGCTCGTGGAGGTGCTTGAGCGCAAGCGTACCGTTCATTTCCACTGCCACGGCGCGGATGATCTCATGACCGCGCTGCGGCTCCAGGAGGAATTCGGCTTCGAGCTGGTCCTCCAGCACGCCACCGAGGCGTATCGCA
>JACOUI010000339.1 GCA_016177915.1 Planctomycetia bacterium
GACTTGGCAAGCTACGCAAGCCGCGGCGACCCCGGCCCCCCCCGGGGGGGGCCGGGGTTAGTTGGAGATCCATACCAAATACCGGGGCATTTTTGGTCCAACAAAGTGGGTCCACCTGACTAGGCATTTCTCGTAAACTTTCTTGTTTGTGGTGCGGACAAGCTCTAGCCACTTGAGCAGCGGCACCGCGCCGTTCGCCTTCCGAAACACGCGGACTTCCGACTGGGGCATCGGACTACCCAGTATAACAATATTGTTATCGTCGGCAACGGGCAAATGCCAAAACGGCAAATGGCCGGGATTTTTGGTGAACCGGCGGACACCGCTTGTGTCCGCTCTTTTACCATGAAACGAGCAAGAATCCAGCAGTTTGCCCCTGCGGCCGCTTTCCCGTAGTGGAGAGCGGCCCGCGTCTTGGCGGCGCAGCGGTCTTATTGAACCGCCGTAGGGGACCGTCTGCGCGGTCGGGATCGTAACCCCCTCTCTCCGCTACGTCGCCTTTCTGGCGGCTTACCAGCAGTACCTTGCGCGCCCAAGCGCGAATCGGAAGAGAAGAGCCTTCGGCGTGATTGCCCGCCGGCGGTCAAATTAGGACACCACCGACCGCAGCCACGGCTTGCCGTACCGGCCGGCAGAGAGGAAAATGGAGAAAACCGACAGGCGCGACGTCCTTGAGCTTGAGGTGAAGCTATGGACCTCTTCAGGCAATTCAAGCAGAACATCACGCGGCGATACTTCTTCTCACAGGGCTCGCACCTGCTGGGCGGAGCGGCGCTGGCCAGCCTGTTGGGGCAGACGTCGTTTGCCGCGCCGGGCGATCCGAAGGATCCGGCCAACGCCGTCGCCGGCCGGACGCACTTTCCGTCCAAAGCCAGGCACGTGATCTACCTGCACATGGTCGGCGGCCCGCCGCAAATGGACCTCTACGACTACAAGCCCGTCATGCAGGAGTGGTACGACAAGGACCTGCCCGACTCGGTCCGCATGGGCCAGCGCCTGACCACGATGACCTCGGGCCAGAAGCGCTTTCCCATCGCCCCGTCCAAGTTCAAGTTCGCCCAGCACGGCGAGTGCGGGATGCAGGTCTGCGAGCTGTTGCCGTGGACGGCCAAGATGGTCGACGACATGGTGTTCATCCGCTCGATGCACACCGAGGCCATCAACCATGAGCCGGCGATCTGCTTCATGCAGACCGGCAACCAGGTGACGGGGCGGCCCTGCCTGGGCGCCTGGGCGTCGTATGGCTTAGGTTCGCTCAACGACAACCTGCCGACGTTCGTCGTGCAGGTGGCCAACCCCACCAACACCGAGCAAGTGCAGGCGATCTCGGCGCGCCTCTGGTCGTCGGGATACCTGTCGGGCGAGCATGCGGGCGTTTCCTTCCGCACGAGCGGCGACCCGATCCTGTTCATCAACAACCCGCCGGGCGTGCCGGAGCAGGTCCGCCGCACGACGCTCGACGGAATCAAGGCGCTCAACGAGCTGAACTACCGCCAGGTGGGCGACCCGGAGACGCACACACGCATCCAGCAGTACGAGTTGGCGTTCCGCATGCAAGCGAGCGTTCCTGACCTGACCGACATCGCCAGCGAGCCGGAATCGACGTATCGCCTGTACGGCGAAGCGGCCAAAAAGCCCGGCTCGTTCGCCAACACGGTGCTCTTGGCGCGGCGGATGGTGGAGAGGGGCGTGCGGTTCGTGCAGATTTACCACAACAACTGGGACACGCACGCCAACGTGGCCGGCCGGCTGCCCGACCAGTGCCGCGACGTGGACCAGGCGTGCTACGGACTGGTGCAGGACCTGAAGCAGCGGGGCCTGTTCGACGAGACGCTGGTGATCTGGGGCGGCGAGTTCGGCCGGACGATCTATTCGCAGGGCGGCCTGTCGAAGCAGAACTACGGCCGCGACCATCACCCGCGCTGCTTCACGATGTGGATGGCCGGCGGCGGGACGAAGGGCGGCACGATCTATGGCGAGACGGACGACTTTTCGTACAACATCGTGAAGGACCCGGTCCACGTGCGCGATTACCATGCGACGGTGCTCAAGCTGTTGGGCTTCGACCACGAGCGGTTCACGTTCAAATACCAGGGCCTCGATCAGCGGCTGACGACGGTGGAGCCGGCGAAGGTGATCCCGGAGCTGCTGGCGTGAGCGCACGACGCCGTGGCGGGCGCGCCATTTGGGTCAGCGAACATTGCGTGGGGCCCGCGCTGCGCGCTGGACCACGATGGACCCAACAACGATGGCGATGACGGAGCCGACGAACGAGGTCGCCAGGGCGGCGGCGTGCAGCCGGCCGTCGGCCACCGGCCACCAGGCCCAGGAAAGGAGCCCTCCCAGCACCGAGCCGACGGTGCCCAGCAGCATGGTGCCCAGGACGCTTTTGATTTCCCGGCCCCGATACCAGAGCCGCGCAGCGGCCCCGGCGAAGAGGCCGATCAGGGCGAAGACGGACAGGCTCGACACTTCGTTTTCTCCTTGGCAGCGACCAACGGCTCGCAACTCAACCGGCTGCCGACAACGCCACCTCCAGCCGGTGATCGACGGCGTGGTCGACGCGCTAGGACTGCGGCCCTCAGGCGGCTTCAAATTCCAAATGGAGTTCCGGCACGCGGGCGAGGACCCTGCAAAAACGCCGAGCCGGAGACTTGCGAGGTGTGGGGCACGCGAAAACTGCAAATGGCGGTGCCCCGCTCCTCAAAAATGGGTTCACTGCCCTTGAAGATGAAGGATTGACTCAAGCGGGCCAGGAGCCAGCGGGCGTTTTCAAAGCCATCGACCCGGACCCGGGAGGCGCCGCGGATCGGCCGCACCCAGACGCGAAACATGCTCATGGTGCGCCTCCGGGGGACGAGTGGGGCAGGTGATTTGCGCCGGCGGCGACCCCTGGCTGCGTCGACTGCGACTCCAGCTCGCGCCAGCGCTCCCGCACCGAGCGAAACGGCATGCCTTCCGGACGTTCGTACCGCTCGGCGCGGAGGAACCAGAAGGCCAGTCCGCCCGTGTTGTGATACGCGCCGGGCCGGCTGGAGAGGGGGGCGACCTTAGCGCGCACGCCCAGCGAACCCTTGCGTCCTGTCTTTCGCCAGCCGCGCCGCTCCATGATCATCCGCACGACGACGCCCACCGCCTGGCGGAGGCGCTTGGTGCTGTGGGGGTGCTGCGAGGCCAGGAACCGGTCGATGCCCGGCTGGGACTCCAGCTCGCGCACGACGCCGGCCAGCGGCGGGCGGTCGTGGTACAACTCCGCTTCTTCCATCCGGCGCTGACGGTCCTCATTGCTGAAGAACGCGAGCACGTCGTCGAAGGGCTGACTCGGATTGTTGAGCACGTCCGCGAACCGGCGGCCCTGCACGTCGTGTTGAAAATCCTGCCGATTGATGGAGACCGCGGCCATTTTGGTTTCCCCAGATAGTGACAGGCACAATCTGTACGTTTTGAATTTGAACGTGCAAATTTTGCACCTGCAAATATTGTATGTTAATGGCAATCGCATTGCAAGCGACCTGAAAACAGCGAAAGTGATGGAAATCACGGACCTGGATCGTCTTAAAGCTATTGGGACATTGGGCTTGACGATCCCGGACGGTTCCTGGATGTGAAGTCGATCAGGCCAGCATCTCCGCCATCCCGTGCTGCGCTTCCAGCCACCGGCAATGCACGTTCAGGTAGACTTCCCGGTACAAAGCATCCACGGCGCCTGGGTTCATGAACCCAGCCGAAAAGCCCGGCCGTGCCCGGTCGATCACCAGCTCGCTCGCCCGAATGAAGTGCGCGATGAGCTGCCGCGGATCCTCGTCGCCCACCGCGATGCGCACGGTCGTCGGCGAAATGCCGGCGCTCCTTAGCTCCGCGTCGCTCATCTCGGAATGGCTGGTCAGCGCCGGGCAAAGCACGACGGTGTTCGATTGCCCGAGCGACACCTGATGCCCGAATGCCGGCTCCAGGCAGTCGAAAAACCGCGTGAACGTGACGCGGTCGAGCCCGGCGCCGGCGCCCGGTCCCTTCGCAGCGGCCTTTTCAAAGTCGATCGTGAAGAGCGGCGCCGGCAGCCCGAGCCGCAAAACGCGGCGGCGGATTTCGGCGTTCTCGTTGTCATCGAGCGCGTTGCACTTCACGCCGATGGCCGGGTGCCGCGACAGGAACTCCGCCAGCACCGTCGTGCTGATCGCCTTGCGAAGCATCCGCAACTCCAGCGTCCGCGAGCCTTGGATCACCTCGAAGGCCTTGTCGGCATCGAGGAACGCCCCC
The DNA here is from genome assembly GCA_016177915.1 of Planctomycetia bacterium. GTDB lineage: Bacteria > Planctomycetota > Planctomycetia > Pirellulales > S012-138 > JACOUI01. The sequence continues at coordinate 4,258 of JACOUI010000339.1, forward strand.
TTCACGTAAAACACGTTCCAGAAAAGCGTGTCGCTCCAGGCGTACGTCGCCGGCCGGCCGGAAAGGTCCGTCGCCGTCACCGACTCGCCCTTGGGGATGAACATCCGCTCGTTGCGGGCGATGACCACGCCGGCCGTCGTCGTGCCCGAGCCGGTGATGTCCTTCGTGTAGCTGTGGATCAGGAAGTCCGGCCGCTCGGCGGGCTTCTCCCGGCGCAGCGGCTGCGCGAGGAAGGGCGTGGCGATCGTCGAATCGAGGATCACGGTCAGCCCCGCGTCGTGGGCCGCCTGGCAGATGGCGGGCACGTCGAGCACGTAGCCGTGCGGATTGCAGGGCGATTCGAGATAGACGTAAATCTGCCGGCCATCGGCCAGGCGGTCCGCGTGCGCTGCGCGGACGGCCGCCAGCGCCTGGGAGAACGCCTCGGCGGTGTAGCCGTCGAAGAACTCAACGGCGACGTCGAGGTTGCTGGCCTTGTGATACCAGTCGTGCAAAAGCTGAAACGCCCCGCCGTAGATATTCCGCGACGAAAGCACGATGTCGCGGTAGCCCACGACGTGCGCCAGCGCCGCGTCGATGGCCGCCATGCCGGAGTTGAAGTTCCAGGCCATGAACTCGGCCGAGAGCGGCCCGCACTCCAGATCGACCATGTGGTTGGCCAGCGTGATCGAAGTGGGATTGAGCAGCCGCGAATAAACCTCCAGCAGCATCTCCTTCCCCTGGAAGGCCGCGTCGATCCACTCCGTGCAGGCGTAAACGTAGGTGGCGGTGCGGGCGATGACGGGCGTGGCCGAAAAGATCGCCGTCACGTTGTCGAAGATCGGGTACGGTCCCTTCGCCAGGCGGGCCGACTGCGATTCGACAAGCGTCTGGTAGGTGCGGCGGAAGGGGTTTTGCAGCGTGTCGAGCAGCTTGGCAAGCTGAAAGCAGAGAAATTTTTTGGCGTTGAAGAGCGCGATGCGGTCGCGGCGATCGAGCGTGGCCAGCTCGCGCACCGTCCAGTCCCAGAGGTTGTGCATTTCGACGTTCGCGCCATAAATGTGCCCGACGAGCCGGCCGAGCGTCTGGCCCAGCTCGGTCGCGGGTTCGATGCCGAAATGGCGGAGCTGCTCTTCGACGAGCTGTTTTTCGTCCGTGGCTTCCGACGTGGACCGCCGCGGGCTGAGCTGCCGGGCGCGGCGGAGGGGATCGGGGGTCGTGGGGTGGGGCATGGCCGCTCCGTCTGACTATCCCCTCCCCCCTTGCGGGGGAGGGTCAGGGGGGGTTCGGCGCGAGGCGAGGAGACGTGCGTCCGCTTCGCCCGGCGCACATCAACCGCGTCATCGTCCCACTCGCGCCGCCATCCGGCAAGAGAGACCTGCGTCCTGTACGCCGAAGGCGACCTCGTCCTGTACGCCGAAGGCGTTGCACAGCATAGCCCAGGGTCGTCGCGCAGCGGCGCACCCTGGGTGCCCGACCCGGCGACCTCGTTCTGTACGCCGAAGGCGTTGCACAGCATAGCCCAGGGTCGTCGCTTTAGCGGCGCACCCTGGGTGCCTTGTCGCCGGGAGATCGAATACCCCAACGGGGTTACATAGCCGGGTCTCCTTGCCTCCCCCCTTGCGCTCGGAGGGGCTAGGGTGGGGGGGTTTTGTTTTTCCCCTCCCCC
>JACOUI010000340.1 GCA_016177915.1 Planctomycetia bacterium
AGTCGACTTTCGCGCGCAGGTCCCAGCCGCAAGCGGCCGCTGCCCTTGGCGCGCGCAGGGCCCGGCAGCAGCCGCTTGCTGGGACCTGAGGGGAACGGAGAGACTGCTATAAGTACGAGTACGAGAACGATGGAAGCAGCGGTTAGCGCGATGGCTACGAAGCTCGACGTCCTGATTATCGCCCCCCATCCGGACGACGCTGAGCTCGGCGCGGCCGGCGCGATCCTGCGGATGAAGGCCGACGGGCTGAAGGTGGGCGTTCTGGACCTTACGTCCGGCGAGCCCACGCCCCACGGCAGCCTCGCCCTCCGTGCGCAGGAAACGGCCGCGGCGACCAAAGTCCTGGGCCTCGAGTGGCGTAAAAACCTCGGCCTGTCGAATCGCTGCCTGGAGCCGTCGATCGAGAACCGCTGGCAGCTTGCGGGCGTGATCCGCACGGTGCGGGCGCGGTGGCTCTTCGCCCCTTACTGGGTCGATGCGCACCCGGACCACGTGGCCGCCACGGAGCTGATCGAAGCCGCCCGGTTCTGGTCGAAGCTGAGCAAGAGCGACCTGCCGGGGCAGCCGCACTATCCGGAGCGGATTTTGTATTACCTGTGCATCCACCTGAAGCAGGTGGCGACGCCGGCCTTCATCCTGGACATCAGCGCGTACTGGGAGAAGAAGCGGGCGGCGATCGCCTGCTACGCGAGCCAGTTCATCGCCGGCCAGCCGGCCGGCCCGCCGACGTTCCTCGACCGGCAGCGGGACCAGGCCGCGTATTGGGGCGGGCTGATCGGGGCGGCCTACGGCGAGCCGTTCTTCTCGCGGGAGCCGATTGGGTTGACGGGGTTTGGAGGGGTGACGTAGCGATTTTCGAAAGGCGATCGTCGTCACTTGAACCGGAACGTCTGGCCCAAATACCGCCCCGCTTGCCAGGCGACCGTCCGCCGGCGGGTGGAAACCTTGGCGCGGCCGCGCAGGCCGTCGCAGAGCAGGCCCTGCTCGTCGTCGAGACGGACGCGGGCCGCGTAGGAGGTCGATTGCGGCCGCTCCAGGCCCGCCGCGTCGGTGCGCGTGGCCAGGTCGCCGCCGGACTTGCTCGACAGCCGGCGCGAGGCGGCCAGCATCTCGCGGCTGGCGATCTCCTCGATCGTGCCGTGGAGCACCGCGCCCTGTAGCTCGTCGAGCATGATCTCGACCCGGTCGCCCGGCCGCACCAGCTCCACGTCCACCTGGTCGATCACGAGCACCGCCTCCATCTCCCTGCGGTCGCCGACGAGACAGAGCGGGCTGGAAGCCTGGACGTAGCAGCCGAGGTTTTGGTCGTCCAGCAGCGTGCCCGACCAGGAGGCCGAGGCGTGGTCGGCGGGCGTGGCGAAGGTCTCGGCGGCGGGCAGGACGACGCCGGAGCGCGGGGCGCGGAGCGTGAGCCGGGCGCGGTCGGCCTGTTTTTGCTGGAGCTGCTTTTCGACGGCGGAAATCGCCTCCTCGATGGGCGGAATCTGGGCGGAAACGGCCGGCGTGCGCAACCGCTGCTGCACGAGCGTGGCGTGCTGCGAACGCAGCCGGGCGAGCTGGCCGTCCAATTCGGCCACGGCCAGGTCGGCGTCGAAGTCGGCAAGCCGCGCGAGCGCCTCGCCCTTGGCGACATCCTGGCCGGGGCGGACATAGACTTCGGCCAGCGTGCCGGCGACTTCGGCATACACGCCGTCGGCCTCGGCCTGCCGCACTTCGAGCGGGCAATGCACGCGGCAGGGCAGCGGCAAAAACACCGTGCCCGCGCCGACAACGAGTAAGACCAGCAAAGTGATGGCCAGGCGAAGCTTGCTCATCCGGTTCATTTTTTCAGGCACCCACAGAAAGCGGACGACTTGCAAAAGGGGCAAAACGACCAGGCCCGCGATCGTGACGAAGGCCAGCATCTGTCCCAGGATTTGCAGACGGTAAGGTCGCAACACCACGTGCAGGAACCAGAGGATCGAGAGCGTGATCAGCCAGCGATAGATCGCGGCGGCCAGGCCGTACGCCGCGAGGAACGCGCGTCGCCGCGCCGGCAAAAACGGGTCCGCGGGAAGCGAAAGCCCCAAGCACCACTGCGCCAGCGCCCGGCGAACCACCTGCCCCGAACGCTGCCGCAGGTTAGGAATCTCGACCAGGTCGGACAGGATGTAATAGCCGTCGTAGCGCAAGAGCGGGTTGGCGTTGAAGAGGAGCGTGCTGGCGGAGCAGACGAACATCACGTTGAGCGCGAGGTGATGGAGGAGTCCCGGCTCGGAGAACCACCACAGGAACGTGGCCAGCGAGGCCAGGACCAGCTCGACGTACATGCCGGCGGCCCCCACCGCCGCCCGTTGCCATTTGCTGCGGAGCAGGCTCGCGTCGGAGACGTTGCAGTAGAGGCAAGGGGTGAAGAGGAGCAGCAGGACGCCCAGCTCGTGGCAGCGTGCGCCGAAGCGGCGGCAGACGAGGGCGTGCCCCAGCTCGTGGGCGACCTTCGTCAGGCAGAGCACCAGGGCCAGCCACAGAACGTTCGACGGGCCGAAAAACTGGTGCAGCTCCGGCAGCCGCGACTGGAAAACGTCGAACCGCACGATCACCAGCAGCAGCGCAGCGGCGGAAAGGAGAATCGCCAGCACGAGCGCGGCGCCGGAGAAGACGAAGCCCACGCGCCGGTGCAGCCATTCGATCGGCGTCTGCGGGTCGAGGCCGCGAAAACGAATGGCTAGCAGGTTGCCGAACCGGCCCAGCCTCTTTCGCACGGTCGTTTGGTTTTGCCGCGCCAGGAAGTGCTCGCCCTGGCCGGGGACGCCGGCCAGAACGAGATTCGCCTGATAGAGCGAGCCGACGAAGCGTTGCAATTCGTCTTGGGAGAGCTTCTTGCCCGGAAACGCGCGGCGGAAGCGCGAGCCAAGCTCGGCCAGCGACGACCGGCCGTCGAGCATCCGCAAGAGCGAAAACTCTTCGGCGTTGAACCGGTAATACGAAAGCGCCAGCGGGTCCTTGACGACAAAGCTCGTTTGGCCGAGGTAAGTGTGCTCGCGCACCACGAGGTCCGGGCGCATCCGGAAGGGGAGGGGCCCCTCGGCGGGGGCGACTGGATTGGTGGTTGGCGGCATCGACGTTTCGACGAGCAGGCTGGATGGGGCCGCGTACTCTACGCCGAAGGCGTTCGATAGCAAAGCCCAGGCCCGCTGCGCAGCAGCGCAGCCTGGGTTAGCGAAGACGGATGCACCGCTACCCCGAAGGGGTTCGATAGATTTGCCGCGCTGCATGCGTTGCCGGCATTGCAGCCGCGGCCGCCCGCGTTTAGTGTCAAATGGGAGAGTACGAATACGATTCCGAGTACGAGGAAGAGCACGCGGGAGGACGCGAAGTGGCCGAGCCGAAGACCATCACCATCCCCATGATGCGCGAGGTGCTCTACAGCGCCGTGGTGTGCGACGCGCTCGATGCGGCCGGCTTCCCGCGCCAGTCGCCGCGCGTGCCGCTTCTGCCGCTGACCGTCGACGCGGTCCTCGTCGGCCGTTGCAAAACGACCCTCTGGGCCGACATCACCGACGTCGATCCCCAGCCGTACGTCAAGGAGTTGGCCGCCGTCGATAGCTGCCGGCCCGACGACGTTTTCATCGCCGCTGCGGCCGGATCGACGCGCTCGGGCGTGTGGGGCGAGCTGCTCTCCACCGCGGCCAAAAACCGCGGCTGCGCCGGGGCGATCGTCGACGGGTCGGTGCGCGACGTCAGGAAGATGCAGGAAATGGGATTCGCCGTCTTCGCCCGCGGAACCTGCGTTTACGACAGCCGCGACCGGCAGCGGGTGATCGACTACGACGTGCCCGTGGAAATCGACGGCGTGCGTTTCTGCCCGGGCGATCTTGTCATTGCGGACCGCGACGGCGTGGTGGTCGTGCCGCGGCAGGCGGAGGAGGACGTGGTCCGCCGGGCCTGGGAAAAGGTCCACGCCGAGAACGCCGTGCGCGACGCGATCCGCGGGGGCATGAAGGCGGCCGAGGCGTTTGCGAAGTACGGGGTGCTCTAAGCGTGCTGTGGATTGTGCCGTTTAGGCCGAACGGGCGGCTTCGAGCGAGCGCCTGGCAATCCGCGCGTCGGTGTGGAAGCGCAGAGTCACGTGCAATAGAATATCTAGTAGGCGGCCTGATGTGTCGCTAGCTTCGAGTCGGAGGCGACAGATGACGCTGACACTGCACTTGCCGGCGGACCTGGAGCAGCGCTTGGTGCAGGCGGCACAGCACCAAGGCCTCTCTGCCGACCAGTTCACTTTGCGGCTGTTGGATTCGCACTTGCCGGCGAAAGAGCGCGGTTCCCAATTGGCGGCGCTGATCCAGACCTGGATCGATGAAGGCGACTTGGCAGAACAAACGGAAACGGGCGAATACCTGGTTCGCGCTCTGGACGACGATCGGCTGTCGGACCGAAAGCTCTTTCCGCCGGAACTGAAGGGCGTGACGTGGTGAGCCGCGTGGTGCTGCTGGATTCGTGGCTTTTGCGGCGGCGGAAGTGAACGGCCTGGCGAAGCGCTTTTGCCTTGGCGACGCCCGGGCGGCAAGCCCGATCGCGGTCTATTTGTCCTTTTCACGCGCCTGGCGGCTCAGCTCCTCCTGCCACGCCTTAAGCTGCTCTAGCGCCTCCTGCGGCGACATCCCGTCCAAATCCGCCTGGCGGATGTTGTCGAGGAGCGGGTGCTCCGGCGGCTCGAAAAGCGCAAGCTGCACCGGGCCTTGACGCTTGGGCTTGCCGGCGGCGCGCGGCCGGCCGTTGGCGTCGACATGTTCCTGCTCCAAACGCGCCAGGACGTCCTTCGCCCGCTCAACGACCTCCCGCGGCACGCCCGCCAGACGCGCCACGTGGATGCCGTAGCTTTTGTCGGCCGGGCCGTCCACGATCTTGTGCAGGAAGACGACCTCCTCCTGCCATTCGCGCACCGAGACGTTGAGATTCTTGATGCCTCCGAGCGTGCGCGAAAGGTCGGTCAGCTCGTGATAGTGCGTGGCGAAGAGCGTGCGGCAGCGCAGGCGCTCGTGCAGGTGCTCGATCACGCTCCAGGCCAGCGACATGCCGTCGTAGGTGCTCGTGCCGCGGCCGATCTCATCGAGCACGACTAGGCTCTGCGGCGTGGCGTTGTGCAGGATGCGGGCCGTCTCCGTCATCTCGACCATGAACGTGCTTTGGCCGCGGGCCAGTTCGTCGGAGGCCCCGACGCGGGCGAAGATGCGGTCGGCGATGCCGATCTTCGCCGACCGGGCGGGGACGAAGCTTCCGGCCTGGGCCAACAGAACGATCAGGGCGACTTGCCGGATGTAGGTGCTCTTGCCTGCCATGTTGGGACCGGTGATGAGCAGGATGAAGCTCGCTTCGTCGGACGCCGCGTCGTTGGGGACGAACGTGCCGTCCGGCTCGAGAATATCGAGCACGGGATGCCGGCCGTCGCGGATCGCCAGGACGCTTTCTGAACAAAGTTCCGGCCGGCAGTAGTTCCGCTGCCGCGCGAGGGCGGCCAGGGCCACGAGCACATCAAGCTGCGCGAGCGCGCCGGCCGCCGATTGCAGCCGCAGCGCCGCGTCGGCGACCGCCTGGCGGAGCTGCAAGAACAGCTCGTATTCCAGCTCCTTGGCCTTTTCGTCGGCCGAGACGACCCGTTCCTCGTATTCCTTCAGCTCGGGCGTGATGTACCGCTCGGCGTTCTTGACGGTCTGCTTGCGGATATACTCCGGTGGGACTTTCTCGCGGTGGGCGTTCGTGATCTCGATGTAATAGCCGAAGATCTTGTTGTAGCCGACCTTCAGCGAGGCGATGGCCGTCCGCTCGGCCTCGCGGCTCTGGTAGGAGGCGATCCATTGTTTGCCGCCGCTGGCCAGCTCGCGAAGTGCGTCGAGCTTCGCCTCGTAGCCGGGGCGGATGAGGCCGCCGTCATGGGCCGAGAGCGGGCAGTCGTCCGCCAGCGCCGATTCAAGCCGGCTGCGCAGCTCCGGGCACAAGTCGAGCTGTGATTCGACCGAGTTCAAAAGCGCGCTCTTGCGGGCCGTGAGCCGGGCCTTCAGCGCGGGCAGGATGCGGAGCGTGCGGCCGACGTGCGCCAGGTCGCGCGGCGTGGCCCGGCCGGTCGTAATGCGGGCCAAGAGGCGCTGCAGGTCGTACACGTCGTCCAGCTTTTCGCGGACGTGCTCGCAGAGCGGCGCGTCGTCGAGCAGTTCCTCGACGGCGTCGTAGCGGGCCTCGATTTCCGGAATGTCCGTCAGCGGATTGGCGATCCAGTCGAAAAGCAGCCGCGAGCCCATGGGAGTGACGGTGCGGTCGATGACGGCCAGGAGCGAGCCTTCGCGGCGGCCGTCGCGGAGCGTCTGCGTGATTTCGAGGCTGCGGCGCGTGGACTCGTCGAGGTCCAGCGACTGGCCGGGGCGATAGGGAAGCAGGCGGTCGATGTGATCCAACCGCGATTTTTGAGTCTCTTGCAAATAATGCATCGCGGCGCCGGCGGCCGCCAGGGCCGGCGCTTCGTCGGGACCAAAGCCAAATCCCTCGAGATGAGCCGTGCCGAATTGCTTCGTAAGCGTTTCGTGCGCCGTCGTCTGGCCGAAGACCCAATCCGGGCGGCGGGTGATCGTCGTCCCCTTTGGCACGGCCGACGCGATCGATGAATTGGCTGGCGACGACACCGCCGACGTCGGCTCGAAAACGCCCTCGGGCAGGAGACACTCCGCCGGTTGGATGCGGGCCAATTCGTCGGCCAGGCGACGCACGGGGACGACCGCCGCCAGAAACTTGCCCGTGGAGAGTTCGACCCAAGCCAGGCCGACGCGTTGCTCGCCCAAGGGGTCGCTTTTGTCGGGGCCGCGACGGGCGGGCGGCCAGACGGCGGCCAGGAAGTTGCACTGCCGCGGGTCCAGAAGCGCGTCGTCGGTGATCGTGCCGGGCGTGACGACGCGCGTCACCTCGCGCTTCACCAGGCCCTTGGCCAGCCGCGGGTCCTCGACCTGCTCACAGACGGCCACGCGCTGGCCCATGCCGATCAGCTTCCGCAAGTAGCTTTCGAGCTGATGGTGCGGAAAGCCTGCCATGGGGACGGGGTTGTCGCCCTTGTCGCGGCTGGTAAGCGCCAGGCCGAGCATCGACGCGGCCTTGCGTGCGTCCTCGAAGAAGAGCTCGTAAAAATCCCCCATGCGAAACAGCAGCAGCGCGTCCGGGCAGGCCTTTTTGGCCTCCTGATACTGCCGCATCATGGGGGTGGTGATCATGCGCTGGCGCGAGGCACGAGGTATAGGCCAGAGGGGTCGCGACGGAATCCCTTTACCAGCGCGCACAGGGGCGCTCAAGTGGGCGTCCGTTTTTGGAGATTATGACCGCGGCAGCGTGACGACGATTTCCGCGCCCGTTTCCGATTGCCCGACGGCGATCTGGCCGTTGTGGGCCTCGACAATTCGGCTGGCAATCGCCATTCCCAGCCCCGTTCCGCGGGTCTTCGTCGTGTAAAAGGGTTCGAAGATCCGCTGCCGCTGTTCGGGGTTCAGCCCCGGCCCGTCGTCCAGGAAGCTGATCTGCACGGCCGGCGCGCCGGCGAGGGTCGCCTCCCGGCACCGCACTCTCACTTCGCCTGGATCGCTGCAGGCGGCAATCGCGTTCTCCAGGATGTTGCGAAACACCTGCCGGATGCCGAATCCGTCGGCCAGCACGCGCACGTCGATCCGGTGCGGCTCTTCCACCAGGCGGACGTCGCGGCCCGCGCGGTCGTCGGCCAGTTGCGCCCACGTGTCGCGCCACAATTCGTCGAGGCGGCACTCGGAGCGCGCCGGGCTGATCGGGGCGGCGTAGGTCCGCACCTCCTCCAACAGGTGGTGCAAATGGTCTTGCGACTTGAGGACGCGCCGCACGAGGTCGAGGGCCTCGGGCCGGTCCTCCACCTCCAGCGCCAACAGCTCCAAGCAGGCCTTGCTGCGCTGCAGGGCGTTGCGGCTTTCATGGGCCAGGCCGGTGACGGTCTGTCCGATGGCGGCCAGCCGTTCCTTGCGGCGGATTTGCTCGTCGGCGAACTTGCGCGCCGTCATATCGTGCCCGACGGTGAGCACGGCCGGCCGACCTTCAAAGTCGTCCAGGCGCCGAGCGCTCCACAGGATCCAGCGCTGCGAGCCGTCTTGGCACCGAATCGCGTTTTCGTACTGCGCGGTAGCGGCGTTGGCGAAGACGCGCGTGATCTCGGCGGCCGCCGCCGGCCGATCTTCTTCGGCCAGCAGCAGATTCAGCGCGTTGCACCCGACCGCTGCCGAGGCCGCGTGTCCGGTCAGCCGTTCCGCCAGCAGGCTGAAATAGCAGATCGTAAAATCCTCGCGCAGGACCAGCGTGGCCACGCAGTCCGCCATTTGAGCGAGCATCGCCAGCCGCTCGCTGTGCTGGCGCTCCGCGATCCGCTCGACGTGGTAGGCGTCGACGATGATCGCCAAATCCAGGTCCAAGAGCTTGTTCAGCGACGCCTGCGCCGCGTGCAGCTCATCGGGCGATCCCTCCCATCGCTGGCTGAGGGCGCGCGCCAGGCCGGTCCGCAAGCGCGCCAGCGCCGATGCGACGTACACCTGGTCGAGCTGGATCTCGACGTGCTTCTTGCCAGCCTGCCAGTGCCGCGCGACGTACTCGTCGTCGTAGTTTCCCGAAAACAGGCCGTCGAGCCAGGCGGTGAGGGTCTGCTTGAGGCGGGCGACCTGTTTCTTCCCGCCCGTGATCACCTGCCGCGTCGCGGGATGCCGGTCGATCTCCTGGTAGAAGTCCTCGACGAGCGCGGCGAAGCTCGGCCGGACCACGGCGGCCGCCAAGCGGATTCGCTCTCCGTCGTCGTCGGTCCAGCCGACGTAACGCTGCAAGTCGCGGTAGCGCTCGAACGATGGCTGCTGGCTCATTGCGTCTTCGCCGTCGGTCACATGGACTGCCTGATCCTTTCATACAGCACGCCTGCGGCACTTCGCAAGCAGGCAGGGATCGGCATGGATCTTGTCATCCGCCGACGAGTCCGTGCAACAGCCGGCCCGTCATGAACGCCAAGAGGGCCGCGGCGCCGCCGACGACCAGGGTCTCCAGCGCGGTGCGCCACGCCGGCCGCGACGTCAATCGCCCGCGAACGACGCCGATGAAGAAAAATGTCAGGCCGGTCGCCACGGCGCTGATCGTGAATTTCTCTTGGGCGTCGAGCCGCGCGCCCAGCACCAACGGCAGCAGGGGGACCGTGCCGGCCAGCAGGAAGGCGGAAAACGTGGTCAGCGCCGCCTTGACGGGCGAGCTGCTGCAGAGGGGCAGGCCCCATTCCTCTTGCAGCATCGTGTCGACCCAGCGCCTGCGGTCGCGCGTCATCACGTCCACGATTTTTTCAAGGGTCCCGCCGTCGAAACCCTTGGCGGCGAAGATCTGCCGGATTTCCTCGCGTTCGCCGTCCGGGATGCGCTCGACGTGCAGCTCCTCCATCTTGCGGTAGGCCTCGATCACCTGGCTTTCTGACCGCGACTTGAGATAGTTGCTGATCGCCATGCTGAAGCCGTCGGCCAGGACGTTCGCCAGCCCGAGCACGAGCGCCACGCCCGCCGACAACCCCGCTCCCGCCGCCCCGGCCACGATCGCAAACGTCGTCACCGTTCCATCGATCGCGCCCAGCACAAAGTCGCCCAGGTACGTGTGCCGGCCGACGGCCTGCAACCGCGCCGCGATCGCATGCGGCGTGTGCTCGGCTTCCAAGTCCCGTTGGCTGAGTTCCGGCGGCATGGCAACGTCTCGGCAGTTCGGCTTGGAGTCGCGGGAGTCACCTTGACCGCCGGCCGACGACAAAAGCCGTCCTCAACGGCGGCCGAGGAGCATTGCACGGCGTTCAGGAAACCCGTGGCTCCGCCGGCGGCTCCACGGCCTTCGGTTCCCGCGACGACTCCGCTTCCGCGGCTTTCCCGCCCTGCAGCCCGTCCTCGGTCTCGAACTTCTCCAGCAGCCGGTACAGGCTGCGGCGGCTCACGCCCAGCGCACGCGCGGCGCGGGCCTTGTTTCCGCCCTCCTTCTCCAAGGCTTCCATCACCCGGTCGCGCTGCAGCAACTCTGGACTCTCGCCCGGACGCTCGGCGTCGCCGGCCGGATGCGCGGGAAGCGCGGCGAACTCGGGCGGCAGGTCCGCCAGCCGGATCAGGCCGCCGTCCGCCAGAATCTTCGCCCGCTCGATCACGTTGGAAAGCTGCCGCACGTTCCCCGGCCAGGGGTGCCGCTCCATCGCCACCAGCGCCTCC
>JACOUI010000363.1 GCA_016177915.1 Planctomycetia bacterium
GGAAGGACCGGGTCCCGTACAGCGAATCGCACTACCTCGAGCGACTTCGCAAGAAGAACTCCCCCCTCCTCAACCACCTGCCGGCGCCGACGACCGTCGCCGCCGCCACTTGACTTTCCTACTCAGATGTCTCGTCCTCGTGATCGTACTCGTCCTCGTGATCGTACTCGATTTCCCTTTCCCTGCGTCCGTCGTCGACCTCGTCCTCGATTGCGGATTACGGAGAAACGGGGTAGACGATCTCGATGGCCGTGCCCCATTCTTGCAGATCGACGGTGCGTGCGGCGTCGCCATCGATCCCGTCGTGGCCCAGGCTGTAGATCACAAAGCCGCTCGCGCGGGCTTTGTAGACGACGGGCGAGCCGCCGTAGAGGTCCCTCGAGACTTCCGGGAATTCGTCATCGAGGATTTCGCTCAGCGACGCAGGCAACCGGCCGTGCTGGGCGCGGAACCGGTCCACGCGCATTGCCAGGCGAGCGTTGGTGGCCTGCTGGCGAAGCTTGAGGCCCGCGGCGCGGACGGCATCGGTGGCGCCGACAAGAGCTGCGATTTGCGGTGAATCAGAGTGAATGACCGATGCGGCGCGATCGAACGCCGCTTGCCCGGCGCGGCCCGTCGCATCGATCACCGCCGCTTCCTCGGACACGAGACGCAGCATGTCGGCTTGCGCTTGCATCCGCTTTGGCGGGAACCTGGCCCACCAGTCATACTGCGGGCTGTCGGTCGATGGCGACATCACGTCGGGACGGTTTTCTTTCCAGTGCTCCAGGATCGTCATGGCGCCTGCGCGTTCGCCGAGCACCGACGGCGCGAGCCTGAAGTTCTTATCGATCGCTTGCAGGCGCTGGTCGAGGCGCTGGAACTGTTCTGCGTTGAGGTCGCCGTGGGCAAGGATCATCTTTGGGGCGTGGATCGCCATGCCCAGGATGGCCATTCGTGTAAGCTGCGTTATGTAGAACGGCCCACCGGACAATCGGTCGGCAAGTTGGAACATTTCGTCATTGGCCTGTACGGCGCGCTCGAAATCTCCGCTCGCCACCGAATGAATGACGTCGGCCTGAAGCAGGCGGGCCGCCTTGCGAGAATTCTGCGTCAACTCCAAATCGATCGCCTCCTGCCACGGACGGCGGGTGTCGTAGTCGATCGGGAGCCGGACAAATGGTCTTTCAAACGAGTACTGAGTACGGCGTACCGAGTACGATTACGAGTACGAGTACGATCACGAGTACGATGAGCGAGGGTCACGACGAAACGTCGAACCGCACGCCCTGGGAGAGGGGCAACTCGCGGCCGTAGTTGACCGTGCACGTCTGCCGGCGCATGTACGCCTTCCAGGCGTCCGAACCGGCCTCGCGCCCGCCGCCGGTCGCCTTTTCGCCGCCGAACGCCCCGCCAATCTCCGCCCCCGACGTGCCGATGTTCACGTTGGCGATCCCGCAGTCGCTGCCCGCTGGCGACAGAAAAACCTCCGCCTGCCGCAGGCTGTCGGTGAAGATGGCCGACGACAGGCCCTGCTCCACCTGGTTGTGCCAGGCGATCGCCTCGTCGAGCGACTTGTAGCGGATCACGTACAGGATCGGTGCAAAAGTCTCGCGGGCGACGATCGGCATGTCGGCCCGCGCCAGCGCGATGGCCGGAAGGGCGAAATGCCCTGGGCGATTGACGGGCGCGCCGCCGTAGACGACTTGCCCGCCCTGCGCGACGAGCTCGCCGAGCGCCGTCTGCATCGCCTCGACCGCCTCGCGGCTGATGAGCGGGCCCAGGAGCACGCCGTCCTCCCAGGGGTTCCCCAGCGGCACGCTGCGATACGCCCGCACGAGCCGGTCGAGGAGCGCGTCGGCGATCGATTCATGGACAAAGAGCCGGCGGAGCGACGTGCAGCGCTGGCCGGCCGTGCCGACCGCGCCGAACACGATCGCCCGCACGGCCAGGTCCAACTCGGCCGTCTCCGTCACGATCGCGGCGTTGTTGCCGCCCAGCTCCAAGAGGGTCCGCCCCAGCCGGGCGGCGACGCGCGGCGAAAGCGCCCGCCCCATCGCGCAGCTTCCCGTCGCTGAAAAAAGCGGCAGGCGGGGGTCGTCGGCCATCCACTGGGCCACATCCTTGCCGCCGACACAGAGACTGAACACGCCGGGATGGCCGGCATCGGCGAACACTTTTTGCACGATGTGCTCTACCGCGACGGCCGAAAGCGGCGTGCGGGCCGAGGGCTTCCAGACGACCGTGTCGCCGCCGACCGCCGCCACAGCCGCGTTCCAGGCCCAGACCGCCACCGGAAAATTAAACGCCGTGACGACGCCCACCGGACCCAGCGGGTGCCATTGCTCGAACATGCGGTGGCTCGGCCGTTCGCTGGCGATCGTCAGGCCATAAAGCTGCCGCGACAGCCCGACCGCGAAGTCGCACATGTCGATCATTTCCTGCACTTCGCCCTCGCCCTCGGAGCGGATTTTTCCGGTCTCGAGCGTGACGAGCAGGCCGAGGTCCTGCTTCTTCCGGCGGAGAGCGTCGCCCAGGCTGCGGATGACCTGCCCGCGCTCGGGCGCTGGGACAAGGCGCCACTTAAGGAATGTCTCGTGGGCCGACGCGACGACGCGGTCGTAGTCGCCGCGTGCTGCGGCGCGGACACGGCCCAGCACGTCGCCCGTGGCGGGGTTCGTCGAGACGATTTCGCCGCCGCCGGGTTTGGCGACCCAGTCGCCTGCGCAGACGCCCGATTGCGTGTCGCGGAGTCCCAGGCGGGAGAGAACCTCTTGGAACATGGCGGTGCTCCGATGGCGCGTTACGAGTGCCAGCGTTGATGGCGAATTGTACCAATCCGCTCGTCCCGAAGCCCCTCCCTGGTTCCCAAGCTCTGCTAGCTCCGCTTGGGAACGTTGAAACCCCCACGAAGAAGGGCAGGCGGGCCGCCTACCCTACGAGCGACAGCGTGCTAGCGGACGCTTCCTGTAAACTCGCCCGGCAATCGAAGCCGAATAAACGCTATTGAAGCGATCATCGCTACAAACGACTGCGCGAGAGCGACAGCACCCGGACGGGCCGGGCTGCGGCCTTTTGCGCGGGGGGCGGCGATGGGCACCCCTGCGCTCCACGCGCCCGCTATGTGTCGCGACGGGAAGAACCTCCAGGGTCTGTGACGTGACGAGCCTCTCTATTGTTCTCCCGATGCAGGGGAACGTCGATCTCCTGGAAAGCGGCCTGGTGTCGGTCCTGGAAAACCGGCCCGCCGACTGCGAGATCGTCGTTGTTCTGAACGGACCCTACGACGACCCCTACCATCTCGAAGGCGAAGTGCGGTTCCTGCACGCCCCGAATGGGGCGAGTTTCGTGCAATCTGCCAACCTGGGCGTCGGGCAGAGCCGGGCGGAGATCGTGCATTTGTTGTCCTCGGGCGTGCAGGCGACCGAGGCCTGGACCGACGCGGCCCTTTCCCACTTCGACGACCCAAAAGTGGCGGCCGTCGCGCCGCTGGTGACGCACGTCTACAAGCCGGCCCGCGTGCTGGCAGCCGGAGTTTCGTACTGCGCGGGCGGGCGGCGCGTCGTGCCCGCCGGCAAGGCCGACCGCTTCGCGCGGCGCAAGGCAGCCGACGTGCTCGGCCCCTCGTGCCTGGCGGGCTTTTATCGCAACGGGGCCTGGACGGCCGCCGGCGGAATGGACGAGACGGTCGGCGACCAGATGGCCGACGTCGATCTGGCCCTGCGATTGCGGGCGCTGGGGTTCCGCTCGGTGCTGGAGCCGGCGAGCATCGTCCGCGACAACGTGCGCGTGCGCTCGCGGGTTTCGCCGATTGAGCGCGGGCGGCAGGCCGAAACGCTGTTTTTGCGCAGCGCCCCGCTGGCCGGCTGGGCGAAGTCGCTGCTGCTGCACCCGTTTTCGCTGGCAGCCGAGGCGCTTTCCGCGCCGCGCGAGTTGCCGGTCCGGCCGCTTGTGCTCTTGGGGCGGCTCTTGGCCTATGCGAAGCTCGGCGAGGTCCGCGACCACCATCGCCGGCTGGCCCTCGCGATTCGCAAAGCCGCGCTCCCGGCGGGGGCGCGGCTGGATGCGCCCCACGCGCTGGCGCAGCCGGCGCGGGAACCGTCTGCGGCCCGATCGGCAATGGCGGGACCGTAGTAAGGAGCGGCCGAAAAATAACTTCCCGAATGGTCGCCTTTCGCTCCGCGAAAGGACGGCTCTTTTGCGGAGCGAAAGACGACATTTATTCTTCGTTCGACCCTAGACTGCTGCGTCATTCCTGCCGGAGCGGGATCCAGCCCGCTATCAGCCCCTTCCGCGTCGAACTACAATTCCCCTGGGCGCACGATCGCTGTTGCGCGGGAACCGGCAATCCGCCTGGCCGGCACGAAAACAGACAGGCGAGATGCCTACCCCACGAAACGCCGTTGAGACCTTATGAGCCCGGCCGGTAGCTGCGTGGCGATGATGCCGATTGCGGTGTATTTGATCGTCATCGGCACGATCAACCTCCGCCGCCGGGCGTTCGTCACCACCGCCGTCCGCGACATGGCCGCCCTGGGGATCGCGCTTTCGGGCCTCGTGCTGATCGGCCCGGTGCGGCTCTTCTTCCCGGCGGAGCTGATCGCCGGGCCGCTGCAATGGGGCCTGGTGACGGCGATGTACTTTTCCACGCTCGTGCTCCTCTTGCTCTTCGCCCGGCCGCGGGTGGTGGTCTACAACGTCTCGGCGGCGCAGCTTCATCCGGTGCTCACGGAGGTCTTGCAATCGCTCGACCTCGACGTGCGCCGCTTCGGCGAGGTCCTTTCGCTCCCCAACAAGCACGTCCATTTCCGCGTGCAGTCGTTTCCGCTGTTCCGCAACATCTCGCTCGTGGCCACGGAGCAACCGCAGGATTTTCGCTCCTGGCGGGAATTGCAGGCCGCGTTGGCGCGGGCGCTGGCCGACGTGCCCGTCCCCGTCAACCCGCGGGGCGTGAGCCTGACGGCGATCGGGACGGCGCTGGCCGCCATCGTGACCGTCCTCTTTTTAATGGACGCCCAGGGCACGGCGAGGGAGATCCTCCAGCTTATCGGCGTCCAGTGACTGTGCCGCCCCCCGCGGGCTTGCCCCGGGGGAGCGCAAGGTTCAATGGCTAGCCTTTAGCCGGTCAACCTTCTTCACCGACCGGGCGAGCCGGTCGGGGTCGATGCTTCCTGGGGTCGTGGCGTAACTCGTTTAGAAATCGTGCTTTGCACGCCAATCAACAGCCGCTAGAATTACCGGCAGAATTCCTGGGAACAAACCCACCCAGGCAGCGACATAATCTGTGAGGGCGGCCAGGCGAAATTCTGGTGCTGAGGGACGCTTTCTTGCGGTACAATCAGCGGGGCTTGTCGCCTTAGCTTCGGGGCAAGCCACAACTTCATGTTCATGGCCGACGTTCCGCCGGAGGAAATGCAATGGAACTTCTCGAACGCCAGGTTGCTCGGGCCCACAGGCGCTTGACCTTGCAGCTTTTCCTGCGGCTTTTGTGCTGGTCGTGGTGCGCGACGCTCGCCGCCGCGGCCCTCTTCGTCACGGCCGACTGGTACTGGCAGTGGCAGGTCCAGCCCTGGATCGCGCTTTTGAGCGCTTTGGGCGGCGGCCTCGTGTTCGCCGTGGCCTGGACGTTCCTGCGCCGCGCCGATCGGCTGGCGGCGGCGATCGAGCTGGACAAGCGGTTCGGATTGAAAGAGCGCGTCTCCAGCGCCCTGTCCCTGGCGCCCGAGGACCGCGAAAGCCCGTTCGGCCAGGCCCTGGCCGAGGACGCCCTGCGCCGCGCTAGAAACTTGCACGTGTCGGAGCATTTCGGCGTGCGTTTCGGGCGGTGGTCGCTGGCGCCGGTGCTGCCGGCGGCGGCGATTGTGGCGCTGGTCTTCCTGCTTCCCAAGCCGGCCGTGCAGGCCTCGACCGCGACGGCCGAGCAGATCGCCGCGCAGAAGAAAAAGCAGAACAAGGCGGCCGACAACCTGAAGCGCAAGAACGATGCGCTCAAGCGAAAGGCGGAGGAGAAGGAGAACCTCAAGGAACTCGACGAGATCTTCAAGAACATCGAGAAGGGCACCGAGGGGCTCAAGAACGCCGCCGACAAGAAGGAAGCCCTTTCCAAGATCAACGACATGATGGAAGAGGTCCAGAAGAAGCGCGAGGCGCTAGGCTCCGCCGAGGAACTCAAGGAGCAACTCAAGGCCCTCAAAGGGATGAACGACGGCCCGGCCGACAAGCTCTCTGAGGCCTTAAAGAAGGGCGATCTGCAAAAGGCCAAGGACGAGCTGGAGAAGCTCAAGCAGAAGCTCGGCGACAACACGATGAGCGACGAGGAGCGCAAGAAGCTCCTGAACCAGCTCCAGCAGATGCAGGAAAAGCTCGACAAAATGGCCCAGGCCCAGCAGGCCCAGAAGGACGCGCTCAAGAAGCAGATCGATCAGGCCAATGCCTCCGGCAACAAGGAGCAGGCCCAGAAGCTGCAGCAGCAGCTCGACAAGATGAACCAGCAGAGCCAGCAGATGGCCCAGATGCAGCAAATGGCCAAAAAGTTCGGCGAGTGCGCCCAGTGCATGAAGGAAGGAAAGACCGGCGAGGCGATGGCCAAGCTCCAGCAGCTTCAGGGCGAGATGAGCGACTTGCAGCAGCAATTGGAGCAGATGGAAGCGCTCGACGACGCGCTGGACATGTTGGCCGACGCCAAAGGCGACATGCTCGACGACCTCGCCAGCGAGCTGGACATGCAGGGCGAGGGTGACGGCGAAGGCGAAGAGCCGGGCGACGGCCTGGGACGCGGCCGCGGCTTCGGCCGCCGGCCCGAGGAAGCGACGGACGGCAACAAGTTCGTCAGCGAGAAGGTCAAGGGCCAGCAGCACAAGGGCAGCGGCGTGATCACCGGCGATGCCGCCGGTCCCAACAAGAAGGGCGTCGTCCTCAACGAGATCAAGGGCGCCGTCGAGAGCGGCAAGCCCGACCAGAGCGACCCGACCGTCGAGATCCAGCTCCCCAAGTCCTACCGCGCGCACGCCAAGAAGTACTTCGAGGCGATCCGCGAAGGCAAGTAACGCGCTTCGCCGCACGCGAACCCAAGCCCGCCGGTTGCATGAGTTGCACCCGGCGGGTTTTTTGTTGCCTCGCCGGCCCCGGTAATGCGCGGCTTCTGGCATCGCCCTCTTGCCGGCTTCAGCCGGCTTTGTGTCTTGCGATCGCTCCGCCTTCAGCCTTCTTCAACTACGCAACACTGCCACGGTCGCATCGCCGCATCCGCGGTTCTCTTGTCGCCCCACCGGTCCTGACCGCGCTTCGCCATCGGGCAGCGCCGGATACGCGCCGTAAAAACGCCGGATGAAAATGCGGCGCCAGGCCGTGATGCGCAGCGGCGCCCAGCCGAAGCGCCGCAGCGCCCGGTTGGAAATCCGGGGATTCGTCACGTCGCAGAGGATCGCGTCGCTGCCCTTGATCCTGGCCACGAGGTCCAGCGCGGCGGCCGCCGCCCGTAGCGTGCGCAGCGACGTGCCGGGCGACGACGCGACGTACTTCAAGGCCAGAAAATTCCGGTGCCAAAAGGGCTGGTCGTAGTAGACGAGGCAGCGGTCGCCGGATTCGTCGTTTGCGTTTCCTTGGGGGCGGCGTTTCGGGCGGCAAAACTCGCTCCATCTCAGCCCGAGCCAAAAGACGAACTTCGGCCAGAGGCGGAACGAAATGCGGACCAGCCGCCCGCCCCGGACCTCGATCTGCCCGTACCGGCGGCGGCGCACCAGCTCCGCCTGCGCGGGGTCGAACGGGTCGGTGATGCTTTTGAGCCAGTTGGGCATAATCTGGGCTGTGTGCGACGATAGACGGTTGCCGACAAACTCTAGCTTGCACGGGACCCGCAGTGCGATTGAAACGCCTTGGAGCCCCTTGCAATGGCGCAGGCGGCGGGTCATTCCCAGGCGAAGAAGGCGGCGCTATAATCTGGGCCGAAATGCTGATCCGGCCGGCGTTCGTCACGCTTCTCAAAGAGGCACTCGACTCGCTCTGGCGCGGACCGGCGCTGACGCACCGGAGGGCTGACGCCCCCGCTCGCCCAGAGGCGATGCATGCCGCGAAGCAAAATCCTCATCGCCGACGACAACGCCACCAACGTGGAATTGCTCGAGGCCTATCTGACCGGCGTCGACTGCGAGATCGCCGTGGCGGTCGACGGCCGCGACACGCTCGACAAGGTCGCTTCCTTTCAGCCCGACCTGATCCTGCTCGACGTGATGATGCCCAAGCTCAACGGCTTCGAGGTCTGTCAGAAGATCAAGTCCGACCCCGCCACGAGCAAGATCATGGTGCTGATGGTGACCGCGCTCAACGAGCGGGGCGACGTCGAGCGGGCCGTGGCGGCCGGCACGGACGACTTTTTGAGCAAACCGATCCACAAGCTGGAGCTTCTCAAGCGCGTGGAGAACATGCTCAAGCTGCGGCACGTCACCGACGAGGTCGAGCGGCTCCGCCGGTACATTCAGGACATGGAAGACAGCAGCGGACCGAAAACATGATTCTGGGTTTTCGATTTGGGATTTTGGATTGAAGATTCGCCATCCAACCAATCCAAAATCAAAAATCCAAAATCCAAAATAGAAGGAGGTTCCCATGGTCCTTACCCCCAGCACCATGCTTCACCTGGGCACAACCGCCCCGGCGTTTTCGCTGCCCGACACCAATGGCAAGACCGTTTCGCTCGGGGACTTCAAGGACGCCAAGGCCCTGCTCGTGATGTTCATCTGCAACCACTGCCCGTACGTGAAGCACGTGGCCGACGGGCTGGCGAAGCTCACGAAGGAGTACCAGGCCCAAGGCGTGGCGATCGTCGGCATCAACTCCAACGACGCGGCCGCCTATCCCGACGACTCGCCCGAGAAGATGAAAGAGGAAGTGAAGCTGCGCGGCTATGCCTTTCCGTACCTCATCGACAAGGAGCAGGCGGCGGCCAAGGCCTACCAGGCGGCCTGCACGCCCGACTTTTTCCTCTTCGACCAAACGAGGAAGCTCGTCTACCGCGGGCAGATGGACTCCAGCCGCCCCAACACGGCGATCCCGGTGACGGGCGACGACCTGCGCCGGGCGCTGGACGCGGTCCTGGCCGGCAAGAGCGTGCCGGCGGACCAGAAGCCGAGCATCGGGTGCAACATCAAGTGGAAGACGGGCGGGGAGCCGGAGTATTTCAAGACGAAGTAAGGGCCGGAACGGCGCCGTCGCGGACCGCAGGCGGATTGCCCGCGATCGGCAGCCGCAGCTCGAACCGGCTGCCCGCGCCCGGCCGACTCTCTGCCGTGAGCTGCCCGGAGAACGACCGCGCAATCTGATGCGCGACTGCCAGCCCCAGGCCGACGCCGCTGAGGTCTCCGCCGACGCCGTTGACGTCTCCGTTGGTGCCCGGCCGGACCGCGTCCCGCGCGCGATAGAACGGCTCAAAAACGTGCGGCAAATCGGCCGGCGCGATCCCCTCGCCGCGGTCGATCACTGATAAAACGGCCTGGCCTTCGCGGACGGCCAGGCGCAGCACGACGGGCGACCCCGGCGTGCTGTGGTGGAAGGCGTTTTCCACGAGGTTGTCGAGCAACTGACCCAACAGGATCGGCTGGACGTTCACCCAGAGTGGCGAATGCACTTCGTTCTCGACGCGCAGGTCGGGACCGCGGGCGCGATCGCCCCAGTGCTCGGCGTAGCCAGGCAGCCAATTGGAAAGATCGACGAGCTGGCGATTGGGGAGCATCTCGCCGGCGCCCGACCGCGCCAAAAAGAGCAGCGCCTCGACGATCCGCGCCAGGTGCTGCGTCTCGCCGTGAACGCGCTCGATCACGCGCTCGTATTCCTGCGTCGGCCGCGGGTGCCGCAGGCAGACGTCCATCTGCCCGAGCATGCCCGTCAGCGGCGTGCGAAGCTGATGGGCCGCGTCGGCGGCGAAGCGGCGCTGTCGGTCGTAGGACTCGCGGAGCCGCGCCAGCATGTCGTTGAGGGCGGCGGCGAGAACGCCGATTTCGTCTTTCGTCGGAGGCACGTCGAGTCTGGCCGAGTAATCGGCCGCGCCCAGCGCCTGGACCTGGTCCGTCATGCGTGCCAGCGGCAAAAGCGCGCGGCGGCACATCCACCGGCCGCCCAAAAGCGCCAGCGCCCACAGGCCGACCGAAGTGACGGCCATCACGCCGCCGAGCCGGGCCAGCGTGCGGTCGACCGCCTCCAGGCTGCCGGCGACGACGAGCGTCACTTCATCGAAGGCGGGGCTGGCGTCGAACTCCGCCGGCTCCCCTGCGCCGCTCGGGGCGGGCGAGGCCTGCAAACGCCGAGCCAGCACGCGAAACCGCTGGCCGCCTTGAGCCACGACGGTCTCAGCAGGGCCCAGGTCGTTGGCGCGGCCCGGCTGCAGGACGTCGAAGTCGTGGTTCGTCCGTGGGAAGGCGTCGATGACGCGGCCCCGCCGGTCATAGACGGCCCAGCTAACGCCGCCGCCGGACAGGCCCCGGTCGGAATCGAAGCGATGCTCCCGCGGTTCCCATTCGATCCCCCGCACTTCCTGCTCGGCGGCGGAACCCAGCGCAGCCAGCGCCAGGTCGAGCCGCTCGTCGGCGGCGCGATACAGGTAGCTGCGGGCCAAGCACCAGGTCGTGACGCTGAACAGGGCCAGCACGACCGCCAGCGCGATCAGGAAAAACGCCGTCAGTCGCGTCGTCAAAGTCACGGGCCTAGTCGTCCTTTTCGGAATGGCCATTGCCCAGCCAGTAGCCGCGGCCGCGCAAGGTGTGGATCAGGCGCGGGCCGCGGGCCTCGAGCTTGCGGCGGAGCTCCATGATGTGGACTTCCAAGGTGTTGGAGAGGCCGTCGTAGCGCTCGTCCCAGACCTGCTCGTAGATGCGATTTCTCGACAGCACCTGCTCGGGGTGCCGCAACAGGAAGGCCAGGAGCGACTCTTCCTTGGCCGTGAGATTGAGGGGCGCGCCGCCGCGCTCGGCGCGGTGCGACACCAGGTCGAGCGACACGTCGGCGTACTTCAAAACTGCGTCGGTGCGATAATCGCGGCGGCGGACCAAGGCGCGGAGCCGGGCCAAAAGCTCGTCGAACGCAAACGGCTTGCAGAGGTAGTCGTCGGCGCCCGAGTCGAGGCTCTGGACGCGGTCGTCGACCGTGTCGCGGGCCGTGAGAAAGAGCACGGGCGTCAGATCGCCCTCGCGCCGCAGCCGCTTGAGGAGCGTCAGCCCGTCCGGTCCCGGCAGGCGCCAGTCGAGGACGATCACGTCCCAGGGACTAGCGCTCATGCGGCCCCAGGCTTCGTCTCCGCGCGCGGCGTGATCGACCGCGCAGCCCTCCTCCCGCAGCCCGCGCACGAGGAAGTCGGCGATCGTCGGGTCGTCTTCAACAACGAGGACCTTCATAAGCGGCGACTTTCGTGGCCGGGCGCCCAGCGTGTATTCTGATTCGCCGATTCGGCGACGGAAAGAGGCCGGTCGCGGAACGGCGCGAACTGCCAGCCGCGGGGCTTGCTGCACGCACCCTACGAATCGCGTGGTGGGCGTCGCGAGCCGCGTGCGCTACAAGTTCCCCGTCGGCACAGTCAACGTTCGCACGCCGCGAGCGCGCTGCCACCGTCCGTGCGGCTTGCTCCACCCACCCTACCGTTTGTTCTGCGGAACGCCTTAGTCGTCGTCCTTGTCCCCGGTCTTGTCTTCCTCGTTCAGGATTTTGCCTTCGGCGGAGAGCTTGACCTCGAGCTTCTTTTCATCGGCCGTCACCAGGAGCACCTCGTAGGCTTCCAGCTTCTCTTCCTTCTTCGCGACCTTCACGATCTCCTCGACGATCTTGTACGTCGCCTTGGGGTACTTGCCCTCCAGGGCGGCGGCGACGGCCTTGGGCAGGTCCTTGGCGGTGATCGTCTTCTCGATCATGAGCAGCTCTCCCTCGGGGCTGAGCGTCACGTCGATGGCCTGCTTCTTGTGCTTGATCGTGATCTCGTAGACCGTCTTGCCGTCCTCGTCCTCCTTGGCGGCGCCCGTCAGCTCCGCCCCGTCGAAGCGGGCCTTGACGGTCTCGAGCACCGCCTTGGGCAGTTTGTCGAGCGGCACATCCTCTTCCTTCGCCCAGGCCAAAGCGAGAAACCCCGCCGTGGCCGCCGCCAGCGCAACGCAAATCGTCGTGGGCCGTCGCATGCTGATCTCCTTTGAGTTTCAAAAACGAAACGGAATGAAAGCTGTGAGGTAGGGTGGGCGGAGCAAGCCGTATTGCCGTGCGTCTTCGCTCGCCGTAGCTGCTGATGGACACCCGTAAGATACCGAGAAGCGGTAAGGCGCACATGAGGCGAAGATGAATTCGAGTTTATCTTCGCAGCGGGATGGAAGGCCGGACTTTAGTCCGTCCCAGCGCGACGCACGGCAGATTGGACGGATTGCGTTTCCTCCTACAGCCGGGGACGGATTGAAATCCGTCCTACAAACGCGAGGCTCCAACAACGCTGGCCGCGACGCAAAAAAGGCCGTATCATCGGGGTCGTCTCCTTACCCGAAGCGGGAGCCGCGCGATGCTCACCTTGGCGGAAGAGCTCGGCCTGTCGGGCCTGAACCTCAACAGCCGCGTCCGCCAGGCGTTCTTTCAAATCCCAAAGGACGAAGCGCTCCGCCTCGTCGAGCGAATCCGCCAGGACTCGGCCCGGCGGCGCCTCTTTTACCTGCGCGACGGACAGCGGGAGACGATCCCCGTGCTTCCCTGCCCGCTCGTGGCGCTGCCGGACCAGCTTTCCTACATCCACGTCGTCACGCAGACGATCCATAGCGCGCTCAAGCGGCTGCCGGAAATGTACTTTCAGGACATTTCCGTGCGCGAGGTGCTGCGCATCCCTCCGGACGAGGAGGAATGGCTCTGGCAGTGCTGGAGCCCCGCCCATCGCGAGCACAACCCCGTGTTCGGACGGCTCGACGCCCTCATCGACTTCACCAGCCCGACCTGGAAGACCTCCCTGGCGTTCGTGGAGCCGAACCTGAGCGGGATCGGGGGATTGCACCTCGTGCCAACGGCCGATCGAATCGTCAATGAAGTGGTCGTGCCGGCGATCCAGGCCAATGACCCGCAGTTGCGCTTGGAGCTGGCGCCGGACATCCGCGAGCTGTTGATGCAGGACCTGCGCGACCATTTGGAAACGCTCGGCCGGCCGGGGCGGAACCTCTGCTTCGTCGAGCCGAAGTACGCCGGCTCCGGGCCGGACGAGCAGGCCGCGCTGGCTGCGTATTTTCACGAGCAGTATGGGATGAACATCTTGCACGCCGACCCGGCGGAGCTGGAGCTGCGCGGCGGCGAGGTGTACTACGGCGGCGAAATGGTCGACCTCGTCTATCGTGACTACAACGTCGCGGACCTGTTGCACTTAAAGGCCCAGGGCGACGACGTCTCGGCCATGCGCGAGATGTTTCGGCAGAACCGGGTGGTCTCGTCGATCGCGGCGGAGCTGGACCAGAAGGCCTGCTGGGAAGTGCTGACCGACGCGCGGTTCACCGACCAGTATTTCAGCGCCGACGAGCGGCAGATTTTTCGCCGGCACGTGCTCTGGACCCGTGTCCTGTCGGACCGCAAGACCCTCTTTCCCGACGGCCGCATCGGCGACTTGCTGGAATACGCCCGCCGCGAGCGGGAAACGCTGGTGCTCAAGCCGAACCGGGCCTACGGCGGCGAGGGGGTCTATATCGGGCCGTCGGTGACGCAGTCGGAATGGGAGACAGCGATCGACAAGGGGCTCGCCGATTCGAATCGCTGGGTCGTGCAGCAGCTTGCCAACATCCCCGTGAGCGAGTTCCCGGTCGTTGGCGACGACGGCAAGCTGCACAGCGAGCCGTTTCACGTGGTGATGGGTTTCGCGCCGGCGCCCTACGGCGTGGCCGTGCTGGGGCGGGCGTCGCAAAAACAGGTCGTGAACGTCGCGCAGCGCGGGGGAATGTGCGTGGTGCTGGTGGGACGCGGCCTGGGAAGGTTGCACGGGCCGACGAGCAGGGGGAAGTAGGGAACGACGCGAGACAGGGCCTCCTGGGCAGGGCCATGCTGTCACCCCTCTTCGCGCGCCGTCCGCTCGACCAGCCGCAGGCCGACGTACAGGATCGCCATCGCGAGGCCGGCGACGAGGACCAGCGCCGGCCTCCAGAGGGGCGCGTCGACGAGCCATTGCCAGCCCATCCACAGGGTTCCACCGCCCAGGTCGGCCGCCGTCAATGCCAGCAGCGCGCCGCGCAGGAGCGATGCGCCAGCGCTTGAATTGATCGACGGCATGTCGCCTCCCCGGCCCGGCCGCCTGAATCCTGGCCGCCTGAAGGCGGTACTCCAACAGGGCGTCCAAGCCAGAATACGTCGCGGCGATTGACGATCCTCGCTTGCGCCTTTGCGTCCGTGCTGGTGCCGCAGGAGCGATTCGGCGGATTCGTGAAAGTCTGCCGGCCGTGCGGACGATAACGATGGCAGCGACTCTTCGGGCCGCAAGGCTTCGCGCCGACTGCAAACCAAAAGTGCAATGACAGCGGAGACAGCTATGTCCACGTTCTTTGGCAGGGGTGGCCGGGCGATCGTGCTGGGGCTGGGTTTGGCCGGCACGCTCGGCCTCGCCGGGTGCCAGGTCGATATCGGCGGGCAGACGCTGCCCAGCCCGTACTACCTCTCGGACGACGTGCAGTACTTCCCGGCCGGTCCGGAGTTCATCCTCTCGAACGAGGCCGCGGCGCTGCGTGCGCAGAATGAAGCGGTGAACGCTCCTGGCGCCGCGGTGCAGCAGGGCAGCCGCCCCGGCTACGCGCCGATGCAACGGTAGACCGGTTCGAGTCACGCCGTTGGAGTACCGCCTTCGGGCGGCGCGTCCTCGCCGATGTGTTCGTGCTCCCCTTCCTCCCGCGCCATCACCGGCACGCCCTTGTCGTCGGCCACGATCTTGGGCAGCGGCTGCGGCTGGACGGGCGTCTCCAGGTAGACGTTGTCGAGCGGCATGCCGTCCGTGTCGCGGCGCAGGAGCAGGTAGATCGCCGTGGCCGCGGTCCAGAAGTAGCCGTAGCCAAAGGCCAGGACGAGAAGCTGGACGAGCCCGGTCCAGAACGAAATGACTTTGCCGCCGGCCGTCGCCGCATTCCCGACGGTGTCGAGCTGCGAAAGGCTGAAGATCTCCGCGTCCCGCACGGCGTCCGAGCCCCAGCTTGTGGACCAGGCCGCCACGTAGAGCACTCCCTCGCCCAGCAGCCAGGCGACGAGCCAGCCAAGGGTGCCCAGCACCGCCGCGACGACGGTGTAAAACAGGAACTGGAAGGCCCGCTGGTAGACGTAGGCGTGCAGCCGGTGGAAGGCGTCGAAGGCGTCCTGCCCCTCGACGCTCACGCAGGCGAACATCAGCGGCCAGCCGACCAAAAGCGCCGCCAGCAGGATCACGAGCAAGAGCGCGATCCCCAGGACCACGGGCCAGAAGATTGCCGTCACCACGAAACCCGCGCTGGGCTGGGCGACGAGTCCCGCCAGGCTGGTGAGCGCCATCGCGCCGATCACGAACGCAAAGGGAAAGAGCGGCGCGGCGAAGTAGGAGGGCCATTTGCGGATGGCGTATCGCACGGCCGACACGAGTCCGTAGCGCTGCTCCTGCGTCAATTGCACGGCCGCGATGCGCGTGATCGCGCCGCCAAACAGCGACCAGACGGCCAGCGCCCAGAGGGCGCAAAGCACCGACATGGCGATGCCGGTCAGCGAGGCGTCTTCTCTGAAGAGGTCGCGAAACGGCCGGCTGAGGCGCACGGGCACGTCGGAAATCACGCGTACGGCGCTTCGCACGGCGGCAACTGCGAAGTTCTCGGACTCGCCTGCGGGGGACGACGCGCCGGCGGCCGGGCTCGTGGTTCCGGGCGAAGGCGTATCTCCCAGCCACGTGCGATAAAAGCCGACTTGCTCCTTCACGTCGGTCCGGCTGCTGCCGGAGAAAAGGTCCGCGACGCCGTACCACCCGCCCCAGGTCAGAACGATGCCCGCCGCCGCCAGGACCAGCTTCCGCGGGTCGAAGGCCAGCGACACGACGCGGAACAGGATGAGCCAGGGCGCAACCTCGGACCAGGCCACCTCGCGCACCAAGCCGCGGTCCGACACCATGTCCAGCCCTTTCGTCGCTTCAAATCCAGGCTCACGGAACGAGCGGGGACGTCATTTACGCACCGGGGGCTTGCGGCCCCCGCTCGCCGCTGCGTTCGACGGCACGTCGACCGCCGCCCAGGTAGTGGGTCAGTTTGGTTCGTAGTGACCGCATTTATGCGGTCTCTCGGCGGCCCCGATGAATCGGGGCACTACGAACTGACCCACGACCGCCGCCCAAGATACCACGGCCGGCAAATCGCCGCCCAGCCCAGTCGGCCGCCGCCCGCCGGGCGCCAACTCGACTTGGCCCGATTCCGGCCGATGGGCTACAATCCGCCCGCAGCGCCGGCGAAGGGTTCGCGGCACCATTCTCACGCACGTCACGGCACGGAGGCCACGATGGACAGGCTTTTGATCGTCGGCATGGAGGGGATCGTCGGCGCGAACCTGGGCGCGACGCTCTGCGACCGGTTCGACGTGCTAGGGCTAGCCGGGGGAGCGGCGCCGGAAATCCAGGGCGTGTCGGCGATCGACATGGACCTCAATGACCCCGCGCAGCTCGCGGCGCACGTGCGGCAGTTTGGCCCGCAGTGGATCGTCTTCTGCGGCGAGCTTTCCCGTTCAAGCTGGGACGGGCCCTATGAAACGGGCGAGCGCGACGCGGCGGCGGCCGCGGCGCTAGCGCGCGAGGCGCAGGCCGTCCGCGCGCGGCTGACGGTCGTCTCGACGGACGCCGTCTTTGCCGGCTCGCGGATTTTCCACGACGAACGGGCGCCCGCGACCGGTCCGGCGGCGGCCGCGGCGCTGGCCATGGAGCGGGCACTTGATCCCGCGGCGACGCTCATCGTCCGCACGAACGCTTACGGCTGGAGTTGCGGCGGCGAGAAGATCGGTTTCGCCGAGCGGCTGTGGGAGACGTTTGAGAACGGCAGTGACGAGAGCGGCTGGCAATCTCCGGCCGGCGCGACGTTCGTGCCGGCGCTGCCCTCGTCCGCGGCGGCCACGCCGATCCTGGCCAGCGACCTGGCGTTCCATCTCGCGCGGGCCTACGAGTTGGGTCTGGCCGGGCTCTATCACATCGGCGGCGCCGAGCGCACGAGCTTTCGGAGGTTTGCGGCCGAGCTGGCCTCTCTCGCCGGCCACTGCCACAGCGCCGAGACGATCGCTCCGGCGTCGCGGCCGGTTTGGGAAACCTCGCTCATTTCCGCGCGGGCGCAAGGGGCCTTGGGAATGCCGCTGCCGATGCTCCGCGAGGGCCTGGCACGGTTCGTCGATCAGGCCGCCAGCGGCTACCGCACGCGCCTGCAAGGGGGCCGGCGCACAGCGCATGCCACGGCGGCATAACAGGACACGGCAGGCGAGAGGCGAGACGCCTGCCCCAC
>JACOUI010000364.1 GCA_016177915.1 Planctomycetia bacterium
CACTTTCATCCTACGCAGCGAGTCAAGGGGGGGCTGAAAAATCAAGCAACGGTCGATGTTGGGACAAGTACGATGTCGTTGGGGGGAAGACGTAAGTCGAAGTGGCGGTAATTATGTGCGGTCAAAGAGGTGGGTGAATTGGC
This sequence comes from Planctomycetia bacterium, assembly GCA_016177915.1. GTDB lineage: Bacteria > Planctomycetota > Planctomycetia > Pirellulales > S012-138 > JACOUI01. The sequence goes on from JACOUI010000364.1 coordinate 144, forward strand.
GAATGTCATCCGCCGACCGCATTGCCCGGCGATGGGCGCGGCCGTTGGCGAACCAGGTTCGCCGCGTGCTGGCGGCGCACCGCTTCTTCCTCGGCCCCCTGTTCGGCGGTGCTGCCAAAGGCGATGGGACGGCCGGACGAATCGCGCACGTCGAACGCGGCGCCATCAATCGCCAGAGTTTCGCGGCGATTTTGCGCTTGCTGGCGCGGTTCAAAGCCGTGCGGAAGGGGTCACTCGATTTTGGTGGAAACAGGGATATGCCAGCTGTAAAAAGGCGAGATCGTCTGCTCCCGTTGAGGTCGATCTTGGAAAGGACAGGCCTCAGTGAGGAGTGGAATCAACGAGGATCCGGGACTAATCTCGCCGAGGGGCAGCGTACCCCGTGCGGGCGTGCCGTCAACTTCCGGGAGAGAAACGTGGCGAAGAGGAAACCTTCCGAAGAGGAGAAAAAGGACGAGGCCGTGTTTGAGGAGCCGGCGGCCGCACCGCCCGACGATCCCGAGGAGAAGGCGGCTTGCACACCGGTTCCGGTGAAGCCGGAGAAGTTTAATCCCAAAGCGAAGATCCCGTGTGGTCTGTCGATCCATCAAATCCGAGCGGCGATGGACGAATTTGCGGGATTTCTCGGTTTTATTAATACACAGCTTCATGCGCGGGGCCTGCGTCGATTCGAATCGATGCTGATGCCCGCCAACTTCAGCAGTATGGTCGGTGAATTCATGACGATGACGATCCCAAAGCACTGCCTTTCGCTTGCGAAGAACACCTACCACAACGGGCATCCGGACATGCTGCCCAAAGGGAAGTATCCGAACGATTCGCTTCAGCACGGCACCGAAGGAATCGAAGTGAAAGCATCTCGATACCGGAGGGGCTGGCAGGGACACAACCCGGAGGAATGCTGGCTTATGGTGTTCGTCTTCGAGAGCAATAGACCGGTCGATGTAAGCAAAAAGATCTCGCCGCGGCCATTCCGGTTCAAGAGCGTTTTCTTGGGGCAGCTGACGAAAAACGATTGGTTATTTTCTGGTCGAAGCGAGACAAGCCGGCGGACGATTACAGCCAGCGTTACACGAAGTGGCTTTGAAAAAATGACGGCAAATTGGATCTACCAGGACGATGAATCAGAATAGGGAACAGAGAGAGTCTTTGGGACCAGCGATAACAAGTCGGCTTAATCGGGGAATAGCCTTGCAAGCGAGAGAGAAGAATTCCGGAATCCGCTCGATTCCGATTGCGGTGTATCCGACGGCTTCTGCGGCCGCGATAGTAGAACCAGAACCCGTGAACGGATCAAGGACGATGCCCTCACCGAGCGGCAACACGGCATGGACAATCTGGCGGAGGAAAGACTGGGGCTTGAGGCTGGGATGATCGGCGATTTCCTTTTCAAGCTGAGAAGTTCGTTCACTATCGATTACGTCTTCAAATGGCAAGCCGTTTGGCCGACGACGGAGACCGCCGGTCTGGAATTCTCGGAGGCAATCGCTCACTTTGAAGCCCGAAGGCATGGGTTTGCGGAAAACCCCCCACGGCTCATAGCAACCTCGGGGCATTGAAGAAACACCGGGAAACTCCTTCTCAGCATTCTTGGGCCGATCGCCGCCGCGGAGAGTTCGCACAAGACGGACAATTTCCCCACGGAATTCCATTTTTGCTTCCACGAGAGCAGAGAAAACCATCTGCGAGAGAAAGGCGTTGCTGGCGATGACAAGGTGGCCGCCGGGGCGCAGGATCCGAGCCGCCAACTGTCCCCACTGCACGAAGAAGTGGCGAAGGTTGCAGCGTTCCTTTTCGTTGAGTGCGGTGAAGCGCGGAAGGGGCGAGCGTTGGTGGCCGTCGAAATCCGGAGGCAGCCGCCAGATTCCGCCCCTTCCGTTGGTTCGCTTCGTCAGCTGATCGAGGTCGTATTCCTTCACACCGTAAGGCGGGTCGGTGACGATGGCGTGGATTGTCGCCTCGGGCGCGCGGCTCATCCATTCGAAGCAGTCGGTCTGGACCAGCAACGAAGAACCGATGCGTTTTGCCGGGTAGTCTAACGTAAATCTATCTTGTACGATTGACATTGCCGTGGCTCCTTGCTTGTACATTCGTATATTATCCGATGGACACGGGTTTTCAATGCCGGCATTGAGGAAAAACGGGGGGCATCTTGGGGTTGGCTGGAAATGGCATACCCGAGGGCCGCGATCAGAATGTTGTCCGCGAAGTCGTTACCGGAAGGTCCCGCTGCGTCAGGCAAATAAAAGTGCACGGGGTTGTGTTGATGTAAGGTTTTGCGGTTAGGGGGCTTGACGACGCGTAGCCCGTGCACCTTTTTCGCTCGGCCCGGTCAAAGAGGTGGGTGAATTGGCGAATGTCATCCGCCGACCGCATTGCCCGGCGATGGCGCGGCGTGACAGCAAACGCGCGGCGGCGCACTCAGCCCAGCAGTTCCGGCCTCACGCTCCCATTGCCGACGATCGGCATGGGCTGGCCGGTCCGATCTTGGATGTTCGTGTGCGGGTCGATGCCGAGCAGGTAGAACGCCGTTGCCAGGATGTCCTTGGGCGACAGGGGTGTGCTGGTCACGTCGCCGGCAATGGCGTCGGTGCGGCCGACCAGGTTGCCCTGGCCCATGCCGGCGCCGGCGTAAACCTGGCAATAGGCTCTCGACCAATGATCGCGGCCGGCCCCGTGGCGGCTGGATTCGAGACGCGGGGTGCGGCCGTGCTCGCTCAGGCACAGCACGAGCGTCTCGTCGAGGAGGCCGCGGGCTTCGAGATCGAGGATCAGGGCAGCGTAGGTCTGGTCGAAGACGGGCAGGAGAAAGTTCTTCAAGCGCGGGAAATGATTGTCGTGCGTGTCCCAGCCGCCGGTGTTGCGGCCGAAAGCGTCGAAAAAGACGGTGACGAATTTGCAGCCGGCCTCGATCAGCCGCCGCGCCGCCAAGGTGGACTGCCCGAAAAGGTTCATGCCGTAATTCTCGCGCACCGCCAGCGGCTCGCGGGCCAGGTCGAGGGCGCGATGAACGTTGCCTGTGGTCAGCAGCGAGAAGGCGAGCCGCTGCTGCTGGCTGAAGGCCTCGACGCGCTCATCCGCTTCGAGCCAGGCCCGCGCGCGATCGAACTGCCTCAACAAGGATCGGCGCACGTCGACGCGGGCGGAATCCATGCCTTCGGGGGCAGCGGCGTCGGAGCCGAGCGTGATGCGGTCGGTTGGCCTGATCGACAGGTACGGATCGGCGCACACAAAGGCGCCGACGGCGGGGGCGGGCCTAACGCCGGCCGCGGTGAATTCGGTGAAGATCGGATCGTACCGGCTTCCGAGCCAGGTGCCGTACGGGCCAGCCAGGGGCGGGATTTCCGTCCTGGCGCCGAGCCGGAACGGCAGGGCGATGTTGCGCGGCATGTCCGGCAGCCGGCCGCGATTGCGCTGGTCCTCGACATAATCAACGATGGAGCCGATGAACGGCCATTGCCGCGGGTCGCGCGGCTTGGACTCGATCTTGACATCGACCTCCGGAATCCCCGACATGGCATAGACAGTGCCGTGCAGCGGGTACGGGTGCGTGAGCGAGCGCACCACCGTCAGCCGGTTCATGATCTTGGCGATGCGCGGCAGGTGCTCGCAAATCCGGATGCCCGGAACGCGCGTGGCGATGGCCCTCATCTCGCCTTGAATCTCGGCCGGTGCGTCCGGCTTGGGATCGAACGTCTCGTGCTGGGAGGGCGAGCCGTATTTGTAGAGCAAGATGCAGGATTTGGCCTTGCCGAACCCGGATGGGCGTGCACCGCTGGCCGCCGAGAGTTTGGCCAGGCCGAATAGGTCGCTGAGGGCAACGCCAAAGGCCCCCAAGCCGCCGATGTGAAGCAAGTCGCGGCGGGTGAGGCCGTCGCAGAGCCGTCGTGGTGTGCCCAGAATGCGGATCATGTTAGCGTTCCACCTTTATTTTGGGCGCCTACAACAGTATCAGCGCGCCTTGTGGCCAATGTTCTTGCCCTTCGCGCGTCGATGTTGCGCGACCTCCCGCCAAAACTGGTCGTGGGGAATTCCGCCACCCTTCTCGATTTGTTCGTGGGCCTCCTCAAAAATGGATCGTAGCGAGCGCGAACGGCCAGCCAGTTGCTCGGCATCGGCCTTGTCCTGGACAGCCAGCAGCACCGCGACCGGCTTCCCGTTGCGGGTAATGAGCACCGGTTGGTGGCGGCTAGCTTCCAGGTAGTCATTGAATTCTGCCGCGATCTTCGCGGCCGAGGCAGTCTTCACAGCGTTACCTCCTCACCGCCAACGAGCAGGCGTTTCCGGTCCTTCTCCCCTATGGCGACTATCCGCACTTGCCGGTTCTCGCGGTCGATCTGGTAGAAAACACGGAACCGATTGTTTGGGCCGAACCGTAGTTCCCATTCCGCTTGGAAGGCGGCCGGTGGCCGAACGGGCTTGCGATTCCGGCTTTGGACGTCGGGCTCATGGGTCAATTGCTCCTCGATTTTCGCGCGGATGAGCGAATCGTACTTCGCATCGATGGCGCGCAGGTGGTCGTGCACGACAGGGGCGAAGACGGGGAAGTACGGCTCCTTCTTCGCCACAATAAGCGCCCCGCCTCCGAATTACTGCAACTGTCCGCACCAATGTAGGCTACCGCCGCGAGAGCCAAGCTGCAAGGGGCGACGGCAGGAAGAAGTGGTGCGCGACGATAGGAACCCGAGGTCACCTGTTACGGCTTGCAGTCACTGCACTCCTTGACTTCGGTCTGACCCTGCTCGCGTGCCCACTGAATCAGCTCTCGTCGATCGGCGGAGCAGCCTTGCACGTGCGTGTCAGGCTGCCCCACTCTCCGACCTGCCAGTCCGTGTCGCCCCGATGCGGGCAGCCCACTCGGTGAAGCATCCAACCAACTGAGGCGCGGCAGTTGACAGACGACGGCGGCGCCGTTGGCGTTTTTCACCGGCGCGAACACGTCCATGGTCAGGGCCGTGCCGAACTTGCGTCCGTAAATCACGTCCTCGGTCCGGCGAAATTCCGCTTCGCCCGCGTTGGCTGCCGTGCTTGGCAGCAATACG
>JACOUI010000365.1 GCA_016177915.1 Planctomycetia bacterium
GGCCACAACAAGGGGGGCCTGGAGTGCCAGGTCAACAATCTCCGCGCGTTCATCCCCGCCAGCCACGCGGCCCTCTATCGCGTCGAGGACCTCTCGACCCTGGTCGGCCAGAAGCTGGCCTGCGTCGTCACCGAGGCCGATTCGCAAAAGCGCAACCTCGTCCTCTCCCGCCGCGCCGTCTTGGAGCGTGAGCAAGCCGAGGCGAAGAAGACGCTGCTCGAATCGCTCGCGCCAGGACAGATTCGCGAAGGGGTCGTCCGGCGGATCCACGACTTCGGCGCGTTCGTGGACCTGGGCGGCGCCGACGGCCTCGTGCACGTCAGCCGCTTGAGCTGGGGCCGCGTCAAGCACCCCAGTGAGGTCGTCAAGGAAGGCGACAAGGTCCGCGTCGTCGTCGAGAAGATCGACCCGGAAACCAAGAAGATCAGCCTCTCGATGCGCGACTTCGCCGAGAACCCCTGGCTCACCGCCCAGCAGCGCTTTCCGCCGCGCAGCGTCGTCCGCGGCCGCGTCACGAAGATCATGGAGTTCGGCGCGTTCGTCGAGCTGGAGCCGGGCGTGGAAGGGCTGGTGCACATCTCCGAGCTGGCCAGGCAGCGCGTCTTTCGCACCAGCGACATCGTCAAGGAAGGGCAGGAGGTCGAGGTCCAGGTGCTCTCGGTCGACCTCGAGAAAAAGCGCATCGGGCTGTCGATGAAGGCCCTCGTCCCCGTCGCCGATCCGACAAAGGACGAGGCCGCCGAGTCCCCTGCCGCAGAGGCTGCGCCACCTCCCAAGAAAGGTCCCACGAAGCGGCTGCGCGGCGGGCTGGGACGCTCGCAGGGCGGCCCGTTCGGGCTCAAGTGGTGAGCGATCGTTGCACGTCGCCGAAGGTGCCGGTCGTATCGACCCGCTGGGTTTTGCCGACGAATTGCCGCCGCTTCGGCCTCTGGTGTTGACGCCCGTCCGCCGCAACCTATCTGTTTCGATAGATGTCGGCGCTTGCCGTCGGCGCCTCGGCCCCTCCTCGCAGCAGCCCCGAGCACCAGACCCAAAATCGCCATGCGATCGCGAACGTCAGGCTTCACGTTGATGGAGCTTTTGATCGTGATCGTCATCCTGGCGATCCTGGCGGCGGCCATCATTCCGCAATTCACGGACGTCTCCGCCGACGCCAAGGAGAGCACCGCGGACCTCAACGTCCGCATCCTGCGGGCGCAGATCGAGCTTTACAAGGCGCAGCACGACGGACTGACGCCCTCGCTCACTTTGGCGGAGCTCGCCAAAGCCACCGACGCCAGCGGCGCCGATGGCGGACCTTTCGGTCCGTACGTGCAGCGGATTCCGGTCAATCCATTCACCAACAGCGCCACGGTGCGTCAGGCGGCCGCGAATCCCCCGGCCGCCGCCAGCGGCGCCGCCGATGCCGGCTACCTCTACCATCCGGCCGCCGGCCGCATCTGGCTGGACAAGGACGACTACCTCGCCAAGTAGCTCGGCCCGCCCTATCCCGTTGGCTTGCGCCGCAGAAACGCGCGGATGAGCTCCTCGCTGACGAGGCAGCGCTTCAAGTCATCGGCCAGCGCCGCGAACGTCTCGCGATACTTCGCCACAAGCTCGTCCTCCGTCTCCGTCGCGGCCGCGCCATTGCACGGCAGCCGCTGCCGCCAAAGCAGCGATTGCACCAGGCGCTCGCGGAGCGCGTCCAGAACGTCGATCGCCGCGGGCGCCATCACGCCGATCGCCAGCGACGCCGCCGGCTCGTGCGACTGCCCCACGTGCCAATACCCCCCGGGAATGTAAAGCGCGTCCCCGGCCCGCAAGAGGCACTTCATCACCGGCATCAGCTCGCGCTCGTAGCCCATGTTCTCGGGGATCGTCTCGACGAGCGGCCAGGGATGGACCGTGTTCTTGCGCAACAAATACTCCTTGGACCCTTCGGTCTGGACGATGAAAACTTCCTCGGCGTCGTAGTGCCAGCCGAAACCGTACTGGCCCGGCGGCGTGAAGTACATGTGGACGTTGACCGGCCCGGCGAAGTCGCGCGCAAAACCCTCGGCCAACGAGCGCAGTTGGGGGCTGTGGCGCTCGGCGTGCCGGATGACGAGCGTGTAGCCGTCGTCGCGCATGCGGCGGACGACGTCAAGCGAGGGCGTCGGGCCTTGGAACATCTCCCCGCGCCGCGCCAGAAGCGCGTCGACTCCGTCCTGCGCCAGGATTTCCTCGACCGTGCTCCAGGAACCGATCGGGCAGAGGGCCGCCGCCGTGCCGCAGCGCGCCAGCGGCTGCTTCAGGTAATGGTCCTCCATGAACCGGGCCAGGGACATTTCGCCCAACAGCGCGCGAATATTCATGGCGAACCGCCCGTTGCAAAGGAACGTCCCGCAAACACAATCGGCCGCGGGTTCCGCGGCCGATCGCTTCGTTCTTGAGGCTGCGGACCGCAGCCGGTTAGCGCCTCGCTCACGTGCGACACGTGATGTTGGCGTTGTACCGGGCGGCGAGTTGCTCGCGGTACGACTTGTACTCGTCCCACTTCTGCTGGATCTCCGTCAGGCCGGCGGCGGCGGTCTCTTCGCTCCGAAAACGCGCGAAGGCCTGAAAGTAGCGGGCAGTGTCCGGCGGGGCCGTGTTCAAGTATTCGGCGATCGCCTTGACGGCATGGTTCTGGCCCTGGATCGTCTCGAAGCCCACCGAACCGGTGCGGTCCTTGAGGCCCAGCTCGACTTTGCCGACGAGGAAAAAATCGTCGGGCGAAACGCGGCCGCCCTTTTCGGCCTTCCTGGCGGCCTTGAGCTGCTTGGCGATTTCCAGGAGTTGCTTGGTTTTCGCCTTGAGATCTTTCAGCTCCTTGGGCGAGAGCTTGGACGTGTCGACCTTTTTGGCGTCGTCGTCCTTTGCGTCCTTGTTGGCAGCGGCGTCGCCCTTGAAGGGCGGCAGCGTGGGGAGATCCTCTGCGAAGAGGACCGGACGGGCGGCCACGAGCGCCGCCACTACTAGCATGCCAACCAACCACCGCATGGCAGGCTCCTCAATTATTTGCGGACCGACATGGCCATGATTGTATCGGCTGGGCGCGGGCAGGACAAAACGCTGGCCGACAGTTTTTGAAGCCGATTATAGGTTTGGAGCGAGGCACAATCTGCCGTTATGTCTTTCGTTCCCGGTCGATTCGGCGCGAGAAAAGAGCATTCTCCTAGCCGGGGACCGCGCTGGCCGGCCCCGACAGTTCTTCGTTCCTCGATTGCATGACCCTGCGCAAGCCCTGCTCGTAGCGCTCCACGTCTTCATTGAGCACATCCTGCACGGATTTGCCGGAGCGCCCGGCTTCTTCCTCAGCCGACTTGAGGAAAGCCGGCTTGGACAATTCGACGAGCATGGACTGGCCGATGAGACCGATCATTGCATCCACTGTCGCTTCGGAAAAGTGCCACATATCCTGCAGATAGCCGCGGAGCGACTTGACGGCGCCGAGGACCAGCGCGCGTTGGTTCTCGCAAAGTTCGCACAAAAGAGCCTCGTCGCCGGCGCCCGCACTTTTTTCGAGGTTTGCGATCAGGGTCTGAACGTCGGGCCGCCCGCCGGAGACCACCGTTCTGGCGATGTTCGCCAGTTCTGCGCCGGCCTGCCGGAGATAGCCCTCGGACCGTGGCGGCAGTTGCATTGACGGGACGGAAACCGAATCCCAATTCCAGCGCTTGTCGCCGGCAACTTGGGCAACCGAGTGCGCAAACTCGGCCGCGAAGTCCTCGGCCCGACGCATTCCACTCCAGGATCCGCTCATAACGTTGAATTCTACCACTTGTGACAAGGTGTCGCCATCCCGCTTAGATCCGCATGTCGGCGACAGCGCGGGCGACGGCCTTGCGGGGATCGAGGGTCAACAACAGGGCCCTATCGTCTTCGGACAAGTGCGTTTCACGACGCGATCGGCGAATCGCCATTCTCCTGTCCGCCTTGCAGACCAGGTCCCAAATGCTACGAATCGCGCGAGTTGCGAGCTTCTGCGCGGCGTCCACCTGTTGCGGAGTGGCCACGGTGTCGGCCGCCTTTAGTCGATCCAGCAGTTTGCGGGCGACCCAGTTTTCGAGCGTGACCTGATGACCCTGAGCGTACTGCGTCCAGGCCCACTGCCGATCGGCCAACTGGCGTGCAACGCGGTCAAGAACCCGCTGGGCCTCGTCCAGACGCGTTTCGGCATCGCGGCGCTGGATAGCCAAGTCCTGGATTTGCTGCTCGACGTTCCGGTGGTGCGGGTCCCGCGTCGACGCAAGCATGGCGAGGTCGTTCGACCGTTCGGCAAACTGCTGCACGAGCCTCTTCCGTTCACGATCGGCCTGCAACACGGCTTCTTCGTAGACGCCCGCCTGCCTGCAAAGACGCCAAAAATCCCAATACTCCCAGGAGTCCAGCTCCAACAGGAACGGGAGCCAGAAGCGAGTCGTCCGCTCTTCCACCGCAAAGGCATCGCTGTGGCGGAACGTGGGAAGGAAGACGTTGTGTACGCGCGGGACCTGATGGCGCTCCGGTACGACACACACCTCGCAGAAGTCGAGGGAGTTTTCCACGTCGTGGATGAGATCGGACGTCCGGCGAAATCCAAGCCGGCCCGCCGACCCGAACCGGCGCAACGACAGACCTCGACTTTCGAGCCATTGAATGACCGCCGCAACCGGGTCGCGCCCGCCGACTTCGTTGCGGACCTGCTGGACTTTGCCCACCAAGACTGGCGGCTCGGTGCTCTTTGGCCAGGGAAAGTCCCGTCGCAGCACGCAGCCGACCAGAATCAAGCGGCGGATCTCCAACTTGAGCTCACCGGATCGCAGCGCCTCGCCGGTAAGCCACGTACCGAAACTGTGCGCGATGACGTGGACTGTGCGGCCCTTCGCCAATTCCGCATGGCCGTTGAGCCAATTCAGAAACTCCGCCGCGCGACGATGGTACCGTCGCTGCGCCAACCACCAGCCGCCCGCCGCCAGGATAACAAGGCTCGCGACGGAGGCCCAAAACAGCGGCCATCCGGCCCAGGCTCCCCCGCCCATCATCCACATGGCCATGCTCAAACAAAAGGCCAGGGCGACGCAGCCGATCGGCAGAAGGAACGACTTGGTGTTCAACACCAGCCGGACGAGACCTTTGGAACGCGCGGCCAGTGGATGGTCGTCGAGCCGCGAAAACAGCACAAGAAGCAGGCCGCAGCCGCCCACGATGTCCAGCCACAGCGCCGCAAGCAGCCAGGGCCCGAAGCTGAGTCCGATCAACCCGCCGATCGCCGCCACGGGGAGCCGGTAGGTATTCGGCCGCGGGCCAGCCTTGTGCCCTGTGAAGGGGGTGTCCGTGGTTTCGCGCCGGCCGGGCATGGCGAAAAAGGCGGAAACCCCGACCACCCAAATGGACGCCCACGCATCCCAAGGCCACCTCAGAAAAGCGAACTCTGCGGCCGGCGACGGACCCGGCGGTTGAATCTCGCCGGGAAAACCAAGAAACCCCAGTAGCCATATCGCCCAGAAGAACGCAACTGCCACCATCAGCAGGCAGCACGCCGGTTCGATAAACTGCCTGACAAACCCGGCGTATCGAAAGTCGTAATAGCGGTATGCATCGAACTCGAAATGGGGCGACAACAGGCGCTGAACCGTGTCTTGCCATTCCCCGTCCGAGTTGATGCCGTGGACCGTCAAGACGAGAGGTAGTTGGGACGCGCCATCGCCGGCCGACATGGTTCGTTAATCTCCTCCACAATTCCCGTGCAGTTGTCCGTATTCCCCTCTTGGAAAAGAGTCTATGCGCCGCCGCGGCGCCGCGTCCAGCGAATAGGACAGCCGCCGGATCGCAGGCCGACCGCCGACACTCGATCGAATGGCACAAGCTTTAGCACAAGGCGTTGTCGGCGTTGATGTTGGTGCTGCTATCAGTTGACTGTTTGGGAGTTCGCTTCGTTGCATCGCCGCGTTGCGTGGCTCCGTGCATTTGTGGCCCCGCAAAGTGAGGTTAAC